>NZ_JBEYTJ010000023.1:0-168557 GCF_040642995.1 Nonomuraea sp. NPDC047529 | reverse complement strand
CTCGTCTGTACGGATGGTTTGTACGGGCCTATGCCAGGCCCAGCCGCATGACCGGACGCGTCGGCGACCGGCGTCCGGTCTCCTTGAAGCCGGCGTCCTCGAAGAGCGAGAGCCAGCCGTGGTAGAGCTCACTGGCCTGGAGGCTCCTGCCGGAGTCCGTGGGGTATCCCTCGACCGCCCGCGCCCCCTGCTCGGCCGCGTACGAGACCGCGCCGGCCAGCAGGGCGGCGGTGACCCCCTGGCCGCGTCCGGCGCGGGTCACGTAGAAGCAGGTCACCGACCACACACCGGTCTCCTCCGGGTCGGCGGGCTTGGTGACGGGCGAGCGGACGAGCCGTACGTGCTCCTCACGCGGCCCCACGGCGCACCAGCCGACAGGTGTGCCCTCCAGGTAGGCCAGGACCCCCGGAGCCGCCCCAGGGCCCTCCACGAGCCCCTGGAGGCGGTCACGGCGCTCACCGGCCTCCATGGCCCGGAATTGCGCCCCGGCCACCCTGAACCACATGCACCAGCAGTCGGCGCAGGCACCACGCGGCCCGAAGACGGTGAGCACGTCCGCCCACGAGGTCGCCGGGCGGACATCGAGATCACGCATAGCTCACAACTCCCCAGAACTTGCATCAGCGTAGTCCGTTTGCCGGTGTCGAGGCGCTGACCTCTGGGTATTGTTGCCCCACGTGAGTACGCCGCGATTCCTCGACCTGCCGCCCGGTGTGACGCCGCAGAAGCTCGAAACGCCCCAGGGTGCGTTCGCGGCTCTGGAGGCGCTTCCGGTCAGCGGAGTGGTCGAGCGCTGGCCCGCCCTCCTGGTCCCCGGCCTGACCGGCAGCAAGGAGGACTTCATCGCGGTCCTGATGACCCTGGCGCAGTCCGGCCGCCGGGTGGTGGCCGTCGACCTGCGCGGCCAGTACGAGACCCCGGGCCCCGACGACCCCGCCGCCTACACCTGCGCCGCCCTGGGGGCCGACGTCGACCTGCTCGCCCAGGCCCTCGGCGGCGGCGACCCCGTCCACCTGGTGGGCCACTCCTTCGGCGGACTGGTCGCGCGCGAGGCCGTGATCGACGGGCGCACCCGGTTCGCCTCGTTCACGCTGATGAGCTCCGGCCCCGCGGCCATCGAGGGCAGGCGGGCGCGCAACGGCCGGGAGATCATGGAGGAGATCCCGTCCCAGGGGCTCGAACACCTCTGGCACCACCGGATGGAGCCCGAGGCGCTGGCCGCCGACGTCTCCGACGAGATCATGGCGTTCCTGCGCAAGCGGCTGCTGACCAACTCCCCCACGGGCCTGGCCCAGATGGCCGAGCAGGTCCTGCACATGCACGACCGCACCGACGAGCTGCGTCAGATCGAGATCCCCACCCTGGTCCTCTACGGCGAGCACGACGACGGCTGGTCGCCCGAGACCCAGTCGGAGACGGCCGCCCGGCTCGGCGCCGAGTGCGTGGTCGTACCCGGCGCGGTCCACTCCCCAGCCGTCGAGGCGCCGGAGACGACGGCCGCGGCGCTGGTCAGGTTCTGGAACGCGGCCGAGAAGCACTATTTGGACACAAGGTCCAATGTGATGTAATCATGCACCTGCTATGACGGACGAACTCGTCGTCCAGGCGCCTCGGAGCGCGACCTGGCAGGTGCATCTCGACCGCTCGATGTGGGTGGGCGGCGTACGCGGCCTCATGTTGCAGGCGTTGCATCCCCTGGCCATGCTCGGCGTCTGGCAGAACTCCAACTTCCAGGACGACCCGTTCGGCCGCCTGCGGCGCACCGCCGACTTCGTGGGCCGGGTGACGTTCGGCAGCCCGGCGGAGGCCGACGAGATCGGCCGGCGGGTGCGCGGCATCCACAGGGCGCTGCGCATCACCGATCCGCTTACCGGGCGCACGCACCGGGTCGACGATCCCGAGCTGCTGCTGTGGGTCCACTGCGCGGAGGTGTCGTCGTACCTGGAGGTGGCCAGGCGCGGCGGGCTCGGGCTGAACGAGCGGCAGGCCGACCGCTACCTGCGCGAGCAGCGCAGGAGCGCCTCCTACGTCGGGCTGCACCCGGAGGACGTCCCCGGCTCGTGCGCCGAGATGGACGCCTACTTCAAGCAGGTCCGGCCCGCCCTGCGGGTCACCGAGGAGGCGGCGGCGACCGTGCGGTTCCTGCTGTGGCCCCGGCTGCCGAAGGAGCTGCGCAGGTTGTCGCCGGGCAAACCGGCCTACTTCCCCTTCGGCGCGCTCTGCTACTACACGCTCCCCGAATGGGCCCGCCGCATGTACGGCGTCCTGCCCGAGGTGCCCCCGGCGGCGGTCAACGCGGCGCTGAGGGCCTTCCGGCTGGGCATGAACGCGCTGCCCGAGCCGGTGCACGACCGGGCGTTCATGCCGTCCACGCGGGCGATGCTGGCGGGCGCGCGGGCCCGGCTCGGCGCGGCCGGCTACGACGTGAGCAAGGGGCTCAAAGGCCTGACCGACCCCCGCCGCTGGCCGGCGACGGGGACGGACGTTCCCGGGGGTCAGTCGGCGAGGCCGTCCCAGGGATTGCGGTCGGATCCGGCGGTCTGACCCTCGGGGCAGTGGCGGCGGAAGTCGCACCACGAGCAGAGCGGGCCAGGGCTGGGCGCGAACACCGTGTCGAGGTCGGCGGGAACCCGGGCCGGGCCGACGACGGGACGCTCTCCCGCCCCCCGCCCGGCCGCCGAGGCGGGCCGCTTGGCCGAGGTGGGGGCGCCCATGACGGCGCGGTAGCGGTCGTCGGCGGTGGCGGCCTCGACCCCGATCTCCTCGGCGCGGCGCAGGTGCCGGCCCAGCGACTCGTCGGTGTGGCGCCACTCGACGACCTCGCCGGTGGGCAGGTGGTGCAGCTCGACCGCCCGGCACGGCGTGCGCATCATCGTGGAGGCCGCGATCGCGTACGTGGCCAGGGCGAGGGACGAGCGGGCGTCGTCCTGGGTCAGCGGACGGCGGCCGGTCTTGTAGTCGACCACGACCAGCTCGTCGCCGCGCCGGTCGAGCCGGTCGATGCGCCCGGACAGCGCGATCACCTTGGTACGGGTGGCGACCGTGCGCTCGACGCCGACCGGATCGTCGGCCGGATCTAAGGTCGTGACATATCCGGACACGAGGTCGCGGGCCCGGCTCAGCCACTCCCCCGACTGCTCGGCGTCCCTGAAGCCCTCGGTGATCCACCCGTTCGTGAGCAGGACGGCGGCCGTCAGCGGCGTGCGCCGCTCGTACGGCTCACGCCACCACGCCGCCAGCGCGTTGTGCACGCTGGCGCCGACGCTGTTGTGCGCCCAGGCGGGCCCCTTGGAGGGCTGCGGCCGGTCCAGGTAGGTGAACCGGTAGCGGCGGCGGCAGTCGAGCCAGGTGTTCAACCGCGACGGCGTGCACGCGTAGAGCCGCCGCGGCATCCCGTCCAGCGGAAGCTGGTCGTACACCTATTCGTCGCCGGGGCCGAGCTTGATGCCGGAGATCCTGGTGCCGTCGGTCAGCGGGCCCTCGTCTTCGCGGGGGGCGGCCGGGTCGCGGGTCAGCGAGCCCGACACCCAGTCGTCGAAGTGCGGCTCAAGGTCGCCGACGGTGACCTCGTCGCCGTGGTTGGCCAGCACCCGCGTGTCGGCCGGGAGCGTGAACAGCCGGCCGCCGATCGAGGTGAGCTGGTCGGCCAGCGCCGGGTATTCGCCGCCGAGCTTGCCCGGCCCGTCGGCCTGCAGGGCCTTGCCGGTGAAGACAGCCCCGAGCGCCTCGCAGTAGAGCGAGATGCCGCCGGGCGAGACCCCGGGCGTCTCCATGACGTCGAGCTGGACGTCGGCGACGCCGAAGACGCCGTCGTCCTCCATGTCGATGTCGGGCCAGGTCTCCCGCCAGGTCTCCCGCCACAGCGGCTTGTCCTTGGGGTGCAGGGCGACGACCGCCTCGTCTCTGCTGGCCACCTCGATGGCCGCGCCGACGTGGTCGGGCAGGCCCGCGGTGCAGATGACGGCCAGCACCTCACGCTCGCCCACCTGCTCGAGGATCTTCTCGGCGTCACGCGCCGCGTCGATGACGATGACTTCGTCGTCGTCACCGATGATCCAGGTGTTGTTCTCGACCTTGTGCTCGGTGCCGTCGATGTCGACGACGCCCTCGGTCACCACTCGCTCGATACGCGCTGTCACGCTTCCGAACTTTAGCCCGTCTGCATGAGAGCGCGAATCGCGTTGATGATGAGTTGCACCGCGAGCGCCGAGAGCAGCAGGCCGGCGATCCTGGTGACCAGCTCCACGCCGTTCTCCTTGATGACCCGGATGATGCTGACCGAGAAGCGCATGAACAGCCACAGCAGGATGTGCACGGCCGCGATGGCCAGCATCAGCGCGGCCAGCCCGTCGGCGCGTCCCTCGGCCTGCTGGGCGAAGACGATGGTCGCCACGATCGCGCCGGGCCCGGCCAGCAGCGGCGTGCCGAGCGGGACCAGGGCCACGTTCACGTTCGAGCGCACGGTGTCGGTACGCGGCTCGGCCGCGCCGCGCAGCAGTTCCAGGGCCACCAGCAGGAGCAGCAGCCCGCCCGCGATCTGCATGGCGGGCACCTCGACGTGCAGGTACGACAGGATGGCCCGTCCGAACACCGCGAACACCACCACCAGGCAGAACGCCGTCACCGCGGCCTGCCAGGCGATGCGCCTGCGCTCGGCGGGGGTGCGGCCGAAGGTGTAGGCGAGGAAGAGCGGGATGACGCCCGGCGGGTCCATGATCACGAACATCGTCACGAACGCCTCGACGAAGAACCTGACCCCGGACACCGCTCCCCCAACCGGCCGCCCGGGGGAGGCGATCCTTGTGCTCAGCCCTGCACTCAGCCCTGCGCTCGACTCTGTGCTCCAGACCGTGCTCAGCCCTGCACTGCGCCCGCTCAGTCTTCCAGCCGCGGCGAGAAGCCGCCGAACGGCACCTCGAAGTCGCGGTCGCGGGCGTCCTGGAGGGACAGCTCGGCCATCGCGATCATGCAGCCGGCCTCGGCGGGCCAGGCGATGGTCCACAACCAGTTGCCGAGTGCCTCACCGGCGTAGACGGCGCGGTCGTCGATGCCGCCCAGGCACCACATCGCCGTGGGATGCCCCATCACCTCGATCTTGGCGTTGGGCGGCCCGGAGTCGAACCCCTCACCGGGGTCGGGCCCGTCGAGCCCCGCGAACGTCGCGCCGAGCCCCACGCCCGGCTCCTCGGCGATGACCAGCAGGTCGGCCGGCCCCTCGATCGGCGAGGGCCCGCTGAGCGCGACGACGCTGGCCCGCGAGCCGGTACGTTCGTCGCCGGCCTCACCGAACCCGGTCACCGTCCAGCCGGGCGGCAATGGCCAGGGCAGCCACACGGGCACCACCGAGCGTTTCCGCATGGCCTCCAGCGATTCGCCCGTAGGCGCTCTCGGAGGCTGGTACGGCAGGACATCGCCGTGTGTGTCGCAATGGAACACACCGGACAGGCCGCTCGACCCGTGAAGCGGGCCGAAGCACCTTGGACAGGTAGGAGCCGCTCTCACAGCTACCCACGGTGCTTCCTCCGGCACGGCCGCGTCAAGACCGGCATCTGTTATCCCGTCGTAATCTTGGCCATGTGCGCGTAAATTGTGTCGGCGCGATCATTTTCGACGCCTCTGACCGGCTTCTTCTCGTCCGGCGCGGCCGTCCGCCGGGCAAGGGCCTGTGGTCGCTGCCCGGCGGGCGGCTGGAGCCCGGCGAGACCGACGCGGAGGGCGTGCGCCGCGAGGTCATGGAGGAGACCGGGCTGCGTGTCGCGGTGGGCCGCCTGGCGGGCGCGGTGGAGCGTCCCGGGCCGGGCGGCGTCACGTACGTGATCCGCGACTACCTGGCCACCTCGGACGGCGGCGTGCCCGTCGCCGGTGACGACGCCGCCGACGTGCGGTGGTGCGCCCCCGGTGAGCTGGCGCTGCTCCCGCTCACCGAAGGGCTGCTCGGCTGCCTGACCGACTGGGACGTGCTCACCGGTCCACGGTGAGGCTGGAGGTCCACAGGATCAGGTGGTCGGTGTCGTACGTCGTGGACCTGCCGAGCGCCACCACCTCCGTGCCGCTGACCGCCACCGCCGTCAGGGCCTGCATGCCGGGGCCGGCGAGCCGGTCCCTGGTCAGGGACATGCGGTTCCACGACAGGCCGTCCTGGGACACCCAGGCCGCGCTGTCGCCCTCACCAGGCGTGCCGTGCCAGCCGACCGCCACCAGGCCCTGGTCGGCCGCGGCCAGGTCGTGCACCGCCGCCGCCTGGTCGGCGGGCAGCCACGCCGTCGTCCAGCTCTCGCCGTCGTCGTCGGACACGGCGGAGAAGGCGCGGCGTGAGCCGTTCGTCACGGCCGTACCGATGGCGACGAGCTTGTCGTGGTACGTCGTGACCTGCCGCAGCCCGGCCGACGTGGCGTCCGGCGGGGTGAGGCGCTTGCGGGCGGTCCAGTTCACGCCGTCGTCGGAGAACCAGACCACGCTGCTCTCCCGGTCGCCGGATCCGGATCCGCCGACCGCGACGTACCCGCCCTGGGTCGCGATCACGTCGTGGACGCGTACGCCCGAGCCGCCCTGGGGCAGCTTCTTGGACCGGGTGAACTTGCGCAGGTCGGGCGTGAACCACATGGCGGCGGCCGCCGAGCCCGCCTGGTCGTGGGACTCGCCGGCCAGCACGTAGCCCTTCTTGCCCGCCGCGACGGCGTGGGTGTCCAGGTAGGGCTGGTCGCGGTCGCGGGCCAGGTCGCCGGAGACCGGCACGCGCCGCCAGGTCTCGCCGTCCTCGGAGGTGACGAGCAGGGGATCGGTGACGGCCAGGTTCGTCTGGGTGCTGCCGGCCGCCAGCCAGCCGCGCCCGCCGTGGGCGACGTCCTCCAGGATCTGCCTGCCGGGGCCGCCGAGGCTCATCGACTTCCAGCGCTGCCAGTTCCTGATCGTCCACAGGCCGGCGTCGCCCGAGGCGGAGCCGACCGCGACGTACCGGCCGCCGTCGGCGGCCAGCCTGGTGGTCTCGCGCGAGACCCTGGTCAGCCCCTCCACCTGGCCGAGCTGGACGCGGGAGGCGGCGCCGCGCGGCGGCGCGGTCATCAGCACGAGCTGGTTGTCGACGTCGGAGGCGGCCTGGTCGCCGCCGGCGAACAGGGTGCCGCCGTCGGAGATCGTGAACCCGCGCAGCGTGGCGCCCGACAGGTCGCCGAGGTCGGCCCGCTTGGCCCAGCCGCGCCCGTCGGCGCTGGTCAGGACCGAGTACTTGCCCAAGGTGGCCTGGTAGATCGCGGCCACGCCGGACCGGTAGGAGACCAGCGACTCCACCCCCGGGCTCTCACCGCTCAGGCCGCCGATGGAACCGCACTGCGACCACTGGGCGCCGGTGGGCGAGCAGTAGACGCGGACGTCGCCGTCGACCGTACGCTGCCTGGTCGGCACCAGGACGAACCGCTCGGGCAGCACGGCCACCGTGCCCGTACGCGGCTCGGCCTCGGGGAGCTGGAAGCCGGTCGCCTGCCACCGGCCGCCGCCGTCGGAGGAGCGCAGCACCCGCGAGCCGCCCCCGTCGGCCGGGCGGCCGACGGCCACGACCGTGTCGCCCTTGGCGACGACCGCCCTGAGCTCCTGGACGTCCAGCCCCCTGGTCTCCACACGCTCCCAGGACCGGCCGTCGGACGAGCGCCAGGCCGCCGGGCCGGGGCCGCCCTCGCCCGCCGTGGCGCCGACGGCGACGAAGCCCGAGGCCGTCCTGGCGATGTCGTGGACCTGGTCGCCGGGCCGGAACGCGGCCATGCCGGCCGGGTCGACGGTCGTCCAGCTGAAGCCGTCGGTGCTGGTCCACAGGCCGCGCTCGCCGGACGGGCCGTCGCCGCCGCTGGCCAGCCACCGTCCGTCGCCGCCGACCACGCGCTGGACGGTGGGCGTGGAGGCGCCGCTCACCTGGCCGAGCTGCCAGTGCCGGCCCGCGTCGGGCGAGAACAGGAAGAGCGGGCGCGGGGTCGGGCTGGTGGTGTCGCTGCCGACCGCGACCACCGCGCGGCCGACGGAGACCAGGTCGTTGAGCTTCTGGTCGGTGCCGACGCCGGCGGCGGGGACGGTGAAGAGGTCGTCCCCCGAACGGCCGGTGCCGGCCTCCAGGCGCAGCCCTGTGGGGTCGGTGTCGCTCCAGCGCCATACGAGCACCCCGGCGGCCACCAGGAGCGCCAGGGCCATGGTGAGGGCGATCGGGGCCGCTCTGCTGCCCCGGTGCACGGGGCTGGACCTGCGTACGGCGGCGGGGGCAGGGCCTCTGTGGTGCCTGCCGCCGGCCCCGCCGGGACGCGGCGGGCCGGTGGCGACCAGCAGGTCGGGTCTGGTGGGACGCCCGCCGGGAGGGCGGCCGACCCGCCTGACCTCGGGATCGTCCTGCCCGGCCACGTCGGATGCGGGCTCGGGGACCTCGGACTGCGGAGCTGGCTCTTCCGCAGGGGGTTCGGGGGCCTCGTCGGCGGGGAGCGGCAGGTGGTACGGCGGCTCGCGGTGGGGTCTGACGGGGGCGGCGCTCTCCCCCGGCTCCTCGGCGGCCGGCTCCTCGGCGGGCGGGGACGGCGGCTCGGCGGGCGGCTCGGCGGGCGGCTCCTGGCGCGGCGGGCCGCCGGCGACCAGCTTGTCCGGGCGGTTGACCACGCGCCTGGGACGGCGGCGCGGCTCGACCTCGGGCTCGGCCGTCGGCGAGCTGTAGGGCCTGCGCCCCTTGGGCGGCTCCTGCGGGGATTCCTCCGGGATCGGGGACGCGAACGGCGGCATGCCCCAAGGGGAGGTCAAGGGTAAGCCCCGGGCCCGATCGTCGGTGGGACCGGGCGGGGAGTGGCGGATCCTGGGCTCCTCGGCAGAGGGGGGCTCCGAGGCGTCCTCAGGACGCGGGTCGTCGTCGTCCGGCGGTCGCCGTGGCGGATCGCTGGGGCCGGAGGCCACGCGCCGCACCTCCTAGTCGAACTCGTCGTACAGGTGGAACCCGTCTAATCGGACCTGGTCAACCGGGTTGCGCGGGAGAAACGGTGAGTGGACGGGCCGTTTGTGGCGGACCGTTCCACAAATCCCGTCCCACCTTATGCGCCTATTTTCTACCCAGTCCCACCAAAACGATCACCTCCGTGACACCCTCGCCTGGCCCACAGGAACCAGACCAGCATGCTTGAGCCGGATTGGCGAGACCTCTCTAGCGAGATTTCCCGCACTTCTCGCCTGATTTATCCAGAAATAGCACTGACTGACCGCTTTTTGGATATATACAACACACCAATCGCATACACCCCGAGCTGCACCACCGTTCCCGACAACGCCTGCCACGGGATCGCCGTCTTGCCCTGGTCCAGCGCGTCCTGGAGGCTGCCAGAGGCCGCGCTGAGCCCGAAGGCCAACATGTTGTTGATCACGTGCAGGGCGATCGGCGCCTCCAGCCCCCCGGTCCGTACGGCCAGCCAGCCCATCACCGCCCCGAAGGCGAACACGTCGAGCAGCCCCACCCACGAATAGCCGTGCAAGGACGCGAACAACAACGACCCGAGAACGATCGCCCACACCGGATTCCGCACGTGCACCCCGACCGCCTGGACGAACCAGCCGCGGAAGATGTACTCCTCGGTCGCCGCCTGGAACGGCACCAGCAACACGATCACCACGAGGGCGGGCAGGAACCGCTCCCAGCCGACCCAGCCGAACAGGTCGGAGTACTCCTCGCCGGACAACGACAGGGCCGTGACCTGCGCGATCTGCCCCAGCACCAGGGCGAGCACGGCCAGGCCGAGACAGCGCAGCAGCCACGACCAGCGCAGCCGTCCCGCGACCGACGACAACGTGCCCGGCCGGCGGCGCTGGACGAGCGCGGCCGTACCGAAGACGAGGGGCAGCACGGCCGCGATCGACAGCAGCACCATGACCAGCCCGAACACCGGATCGCCGAAGATCTGCCCGGGGTCGGTCGGCACGGGCAGGCCGAGGATCCACTCGATCGCCTTGCCCACGAGCAGCACGCCGGTGCCGATGACGAAGAACCCGAGGCCGACGACGATCGTGCCGACGACGGCCCGCCACGGCTCGTTCGCCGGAGTGCGGGCGAGATGGTCGTAACGCGCACCCTGCGGCGTCGGCAGGAACCAGGACCGCTGGTGCGGCACGGGCGGCTGCGCATAAGGATAGACGGGCGGCCCAGGCGGCTGACTGCCATATGGCGAATTCGGTCCAGGGTTCTCCTGCATCCATACATTCTGTCTGCCGGGTGAGCATAAGTTCACAGACGGCTCACCCCTTTGGGCGGATGCTCGGATTCGTACGGCATTCCGACCCTGGGAGCAGTCCATGTCAAGGCTGGGACCTTTCATCACCCTGGCGGCGGGCGCAGTCCTCGCCGCGGGGCTGGGTGTCGCCAGCATCACCGCGACACCGGCGCCCGACACCGCAGCCGCCGCCGCGCCGACCCCGCCCCCGCCCCCGTCCCTCAGCTCGTCCCCGACTTCGTCGCCGTCGCCCTCGCGGACGGAGGCCGAGAAGATCCCCAAGGCCGACTACGGCGGGTACGTCAAAGGCAACGGCGGCCTGATAGCGATCTCCGTCCGCGACGGCACGGCCGTCGGCTACTTCTGCGACGGCAAGGCCGAAGCCTGGTTCAAGGGCGGCGAGGCCGGCGGCAGGGTCGTGCTGAAGGGTCCGGGCACGGCTCGCGTGACGGCCACGCTCGGCGGCGGACGGGCCAGGGGCAGCCTGACCGTCGGCGGCTCCAGGTGGAGCTTCAACGCGCCCGCGGTGGTCCGGCCGTCCGGGCTGTACCGGGCGACCGCGCAGGTCAGAGGTGCCAGGCTGCGGGCCGGCTGGATCCGCGTCCCGCGTCCGGGCGGCGGCTACGACCAGGTCGGCGCCGCCTTCGTGGGCCAGGACCAGGTGCGGATCCCCCCGCTGGACGCCGGGCGGCCGACCACCCCCGTGACCGTCGCCGGCGCCACGGTCCGTCCGCAGGACGTCGACGACTTCATCGAGGAGATGCAATGACCGCCATCCAGCAGCCGTCGCACCGGACGGCCACCGTGCTCCTGGTCCCGCTGCTGGCCGGCGGCCTGGTGGCGGTGGCGCTCGGCGTCTACGGCCGGGCGCACACGCCCACCGGGTTCGCGGTCGGCCCGGCCGGGTTCTCCGGCGCGCTGCCGATGAAGGCGTGGCTGACGACGGGGGCGTTCGCGCTGGCGGTCGTCCAGGTGGTCTCGGCGCTGTCGATGTGGGGCAGGCTCGGCGTCGAGATCCCGGCCGGCGTCCACCGCTGGTCGGGGCGGCTCGCGTTCCTCCTGACGATCCCCGTCGCCTTCCACTGCCTGTACGCCCTGGGCCTCCAGTACGACGTGCCGCGCGTGCTGGCCCACTCGCTGCTCGGCTGCTTCTTCTACGGCCTGTTCACGGCGAAGATGCTGGCGCTGCCCAGGCGCGGCGCACCGGGCTGGACGCTGCCCGTGCTCGGCGGCCTGGCGTTCACGGCGCTGACCGGGCTCTGGCTGACCTCGTCGTTCTGGTTCTTCACGGCGGTCGGCGTCAAGGTGTGAACGACTTCGTCCTGCTCAGACCGGCCGCACGGCCCTTGGCGGCCACGACGAGCGCCATCTTGCGGGACGCCTCGTCGATCATCTCGTCGCCCAGCATGACCGCGCCGCGCCGCTCCACGGTGGTGTAGTGCTCGTACGCCTCCAGGATCAGCTCGGCGTGGTCGTAGTCCTCCTGGCTGGGTGAGAACACCTCGTTGGCCGCCTCCACCTGCAAGGGGTGCAGCACCCACTTGCCGTCGAACCCGAGGGCGGCGGCCCGGCGGGCGACCCTCCGGTAGCCCTCGACGTCCTTGATCTGGAGGTAGGGGCCGTCGATCACCTGGAGGTCGTGCATCCTGGCGGCCATCAGCAGGCGCATGAGGATGTAGTGGTAGGCGTCGCCCTCGTCGTAGCCGGGCGGCTGCTCGCCGACCACGAGGGTGCGCATGTTGATCGAGGCCATGAAGTCGGCCGGCCCGAACACCAGGGCCTCCAGCCTTCTGGACGACCCGGCGATGGCGTCGACGTTGACCAGGCCCCGGGCGTTCTCGATCTGGGCCTCGATGCCGATGCGGCCGACCTCGTAGCCCATCGACCGCTCGATCTGGGTCAGCAGGGTGTCGAGCCAGACGACCTCGGTCGGGTCCTGGACCTTGGGCAGGATCAGGCAGTCGAGGAACTCCCCCGCGCCCTCCACGACCTCAATGACGTCCCGGTACGTCCACATCGTGGTGAGGTCGTTGACCCTGACCACGCGGGTCTTGCCGGTCCAGTCGCCCTCGCGCAGCGCGGTCACGACGTTCTTGCGGGCCTCGTCCTTGGCCAGGGGCGCGACGGAGTCCTCAAGGTCGAGGAAGACCTCGTCGGCGGGCAGGGTCTGGGCCTTCTCCAGGAAGCGGGGGTTGCTGCCCGGCACGGAGAGCACGGAACGACGTGAGCGCATGCGCCCACGCTAACGGCTGCGGGGACGCCTCCGGCAGGCGTCCCCCGTCTATGGGGACGATCAGCTGTTCCAGTAGCGCTGCTCGCGCCACGGGTCGCCGTAGTTGTGATAGCCGGCCCGTTCCCAGAAGCCGGGCCGGTCGCGGTCGAGCAGGCGCAGGCCCTTCACCCACTTGGCGGACTTCCAGAAGTACAGGTGCGGGACCAGCAGGCGGGCCGGGCCGCCGTGCTCGGCGGGCAGCGGGTCGCCGTCGAAGGTGTGGGCGATCCACGCCTTTCCGTCGCGCAGGTCCGCCAGCGGCAGGTTGGTGGTGTAGCCGCCGTGGCAGTACGCCTCCGCGAATTCCGCCCCGGTGTCCACGTCGTCGAGCAGGACGTCGAGCGACACGCCCTGCCAGTCGGTGTCGAACTTCGACCAGCCGGTGACGCAGTGGATGTCGGTGTGCGGGGCGCTCTGGGGCAGGTCCAGCAACTCGTCCCAGGTCCAGGTGCGTTCCCGGCCGGCCTCGGTGACCAGGGTGAACGTCCAGTCCGCGGTGTCGAGGCGGGGCGTCGGGCCCGCCGACAGGACGGGGAAGCCGGTCGTGAGGTACTGGCCGGGCGGCAGCCGGTCGTCGTGCCCGCCACGCCCCTTGAAGCCCTTGGAGACGACGGCCACGGTCACCGCCCTCCCTGCACGGACGTCTCCAGCATGCTCAGGCCCGGCATCGCGGCCATCATCCGGCCCGGCGCCTCCACCAGGGTCATGAGCACGTTGTCGCAGTTCGGGCAGCGCAGCACGGTGCCGGGGGCGGGGCCGTACACGGTGGCCTCCCCCAGCGGGCCGTTCATGCCGCACTGCGCGCAGACGCCCTGGGCCGCCGTCATGTCCCGGCCGAAGAACTGGGCCAGCAGGCCTGCCGCCGCGTTGCCGTCCACGGGTTGTTGCATGGTGTCTCTCCTAGCCGTACCGCTCGGTGCGGACGTCGGTGGGCGGGTAGCCCAGGGCGGTGAGGATCTCGGCGACGTGCTCGACGAACGCGGTCGGGCCGCAGACGTAGGCCAGCGGCTCGTGGGCGGGCGGCCAGGCCAGCCGGGCCAGTTGCGAGCGGTCCACGCGGCCCACGGGCTCGGGCCAGTCCGTCGGGGCCGAGCGGGTGTAGACGAAGCTCACCTCGCCGTCGGCGGACTCCAGCTCGTCGCGGTAGATCACCTGGCCGGGGTCGCGCACGGAGTAGATCAGCCGTACCGGGGTGCCGTCGCCCAGCCGGGCGCGGTGACGCAGCATCGAGCGCAGCGGCACCACGCCGGACCCGCCCGCGACCAGCAGCAGCGGCCGCCGGTCCGGCGCCGGCTCCCACACGAAGTAGCCGCCGATCGGGCCGCGCACCTCCACCTGGTCGCCGGCCTCGGCCACGTCCACCAGGTACGGCGACACCTCGCCGCCCGCCACCCTGGCCACGGTGAGCGCGGGCCGCTCGCCGGGCGCGCCGGCCAGCGAGTACGCCCGGGTCGCCTGGTAGCCGTCGTCGGCCGTCAGCCGCACGTCCACGTGCTGACCGGCGCGGTGTCCCGGCCAGCCGGGCACGTCGAGCAGCAGCGTACGCGTCTGGTCGGTCTCCGGGACGACCTCGGCGATCGTGGCCGGCTGCCAGGTCAGTCGTCGTAGTACCGCTGTTCCCGCCATGGGTCCCCGAAGTTGTGATAGCCGGACCGCTCCCAGAAGCCGGGGCGGTCCTCGTCCATGAGCCACAGCTCGTGGATCCACTTGGCGCTCTTCCACAGGTAGTGGGCGGGCACCAGCATCCGTACCGGGCCGCCGTGCTCGGGCGGGATCGGCGCGCCCTCGTAGGCGTAGACCAGCCACGCCTTGCCGTCCACGATCTCCTCGACCGGCAGGTTGGTCGCGTAGCCGCCGTAGCTGACGGCCAGCGCGTACCCCGCCGCCCGGTCGGCCCCGGTCAGCAGCCGGTCGAGGGACACGCCCGTCCAGGTGGTGTCGAGCTTGCTCCAGTGGGTGACGCAGTGGATGTCCACGGTGAACTGCTCGGCGGGCAGCGACAGCAGGTCCGTCCACGTCCAGGTGGGCTCGCCCGCGCCGCCCCTGACGGTGAACGACCACCGCTCGGTCCGGATGTGCTGCGTCGCCCCCGCCGTGAGCACCGGGAACCCCTCCGCCAGATACTGCCCCGGCGGCACCCGCCCGGCCAGCTCCGGCCGCGGCCGCCGGAAGTGTTTTCCGGCGAAGCCGCGCGAGACGATCCCCATGAATATGGTTCTTCCCGTCCCGGCGTCCACCGGAGACCATGAAAAGGCAGCGAGCATGCCAAGGGTCGACTACGGAAGGCGCCGATCGCACTGTCAGCACAGAAGGGCGGACTCGTGAAGAATGCCGCGTCCGCAACTCTGTTCAGGCTAAGGTTGCGCCATGGCCCTGCTGCGCATGGCGGTCGAGAACTATCGTTGCTTCAAGGAGCGGCAGGAAATCGACCTCGCTCCCATCACGGTGGTACTTGGCAAAAACAATTCCGGCAAAAGCGCGATAACACGTCTCCCACTCCTGCTTCAGACCGGAATTCACACCACCTCGTCTCTCCCTCTTGACCTTGACGCCCTCGGCGACGATCCGCCCGACTATCTGGACCTGGTCCATGGCCGTAATGTGCACCGCGCTCTACGTCTGGAGTTCGTGGCCGGTGGGGCGAAGAGGTCGGTCGAGGTGAAGGCGAAGATCCAGAACATAGCGGAGCGGCAGATCCAGTTCGTCAGCGAACTGGACGTCGTCGACGGACGCCATCACCTGCGGTTGGAGTGGCTCGCCAGCGACCCTGGCCAGTCCTACGTGATGACCCTGGACAACGAGCCGTCGGTGGAGGTGGCGGTGGAATGGCGTGGCCTCGTCCCGGTCCTGACAAGTGCCCCCGACCCGAACCGTCCCTCAGGACACTGGTTCAACGACCTCAGGTACGACGTTCCTCGGTGTTTCGACGGCATCCGGTATCTGAGCGCCTACAGGCAGCGTCCCTCCCGGTTGACGCGCCTGCCGTCACGACACGCCGACGATGTCGGCTCAGCGGGTGAGCACGCGGCCGGCATGCTGGTGAACGACCACGTTCGCGGCGACCGCGTACTCCTTGATCAGGTCAATCGTCTGATCGGGGACAACCTGGAGGGCTGGCGGCTGGAGATCGAGCCACAGGGGCGCCTCTACTCGATCAATCTCCGCTCCCTGGCCACTCCGGATCTCAGTGTCAATCTTCTCGACTCAGGCACCGGGGTCGCACAGGTCTTGCCGCTGCTCGTACAGCGGGCGTACGAGATGGTCCATAAGGAAGCAGGCCAGCGGCGGACTCTTCATGTGATCGAGGAGCCCGAACTCCACCTGCACCCAGCCTTCCACGCACTCCTGGCGGACCTTTTCATCGCGGGCGCCCGGCAGGGCACGGGCGGTCTTCTCATCGAGACCCACAGCGAGACCATGTTGCTCAGGCTGCGTCGCCGCATCGCGGAAGGACAGATATCGCCACGCGACGTGGCGGTGTACTTCGTGCACCACGGGGCGGGGTCCTCTAGGGTGCGGCGCATTGAGATCGATGACTTCGGCAATCTGGACTATTGGCCTGCGGGAGTCTTCTCCGAGGATTTCGAGGAGACGAAGAAGCTGGCCGAGGCGCAATTCACCCGCGGGAACAATGAAGATTGAGCTGACCAGCGAGGCGTTCACGGACGAGGCCTTCGAGCTGATCATCGAGCTGATGCGGTATTTCATCGAGAGCCGCCATGACTGGGTGGTCGCGCCGGAGCAGCTCGGCCACGTCAATGCCTATTTCCGGCAGTACGCGCCGAAGAAGGCCCAGGCATACGCGCTCATGGCAGAGAAGGGCATGGTCAGCCAGGCCTGGGCCGGCAGTACGGCCAGCCCCTCCCGAACCGTGCGCATCAGCGGTGAGAGTCTTTCCGATCACGTTTCGGACCTCGGTAGACCGGCACGGTTCGTCGTGGAGAACCAAGAGGGTGACAGGGCGTTCATTCTGGCCCTCGCCTACGTCTTCGGCACCGATGAGATCGTCAAGGCTTGGACGAAGAACTGGTTGGAGTTCGTCCAAGGGGGCGGCAGCGGCGAGGTGCCCAAGGTCGTCAAGACCGAAGGCGAAGCCTTTCGCCGCGTCAAGCGCGTGGCTTTCCTGCTGGACAGCGACCGGTTGACGCCCGAAGAGCCTTCCAGGCATCAGGGCGCGCTGGCGAGGCTGGCCGAGTTAGGGGTGACGGGGCACATTCTGCGCTTCCGCGAGGCCGAGAACTACCTGCCCAACGGAGTCTTAGCCGCTGTTCGCGCCTCCCAGCCGGAACTCACAGCCAAGATCGACTGCTTGAAGGCCCTGTCCGTCGAGCAGCGAGGATACTTCGACTTCAAGAACGGCTTCTGGGACCGAAGGCTGGAATGTGCGCGTGTGCCCGAGGTTCAGGCGGAACTCTTCCACTCACTGCCCGACCGCGTGCGGGTGGGCCTGCGACACGGCTTCGGCGAAGGACTTACGCTGATCCTCGAGCAGGAGGCCAAGGCGGGCAAGCTCAAGAGGTCTGATTTCGACGCCCTCGGCCCCGACGTGTGCGAGGAACTGCAATCGCTGCTCGCACTGGTACGGGACATCATCTAGGAACGAGACATGGTTGGCAGGCAAGACGAACACGGACTGGACGGCCCCCCGGAGTACCCGGCGGCCACCGACGAGATCGGCGTACGCCCCGACGTCAATCTGCTGGAGACCCTCCTCGACCACGTCCGCAAGGGCGAACTACGCATTCCCAAATTCCAGCGCCCCTTTGTCTGGCGGCCCGACCAGATGCTCGACCTGTTCGACAGCATCGAACGTGGCTATCCCATCGGCAGCATGTTGCTCTGGGAAACGTCGGCGGAACTGGAGAGCCTCAGCATAGTCGGCGACTTGATGATTCCTGATGTGTCACCGGGCAGGAGCGTCACGTACATCCTCGACGGCCACCAGCGCCTGTCCACGCTGTACGCGACTCTTTACAGGCATGACACGGCGTACTCGAGCGATTCGGGCGACTGGATCTGGCACGTCTATCGGGTGCTCGGTCAGGGCGACAGCCGGATCAACCGGTACGTGCATTGGAAGAAGCCGGGGCCGCCGCCGGCGAACTACCTCCCTGTTCGTTCGGTGCTCAGAACCCTTGACTTTCTCGCCTACGCTCGCGACCTGGCCAAGAGCATCGGCGACGGCGCCTATTTCGACGAGTTGATCGAGGAAGCCGAGCAGGTCGCCCAGCGCATCAAGTCGTACAAGGTGTCGGTGGTGACGCTTCTGGGTGGGAGCCTCGCTCAGGCAGTCGAGGTCTTCTCACGGGTCAACAGCAAGGGCCAGTCCATGAGCCCTGACCAAATGGTGTCGGCTCTGACCTACAAGGGGCAAGGTGAGGAGAGTCTGGCCAACAGCATCGCAGCCATCCTCGACGGCGTCGCGGCCGAAGGTTTCGGCGAGATCAACTCGACCATCGGCTTCCGTGCGCTGCTGGCCGTCGCCGGCGAGGAAGAGGTGACCGGCGCGCATTGGGATGTCCTGGCGAGGCGCATGGAAGGAAAGGTCTCGCAGGCGGTCCAGGACACCGACGTGGCGTTGTCCCGGGCGGTGGAATTTCTTCGCGGCGACATCGGGGTTCCGCTCGCTCGGCTGATTCCGTACAACAACCAGCTGATGTTGCTCACTCTCTTTTTCCATCTGCGCCCCGATCCGTCCGACGAACAGATCGAGGTGCTCATCAGGTGGTTCTGGATCACCTCGTGGGCGGGGCACTTCGCGAGCGTGAACTCGACGACCAGCAGACAGTCCATCCAGGACATGCGCGCGTTCGCCACCGGACGAAAAAGGCTCCGTGACTTCGAGGGCGGGCAGGGCATGTTCGACTTCGCCGATCAAAGGGCCCGGCCGTATCCGGAGAGATTCGACCTACGCAGTGCGCGAGTGCGCGCCTATCTCCTCTGGGAGCTGAAGGAGTTCCCTCTGCGGAAGTCCACGGACGGGCAGTCCTATCAAGTTGTGGACACGATCCGTCGCCTCGACACGGCGGCATTTCGCAGAGTCTCCGGCAAGACCGGATTGGCCAACGGCTCGAATCCGGCGAACCGTGTGATCCTCGAGGTCGACTCCGGTGTCACGGCACGGGCCTATCTTCTGAGCATGCTCGATGTGTCATCGTCCGAGCACGGCGACCTCGGCGTGTCGCAGGAGGCGTACGCACGGCTGTCGGCCGGCGAAGACGACGCCTTCATCGACCTTCGTGCGGCCGAGCTGGCCCGTCGCGAACGGTCGTTCATCGATTCCATCGGCGCCGTGCCACCGCCCGCGTTCGCGGCCGACGCCGAGATCGACACCGAATGACGGGCGTGTCGGCCCGACGGTTCCAGCCGTGAATGCCTGAACGTTTCGGGTCCGGCCCAGCAGGCTCGCGAAACTCCAAGGTCGCGGGCTGACGATGGGCCGGACCCGACCGTCAACGCATGCACTTCCGCCAGGTACGCCTGCGAGGGTTACAGTCTGAGCGTGAGCGACGACATCGCGGCCATTGAGGAGGGCGCCAAGAAGTCCGGCATCCTCTGGCTCACCCTCGACCGCCCGCGCCTGGCCTGGCACGCCTGGCACGACGGCGCCATCTACCTCGTGACCGGCGGCGGCGAGCAGGACCTGCCGGGGCTCGGCGCGCTGGACCGGGTGCGCGTGACGCTGCGCAGCAAGGACAACGGCGCGCGGCTGGTGGAGTTCGACGCGGCGGTCTCGGTGGTCGATCAGGCCGCGGCGGCCGACGCCGTGGCGGTGCTGGCCAAGGAGCGGCTCAACGCCCCCGACAGCGAGCACCTGCCCGAGCGCTGGGCCCGCGACTCCACCGTCCTGCGCCTCACCCCGGAACGCTGACCCGGGAACGCCGGGTTCAGACCTGGGCGGTGACCTCGACGGGCCGGTCCGGGGCGGGGTCGGGCTGGGCGCCCGCGGTGGCCGTCTGGGCCAGCAGCGCGCCGCCGAGCACGATCAGCCCGCCGACGATCTGGAACACCCCCAGCGTCTCGCCGACCAGCGCCCACGCGACCACCGCGCCGCCGATGACCTCCAGCGAGGCGACCGTCGCGCCCACCGCCGCCGACAGCCGCTTCACCATGTTCATGCTCAGGATGTACGCCAGCGCCGTCGCCACCAGCACCAGCCACAGGTACGCCCCCAGCACCGGCAGCGTCGTGCCGCCCTGCGGGGCGACGGAGAGGGTGAAGGCCTCCCAGGGGATGTTCCAGGGCTGCGCGAACGGGACCAGCACGACGGCCGAGCCGATCATGCCCCAGGTGACCAGGCCGAGCAGGTCGATGTCGGGGCCCATGCTGTCGCCCATCAGGAAGTACCCGGCGCAGCACGCCCCGGCCAGCAGCCCGAGGAGCAGGCCGAACGCGTCCAGCCGCATGCCCTGCCACGCCTCGACGACGATCGCCAGGCCGGCGAACGCGATCACCGCGCCCACGTACGCGGCCTTGGCCAGGCGGACCTTGCGGACGAGCCTGACCCAGGCCACCACCATCACCGGGGCCATGAACTCCAGCAGCAGCGCGATCCCCACCGGCAGCCGGGTGATCGCGACGAAGTAGAGCGACTGCACGCCCGCCACGGCCATCACGATGTACAGCCCGAGGAACGGCAGCCGGGCGCGCGGGATGCGCAGCGCCCGCGGCTTGACCACCACGAGCACCGCGACCAGCAGCAGCCCGGCGCCCGCCATCCGCGTCCAGACGGCCTCGACCGGCGCCAGCCCGGCGGTGATGAGGTACTTGGCCATCGGCCCGGAGAACGCGAAACAACACGACGACACGAATGCCAGTGCGAGCCCCGTCAGCCTCATGGTTCACCTCTACGTGCAGTAATCAGCGTTAAATGCGTTTGATACTGACATGCCAGGCAACCGGGGCGCAACGGCGTCTCACTGTTAGCCTGGCCCACGTGAAGATCTTCGTGGCCCGGCTGGCGGGGACCCCCGTCTTCGACCCCACGGGCGATCAGATCGGCCGGGTGCGCGACGTCGTGGTGGGCCTGCGCCTCACCGGGAATCCCCAGGTCCACGGGATGGTCGTCGAGGTGCAGCCGCGCCGCCGGGTGTTCCTGCCGATCACCCGCGTGCGCCGCATCGAGGCGGGCGCCGTCGTCTTCACCGGACGGCTGAACATGCGCAGGTTCGAGCAGCGCGCCACCGAGACCCTGGTCATCGGCGAGATGCTCGACCTGTCCGTGAGCGTCGGCGACGAGCCCATGACCGTCTACGACGTCGCCATGGAGGAGCCCCTGCCCTCCCGCTGGGAGATCACCAAGGTCGCGCTCTTCAAGGGCCGCCGGCGCGAGCCCAGGACGGTCGACTGGAACGAGGTGTCCGGCTTCGACACCCTGCAGAAGGACCAGGGCGCGGCCGGCCTGATCGCCGCGTTCGAGTCGCTGCGCGCCGCCGACATGGCCAGCGCCCTGCACGAGCTGCCCAGCAAGCGGCGCATCGAGATCGCCCGCGAGCTCGCCGACGACCGCCTGGCCGACGTGCTGGAGGAGCTGCCGCCCGACGACCAGATCGGCATCCTCGGCACCCTCGAACCCGAGCGGGCCGCCGACGTCCTGGAGGAGATGAGCCCCGACGACGCCGCCGACCTGCTGCACGACCTGCCCGAGGACCAGGCGGCCAGGCTGCTGGCGCTCATGGAGCCCGGCGAGGCGGCCCCGGTGCGGCGGCTGCTGACCTACGCCGACGACACCGCGGGCGGCGTGATGACCAGCGAACCGGTCATCCTGCCGCCCAACGCGACGGTGGCCGAGGCGCTGGCCCACATCCGCCAGCAGGACCTGCCGCCCGCCGTCGCCGCCCAGGTCTACGTGACCAGGCCGCCCACCGAGACGCCGACCGGCACGTACCTGGGGGTCTCGCACTTCCAGCGGCTGCTGCGCGAGCCGCCCTCGACGCTGCTCGGCCGCGTGCTCGACCCCTCGCTCGACCCGATCAGGCCCGACTTCACCCTGCGCCAGGTCCACGCCTTCCTCGCCCACTACAACCTGGTCGCCGCGCCGGTCGTGGACGAGCTGGGCAGGCTGGTCGGCGCGGTGACCGTCGACGACGTCCTCGACCACCTGCTTCCCGACGACTGGCGCGAGGGGGACCACCGTGACCATTGACCGGCTCGACCAGCCTCGGGCGCTGCGCCGATCGCTGCGCCCGCACTACGACCCCGAGGCGTTCGGCCGCCTGTCCGAGCGCATCGCCCGCTTCCTCGGCACGGCCCGGTTCATCGTCTACATGACGGTGTTCGTAGCGATCTGGGTGATCTGGAACGTCGCCGCCCCTCCGGCGCTCAAGTGGGACCCGTACCCGTTCATCTTCCTCACGCTGATGTTGTCGCTCCAGGCCAGCTACGCCGCGCCGCTCATCCTGCTCGCCCAGAACCGCCAGGACGACCGCGACCGCATCCAGTACGAGCAGGACCGCGAGTCCGCCGACCGCAACCAGGCCGAGATCGAGTACCTCACCCGCGAGATCGCCGGCCTGCGCCTGGCCCTGAACGAGGTCGCCACCCGCGACTACCTGCGCGCCGAGCTCGGCCGGCTGCTGGAGGAGCTCAACAAGCGTCAGTGACGTCGAGCCGGGCCAGCAGCGCCCGCACCTCGCCGACGTCGCCCCCGCCCAGCAGGTCGAGGAACTGGCTCTTGACCCCGCGCAGGTAGGTGGGCGTGGCCTCGGCCAGCCGCGCGGCCCCCGGCTCGGTCAGCACCGCGAACAGCCCGCGGGCGTCGTCGGAGCACGCCTCCCGGCCGACCAGCCCGTGCCGCTGCAACCGGTCGATCAGCCGGGTCAGCCCGCTGCGCGTGAGCAGGACGCGGTCGGCCAGGTCGTTCATCCGCAGCCGCCGCCCCGGCGCCTCGGCGAGCTGCGCCAGCACCTCGTACGACGCCAGAGGCAGCCCGTGGGCCACGAGCAGCTCGGCCTCCAGGCGGCGGGCGATGCGCACCTGGGCCCGCTGCAACATCCGCCAGACCGCCAGTTCCTCGGCGGTGAGCCCCTCGTCGCGCAGAAGAGTCACGCAGTAACCTTAGACGTTGTTGCACAGACATCTAACAGCCACCCAAACAGCGCGGATTAACTCAGCGGCTCCCCGGGTTCATACCATGGAGGGGCATTTTCCGCTGGCTCCCAGCGCCTGTCACACATAGACCGACTAAGGAGGGACGGCACTCCCTCGTGCCGAGACTTCGATGGCACCAACCCAGGAACAGGTGACGGCCGCCCTCGCCACCGTCATCGACCCCGAGATCCGTCGCCCGATCACGGACCTCGACATGGTCAAGAACATCGAGATCGCCCCCGACGGCGCGGTCCGGGTGGGCGTCTACCTCACCGTGTCAGGCTGTCCGATGAAGGACACCATCACCCGCGACGTGAAGACGGCGGTCGGCAAGGTCGGCGGCGTGACGGACGTCCAGATCGAGCTCGACGTCATGAGCACCGAGCAGCGCAAGACCCTCCAGACCAAGCTGAGGGGCGACCGGGGGCCGGAGAAGGAGATCCCCTTCAACCAGCCCGGCTCGCTGACCCGCGTCTTCGCCGTCGCGAGCGGCAAGGGCGGCGTGGGCAAGTCGTCGGTCACCGTCAACCTGGCCGCCGCGATGGCCTCCAGCGGCCTCAAGGTCGGCATCGTCGACGCCGACATCTACGGTCACAGCATCCCTCGCATGCTGGGCGCCGCCGAGCGGCCCACCAAGGTCGAGGACATGATCATGCCGCCGTCGGCGCATGACATCAAGGTCATCTCGGTCGGCATGTTCAAGCCCGAGGGCAACACGCCGGTCGTGTGGCGCGGGCCGATGCTCGACCGGGCGCTCCACCAGTTCCTGGCCGACGTCTACTGGGGCGACCTCGACGTCCTGCTGCTCGACCTGCCGCCGGGCACCGGCGACATCGCCATCTCGGTGGCGCAGCGGCTGCCGTCGGCGGAGATCCTGGTGGTGACCACGCCGCAGCAGGCCGCCGCCGAGGTGGCCGAGCGGGCCGGTTCCATCGCCGCCCAGACCCACCAGCAGATCGCCGGCGTCATCGAGAACATGTCGTGGCTGCCCTGCCCCCACTGCGACGAGCGGGTGGCCGTGTTCGGCGAGGGCGGCGGCCAGACCGTCGCCGACGCCCTGACCCGTACTCTGGGCGCCCGCGTCCCGCTGCTCGGCCAGGTGCCGATCGACCTGCGCCTGCGCGAGGGCGGCGACGAGGGCAAGCCGCTGGTGCTGACCGACCCCGACTCGCCCGCCGCCGCGGAGCTGCGGAAGATCGCCGCCGGTCTGAGCAAGCGCTCCTCCAGCATCAAGGGCATGCAGCTCGGCCTCTCGCCCAACCGCTCCTGACCCAGAACGCCGGCGGGCCCGCTCAGCTTTCGCTGAACGGGCCCGTCCCGCGTCTGCAGGGTGTGTCAGGTGGCCTCGGAGTCGTAGGGGGGCAACTCGCCAACGGCGAGCTCCGACGGCGGCTCAGGCGCGTCGTAGGCCCCCACACCGGCCGGCTCCAGGTCTTTGGACCGACCGTTCCAGTCGTCCTCAAGGTCGTCGAGAAGGTGCTTGCGGACGAAGTTCTTCGGGTTGAGGTCGGCGGGGTCGAAGTTCTGGAACTCCGGCCCGAGACCCGCCCTCAGGTCGTCGCGCGCGTTGTTGGCCATGCGCCGCAGGTTGCGCAGTGTCTTGCCCGCCTGCGAGGCGGCCTGCGGCAACTTGTCAGGACCGAAGACCAGGAGCGCGATGACGATCAGCGCTCCGACCTCCATCCACCCGAGTCCGAACACCGTACGCTCCTACCCGCAGTCCACAATCCTCTCCACAGACTAAGGGCTCCAGCCCGTGGCCGGACCGTCCCCCCTGGGTCATATCACTCAGGACGGGGTGGGGGCCGGCAGGTCGTCGGCGACGATGGTGAGGGTGGCGGTGCGCTCCTGGCCGGCACGCTGGTACTTGACGGTGAGCTTGGCGCCCGGCGCCTTGCTGCGGATCAGGGCGATCAGCTCGTTGCCGTCCTGCAACGCCAGCCCGTCGACCTCCAGGATGACGTCGCCCGCCTTCAGCCCGGCCTTGTCGGCGGGACCGTTGGCGTCGACCGGCTGGCGGCCCTCGGCGGGCTCGGAGGCGATGCGCACGCCCTGGCCCTTGTAGTCCTTGTCCAGCACGATCCCGATCTTCGGACGCTTGGCCTTGCCCGTGGTGATCAGTTCCTCGGCCACGCGCCGCGTCTGGTTCACCGGGATCGCGAAGCCCAGGCCGATGCTGCCGCTCTGGCTGTTCACCGAACGGCTGAGGGTGGCGATGGCCGAGTTCACCCCGACCACCTCGCCCCGGCCGTTCACCAGCGGGCCGCCGGAGTTGCCGGGGTTGATGGCGGCGTCGGTCTGGATGGCGCTGATGTAGGCGGGCTCCTCGGTGGCGGCGCCCGTCTCGTCGCCGGCGATGACCGGACGGTTGAGCGAGCTGACGATGCCCGTGGTGACCGTGCCGCTGAGGCCGAGCGGCGAGCCGATGGCGATCACCGGGTCGCCCACCACGACCTGGTCGGAGTTGCCGAGGGTGATCTCCGGCGTGCCGAAGGTCTCCTCGGGCTTGACCACGGCCAGGTCGGAGCCGGGGTCGCGGCCGACGATGCGGCCCGCGGTGGTCTTGCGGTTGTTGAACATGATCTTGATCTCGCCGCCCTTGGCGGCCATGGCGACCACGTGGTTGTTGGTCACCACGTAGCCGTTCTTGATCAGGAACCCGGAGCCGGAGGCGCCCTCGGTGTTGGCACCGTTGCCGACCTCCAGCGAGACGACGCTCGGCAGCACCCGCGCGGCCACGCCGGCCACCGAGTCGGGCGCCCTGTTGGTCGCGCCCGTCGGGGCGGGGCCGAGGCTGTAGGAGGGGTCGGTGCCGCTGCTGCCCGACCTGGTCAGCAGGTACGTTCCAAGGCTGCCGAGCACGGAGGCGACCAGGGCGATGGCCACGGCGATCGCGATCAGCGCGCCGGGGTTGAGCCCGCGCCTGGGCAGCGCGCCCGCGCCGGGCCCGGCCGGCGGCGGCGCCCATCCCGGGCCCATGCCCAGGGCCTGACGAGGCGGCGGCGGCTGGTGACCGCCGTACGCGCCCATGAAGGGTGGCGGTTGCATCGGCCGCGGCCCGGTTTCGGCCGGCCCGAAGGACGGGTTCTCGTAGACCCGCGTGCCACCGGGGCTCTCGAACCCGCGCGGCCCGCCAGGACTCTCGAAGGACGGCCCCTCGTAGGCCCGCGTGCCCCCCTCATAGGGCGGCACACCCTCGGAGCGGCCCGACGGCTCGTACGGCGGCACACTCTCGGTACGACTCGACGGCTCGTACGGCGGCACGCCCGCGCTCTCGGAACGGCCCGACGGGTCGCCCCAGGACGCGCCGAACGAGGCGGGCGGGTCCGACCGCGGCTCGGTCGGCTCGGCCTGCTCGGCCCGCTCGCCCGGCTCGTCGGCGGGCAGGAACTCCGGCCGCCCCTGTGGTTCGGGGAAGTCCGACGTCGTGCGTCCTTCGCCCGAACGCGTCTCGTCGGTCATCTACGTCTCACCACTCCTTGCTCGGCCGCCGCAATCTTCGCTCTTGCGGCATACGAGGGTCATAAAAGGCTTTGTTTGCGACAAATCCCGAACCCAGATCGTATGCCCCAAGCATCGTCGACTACGCCACCCGAGTATTCCAGGCGAGCCCCCGGTTCAGGGCGTGGCGGTGGGCGGCGCGCTGGTGGCCGGCGACTGCTGGACCCGCCAGAGCTCGACCGGCGGCGACGGGGTGTGGCTCCCCGTGCCCGAGACCGCGAAGAACGTGCCGAGCGCCACGGCGGCGGACACCACGCCCACCGCGACGTAGGCCCCGCGCCGCCTACCGCCCCGACCAGGGCCCGAGGCCCCACCGATGGCGTCCCTGCGCGGGCGGTTGTCCAGGGGCGCGATGCTGTGGGGCCCAGGAATGGGCACTCCCCCGAACGTACGGGTAGGGAAAGGGCGCTCCCTCGGCGGCAGCGGCCCACCGGGCTCCGCCATGCGCAGCAGCGACATGGTCAGATCGGCCGGCATCGCCGGGCCGTCGAGCGACCGCAGGCGCGACTTCAGCGCCCGCATCGACTCGACCTCGCGCCGGCAGTCAGCACAGAAGGTCAGGTGGGCGAGCGCGCGATCGCGCTCGGTGTGGTTCAGCTCTCCGTCCACGAGCGCGGAAACGCGCTCTCCAAGATGAGCCATATCAGACTTCCTCCCCATTGATCACGGTCGGGGGGAGTTGGGTAGTACGGGGGGCCCGATGGTCGAGCGCCTCCCGCAACTGCGCCCGGCCACGGTGAATACGGCTTCGGACCGTACCCAGCTTGACGCCGAGCGTGGCCGCGATCTCCTCGTAGGACAGACCCTCGATGTCACACAGCACGATCGCGGCCCGGAACTCGGGGGCGAGCGCGTCGAGGGCGGCTTGGATATCGGGCTCCAGGTGGGCGTCGTCGAACGCCTGCGCCGGCGACGGCTCACGGCCGCGCAGCCGCTCGGCGGCGTCGTCGGCCAGCCCCTCGAACCGGATGCGCTGCTTGCGCCGCGCCATGTCGAGGAACAGGTTCGTCGTGATCCGGTGCAGCCATCCCTCGAACGTGCCGGGGGTGTAGCTCGACAGCGACCTGAAGACCCTGACGAAGACCTCCTGCGTGAGGTCCTCGGCATCGTGGACATTGCCGGTAAGCCGGTACGCCAGCCGGTACACACGTGCGGAGTGAGTCCGCACCACTTCCTCCCATGTGGGAGGCGTCCAATCAGACGACACGGGAGTATCCGCCTGGTGGTCGCTTTCGTCCACCAGCACTCCTCTCTCTGGGACCACCGCTACCGTCATAGTGCCTGGTTTCGTCCCTTCGTGCGCACTGCCTGCCTTCCGGACCGGCAAAGCCCGTTTAAACCTGCAACGCCTTCGGACCGTCCTGAGTTCCCGTCCCGGCGTGACTCCCCTAGGCTGCGATCGGTGACCAATCGCACGAAAGCGGGGGGAGGAGGCCGATGACCAGTCCAGCGGAGGCCACTCTGGCCTATGCGGAGCAGTTCCATCACGAGGACGAGCTCCTGCACGCGGCGCGTCAGCGCGGGCTGGAGATGGGTGCGGTGCCCATCCTTCCCGGGGGCGGGGCCGCGCTCTGCTTCCTCGCCACCGTCGTCAACGCCAAGTCGGTCGTCGAGATCGGCACCGGCTGCGGCGTCTCGGGGCTGTGGCTGCTGCGCGGCATGCGTGGCGACGGCACGCTGACCAGCGTCGACGTCGAGCCCGAGCACCAGCGGCTGGCCCGGCAGGCGTTCGCGGAGGCGGGCTTCTCCGGCGGGCGGGTGCGGCTGATCTCGGGCCGGGCGCTCGACGTGCTGCCCCGGCTGTCCGACGGCGGCTACGACATGGTCTTCGCCGACGGCGCCAAGCAGGAGTACGTCGACTACCTCGCCGAGGCGGTCCGCCTGCTGCGCGTGGGCGGCGTGGTGGCCTTCGACAACGCGCTGTGGCACGACCGGGTGGCCGACCCCACGCGACGCGACCCCGACACGGTCTCGCTGCGCGAGCTCGGCAAGCTGGTGCAGGGCGACGACCGGCTGCGCTCGGTGCTGATGCCTCTGGGCGACGGCCTGCTGGCCGCCGTCAAGATCGCTCAGTAGCCCCGGGTCAGCCACTCCAGCAGCACGCGCACGCCGAACCCGGTCGCGCCCTTGGTCAGGACGCCCTCGTCGACCGTGCTGCGGCCGACCCCGGCGATGTCGAGGTGCGCCCACGGACGCTTGCCCGCGAACTCCCGCAGGAACAGCGCCGCCGTGATCGAACCCGCGCCGTAGCGGGACCCGCTCTCGACGTTGGCCAGGTCGGCGATCGACGAGTCGAGGGCCGGGGCGTAGTCGTCGATCAGCGGCATGCGCCAGAGCCGGTCGTCGCTGGCCTGCCCGGCCGCCACGAGCTGGGCGGCCAGGTCTTCGTCGGAGGCGTAGACGGCGCCGACGTTCCGGCCGAGGGCCACCGAGATGGCCCCGGTCAGGGTGGCGATGTCCACGACCGCGTCGGGGTCGAGCTCGGCGTCGGCGTAGGCCAGGGCGTCGGCCAGCACGAGCCGGCCCTCGGCGTCGGTGTTCAGCACCTCGACCGTGCGGCCGCCGTAGTGCCTGATGACGTCGCTGGGACGCTGGGCGGTGCCGGACGGCATGTTCTCGGCGGCGGCGATCAGGCCCGTCACGCGTACGGGGGCGCCCAGCCTGGCCAGCGCGGCGAGCACGGCGATCACCACCGCGCCGCCCGCCATGTCGGTCTTCTGGGTCTTCATGTTCTCGGTCGGCTTGAGCGACAGGCCGCCCGAGTCGAACGTGATGCCCTTGCCCACCAGCACGACGTGCCGCTCGGCCGGCTGCTCGGGGACGTAGGAGAGCTGGATGAGCCGGGGCGGCCGGACCGAGCCGCGCCCGACGGCCAGGATGCCGCCGAACCCCTCGGCCTGGAGCTGCTCCTCGTCCCACACCCGCACCGGCAGGCCCTGCTCGGCGGCGCGCTCGGCGAGCCAGGCGGGATGCTTGACCGAGGAGGGCATGTTGGCCAGGTCGCGGGCCAGCGCGACGGCCTCCGCCACGACCCCGGCCCGCCGGACCTGCTCCTCGTCGGCGCCGGCGAGCTCGATCGCCCGCACGCCCTTCCTGCCCTCTTTGCCGATCTTGAAGGTGTACCCGGCCAGCAGCGCGGCCTCGGCGAACGCGGCGACGTCGCCCTCGGGCGGCACCACGGTCAGTGTGTCGCGGCCCTTGACCTTGCGCGCCAGCGCGGCGCCCGCCCTGCGCAGCGCCCGCGGCGAGCCGTCGCCCACGCCGTAGAGCAGGACGCGCCCGACCCCGCCGGCCCGTGCCACCGGCACCTCGACGATCTCGCCCGCCTCTCCCTTGGCCTCGTAGTGGGCCAGCAGGCCGGCGACCGGCAGGTGCAGCTCGGCGTGCGGCTCGACCGCGGGGCGCAGGTCGGAGGCGTAGGGCACGGCCAGCAGCTCGGCACCCTCAGGGACCTCGGCGACCGCGGCGGCGGTGGTCTCGATGGGCACGGAACCCTCCAAACGTCGGCGACCCTGGCGCCGGACTTACGCCAGGGTCGGAGGATCAGGTTGTCTCGGGAGCTCTCAGCCGACGACGTTCTTCAACGCCTCGCCGAGCGCCTTTGCCTCGTCGGCGGAGATCTCCACGACGAGCCGGCCGCCACCTTCGAGAGGGACCCGCATGACTATGCCGCGCCCTTCCTTGGTGACCTCGAGCGGACCATCGCCGGTCCGCGGCTTCATCGCCGCCATGCGTGCATCCCTTCCTGCCTTGGGCTCCCGCGGCCCGCGATTTCCGACCGCCCGAGGGGGTGGTCGGCGCATTCACGTCTTCTGTGATGTCCTATTCTCCCGCATCGAGAGCCCTCATGGGTAACGATCTCCTCCCAGAATGCGTTGTCGAGGCTGGCGATGGCGTCCAAACTGGACTTCGTGCACGCTCGCGCCGCTCTCTTCGACCTGTACGGAGACCACCTGCGCTCGCGGGGCGGACAGGCGACCGTGGCCGCGCTCGTACGGCTCATGAAGCCCCTGGAAATAGCGGCTCCGGCCGTCCGGACGGCGGTCTCGCGGATGGTCCGGCAGGGCTGGCTGCGGCCGCTGCGGCTGCCTCAGGGACCCGGGTACGGCCTCACCCCGAAGTGTGTCAGGCGCCTGGACGAGGCAGCGCTGAGAATTTACCGATCAGGGACACTCGCCTGGCACGGCCGCTGGCACGTGATCGTCTTCGAGCCGGTCAGGGAGCGCCAGCGCCGCGAGCGGATCAGGGCCGACCTCACCTTCCTCGGCTACGCCTGCCTGTCGGAGACGACGTGGATCGGGCCGCGCTCCTCCATCGAGCTGGACAACCTGCTGGAGGGCGAGGGCGTGCGGGCCGACCGGTTCGACGCGGCGCTGGAGGGCGACCCGCGCGAGCTGGTGGCGCGGGCCTGGGATCTGCGGGCCATCGGCGAGGCGTACGAGCACTGGCACGCCGAAGCTGTCACGCTGATCAGCGCGCTGCCCGGGGACGCCCCTCCCGACCGGGTGTTCGCCACCAGGAGCAGACTCGTGCACGGTTGGCGTAACTTCCTGTTCCAGGACCCCGGGCTGCCGGCCGAGCTGTTGCCTCCGGGCTGGCCAGGCGAGAAGGCCCGCACGTTCTTCGAGCAGGAGGCCACCAGGCTGCTGCCCGCAGCCGCCGCGTTCGTCGACAGGGAGCTCATGTGATCCGTTACGACATGGCCGACGCCGTCGCCACCGTCACCCTCGACCGGCCGGAGTCGATGAACTCGCTCACGGCCGAGACCAAGGCCGCGCTGCTGGAGGCGGTGGGCAGGGCGGCGGCCGACCCCGAGGTCAGGGCGGTGCTGCTCACCGGCTCGGGCCGGGCCTTCTGCGCCGGCCAGGACCTGCGCGAGCACGCCGACAACCTGGCCGCCGGCCGCGGCCTGGCCGACACCGTGCGCGAGCACTACAACCCGATCGTCGAGCTGATCGCGACCATGCCCAAGCCGGTCGTGGCGGCGGTCAACGGCGTCGCGGCGGGCGCGGGCGCCGCCCTGGCCTTCGCCTGCGACCTGCGGATCGCCTCCGACAAGGCCAAGTTCGCGCTGGCGTTCGCGGGCATCGGGCTGGCCCCCGACTCCGGCGCGTCCTGGACGTTGCAGCGCCTGGTCGGCCGGGGCCGCGCGGCCGAGCTGCTGCTGCTCGGCGAGCCGATCGACGCGGCCACCGCGCTCGGCCTGGGCCTGGTCACCCGCGTGGTCCCCGCCGACGACCTGCCGAAGACCGCCCACGAGCTGGCCGTACGCCTGGCCGCCGGGCCGACCGCGGCCTACGCCGCCACCAAGCGCGCGCTGGCCCACTCCACCACGCACTCGCTGGCCGACTCCCTGGCGTTGGAGGCCGATCTCCAGGACGCGTGCGTGGCCACCCAGGACCACCAGGACGCCACCCGCGCCTTCCTGGCCAAGGAGCGGCCGGTGTTCAGGGGCCGCTGAGACTCCCCGAGAGGCACGCGGGCAGGCGGCCGGTCAGCCGGGGCGTCATGGGACGGTCTGGTGCTGCTCAGCGGGCCAGGCAGCCCTCGATGTGGTCGTTGACCAACCCGATCGCCTGCATCAGCGCGTACGCGGTGGTCGGCCCGACGAACTTGAACCCGTGCCTGCGCAGTTCCTTGGCCAGGGCCTTGGAGCCAGGGGTGATCGCGGGCACGTCGGCCATCGTCCGGGGCACCGGCGAGTCGGGGTCGGCGAAGCGCCACACCAGCTCCGAAAGGCCCTCGGGCAGGTCGAGCGCGGCCCTGGCGTTGCCGATCACGGCCTCGATCTTGGCCCGGTTGCGGACGATGCCGGGGTCGCCGAGCAGCCGTTCGACGTCGTGCTCGGTGTAGGCGGCCACCTTCACGGTGGAGAAGCCGTCGAAGGCGGCGCGGAAGTTCTCCCGTTTGCGCAGGATCGTCAGCCACGACAGGCCCGACTGGAACGCCTCCAGCGCCACACGCTCGAAGACCTCGTCGTCGCCCTTGACCGGGCGGCCCCACTCCTCGTCGTGGTAGGTGATGTACAGCGGGTCGGCCATGCCCGGCCAGGTGCAGCGGATGAGCTCGGTCACGGGCGCTCGTCCTTGTCCTCGTCCTTGCTCAGCGTGGCGGGCACGGACTTGTCGTCGTCCTGCTCGGGCTCGTCCTGCTCGGGCTCGTCCTGCTCGGGCTCGTCCTGCTCGGGCTCGTCCTGCTCGGGCTCGTCCTGCTCGGGCTCGTCCTTCTTCTCCGGGACGCGCCACTCCGGCTCCTCGGACGGGTCGCGCAGCTCCGGCTCGCCCTCCCACTCCACCGACGCGCCGCTCGACGTGACCGGGTCGCCGGACTCCGGCAGCTCCCTGGGCATGGTCGGCGCCTCCGGCTCGTGGTCGGTGCGCAGCCCGGCCCCCGGCGCGGCGTAGATCTCCTGGCGCGCGTGCAGCCGGCTGGACAGCAGCTCCGACACCCGCTGCTCCAGCACGGCGATCCTGGTGTCGCGGGCGCTGATGGCCTGGGCGGCCCGGCGCAGGGTCTCGTCGACGCTCTGCGTGTGGTAGCCGACCAGGTTGACCGGCAGTTGGAGCGCCATGAAGTCGACCGCCGTGAGCTGTCCGGCCTCGGGCAGGTCGAGCGGCGGGACGTCCGGCGGGAACTCGGTCAGCTCCCCGCCTCTGCCGAGGGAGACCAGGACCACGCAGGCCAGGATGGCGATCGCGGCGATGGCGAGTATGACCAGCACATTGGCATCGTACTCATATGGTGGAGCGCGTTCAGCGATCTACCACAAGTGTGGGTAATCGGGGCACGCTGGTCAGCCGGTGGCCTCCCCCAGCTCGGCGATGCTCGGACGGACCGGCTGGGGACGCGCTTCGAGGTGCGCGAACGCCTCCTCGACCGTGGTGGTCCAGGAGATCGCGTCGAAGACGTCGGCCCGGGTGAAGCCCTCGGCGTGCATGCCGGAGACGAGCTGCCGCAGCGGCTCGTACAGGCCCCAGGGGTCGAGGATGACCAGGGGACGGTCGTGGATGCCGAGCACCCGCGCCGTCCAGATCTCGAACAGCTCCTCCAGGGTGCCGATGCCGCCGGGCAGCACGAGGAAGGCGTCGGAGCGGGCGTCCATGACGCCCTTGCGCTCGCGCATCCCGGCGGTGACGATCAGCTCGTCGGAGTCGGTGTCGGCCACCTCGATGTCCACCAGCACCTGCGGGATCACGCCGACCGTGACCCCGCCGGCGGCACGGGCGGCGGAGGTGACCGCGCCCATGCACGAGACCGTGGCGCCGCCGCTCACCAGCGTGTGGCCACGCCTGGCGAGCTCGGCGCCCACCTCCGCGGCCAGGTCGACGTACTTCCTGTCGATGCGGAGGCTGGAGGCGCAGAAGACGCAGATGTTCACGGGCCGACAGCCTATTGCGGCTCCGCGGTCTGGGCGGCGGCGGCCTCCAGCTCCTCCTCCCGCTGGTGGGAGCGGGCCCGGTCGGAGTCGGCGATGATCCGCACGGCCTCGTCGGGGTCGTCGGTGACGGAGATCAGGTCGAGGTCCTGGGCGGCGATCTTGCCGGTGCCGAGCAGGGTGCTCTTGATCCAGTCGAGCAGGCCGCCCCAGAACTCCGAGCCCATCAGCACGACCGGGAACGAGGTGACCTTGTGGGTCTGGACCAGTGTCAGCGCCTCGAAGAGCTCGTCGAGCGTGCCGAAGCCGCCGGGCAGGGCGATGAAGCCGCGCGAGTACTTGACGAACATCGTCTTGCGCACGAAGAAGTAGCGGAACTCGATGCCGAGGTCGACGTAGTCGTTCATGCTCTGCTCGAACGGCAGCTCGATGCCGAGCCCGACCGACACCGCGCCCTCGACCTCGGAGGCGCCCCGGTTGGCCGCCTCCATGACGCCCGGCCCGCCGCCCGTGATCACCGCGTAGCCGGACTCGGCCAGCGCCCGGCCGAGCCGCCGGCCCATCTGGTATTCGGGGGTGCCCTCGGGGGTGCGGGCCGAGCCGAAGACCGTGATCGCCGCGGGCAGCTCGGCGAGCTGGCCGAACCCCTCCACGAACTCGGCCTGGATGCGCAGCACCCGCCACGGGTCCATGTGCACCCAGTCGGACGGGCCCTGCCGGTCGAGCAGCCGCTGGTCGTGGGTGGAGCTGGGGACGAGACTCCCGCGCACGACCGCCTGCCCCTGACGGCGTTCGGCTCGTTGCTTGTGTTCCATGCTGGTCACGCTAGTCCTCTCCGTACCGGCCCGCGGCGTCGTTCTCGCCTCCGGCCGCGCACCCCGAAGAGCGCACTTCGAGGATGAACGCCCAGGTCGAAGGCCAGATGAAGGCGCCGAAAAAACTTGGGAAAAGCAGGGAACCGAATTTCGACCCCCCTGCGTCTAACTGCCGAGGGTGCTGCTCGGGACTGAAAGTGGCTTTCCCCGCCAAATGGCCGGCGAGGAAAGCCACTTTCATTTGGTCAGCCAGTTCAGCAGGGCCCGCTCGCTCTCGACGATCTTCGGCAGCGACACGTACTCGCCCTGCTGGTGCGCCAGGTTGGGGTCGCCGGGACCGTAGTTCACGGCCGGGACGCCGAGCGCTGAGAAGCGGGAGACGTCCGTCCAGCCCAGTTTGGCGCGCGGCGTGCCGCCGACGGCGGCGGTGAAGGCGGCGGCCACGGGATGCGTCAGGCCCGGCCTGGCCCCGGGCGCCGCGTCGAGGAAGCTGACCCGGTAGCCCTCGAACACCTCGCGCACGTGCTGCTCGGCCTGCTCGATCGTCAGGTCGGGGGCGAAGCGGTAGTTGACCGTGACCACGCACTCGTCGGGGATGACGTTGCCCGCCACGCCGCCGCGCACCGCGACCGCGTTGAGCCCTTCGTGGTATTCCAGCCCGTCGACCATCGGCAGCCGCGCCTCGTAGGCGTTGAGCCTGGCCAGCACCGGCTCGATCCCGTGGACGGCGTTGACGCCGAACCACGACCGCGCGCTGTGGGCGCGCTTGCCGGTGACGGTGACGTCGGCGCGCAGGGTGCCCTGGCAGCCGCCCTCGATCACGCCGTCGGTCGGCTCCATCAGCACCGCGAAGTCGGCCGCCAGCCACTCGGGGTGGTCCCTGGCGACCCTGGTCAGGCCGTTGCGCTCGGCCTCGATCTCCTCGCAGTCGTAGAAGACGTACGTCACGTCGCGGTTGGGGGCCGGGACGGTGGCCGCCAGCCACAGCGCGACCGCCACGCCCGCCTTCATGTCGGAGGTGCCGCAGCCGTAGAGCAGGTCGCCCTCCACCCGGCTGGGCAGGTTGGCCGCGACCGGGACCGTGTCGAGGTGGCCCGCGATCAGCACCCGCTCGGCCCGGCCCAGGTTCGTGCGGGCGACGACGGTCTCGCCGGAGCGGTCGACCGTCAGGTGCGGCAGCGCGGTGAGCGCCTGCTCGACCGCGTCGGCCAGGGCCTTCTCGCCGCCGCTCACCGACTCGATGTCCACGATCGCGGCGGTCAGCGCGCGTACGTCCTGTGTCAGGTCCAGCATCAGGTGTTCACTCCATGTTCGCGCAGCACCTCGTTGAGTGCCGCCTTGTCGTGCCGCTGCTCGGGCTCCAGACGCTTGATCACCAGCACGCACGGCAGCCCGAACGTGCCGCCGGGGAACTCCTTCTGCCGGGTGCCGCCGACCGCCACGCACCAGTCGGGCACCCTGCCCCGGGCCAGCTCCTCGCCCGTCTGCACGTCGATCACGGGGATCGTGCCGGACAGGATCGTGCCCGCGCCGATCACCGCGCCGCGGCCCACCCGCGCGCCTTCGACGATCATCGAGCGGCTGCCGATGAACGCGTCGTCCTCCACGACGACCGGCACCGCGCCGGGCGGCTCCAGGACGCCGCCGATGCCCACTCCCCCCGACAGGTGCACGTTCTTGCCGATCTGGGCGCATGAGCCCACCGTGGCCCACGTGTCGACCATGGTCCCCGAGTCCACGTACGCGCCGATGTTCGTGAACGACGGCATCAGCACCACCCCCGGCGCCAGGTACGAGCCCCAGCGCGCGATGGCTCCCGGCACCACCCGCACCCCCTCGAAGGACGTCTTGAGCGGCACCCTGTCGTGGTGCTGGAAGTCGCCCACCTGGGAACGTGCCATGCCCAGCAGCCGGAAGCTGAGCAGGATGGCGCGCTTGGCCCGCTCGTCGACCACCACCTCGCCGCCCACCAGGCGCGCGACCCTCGCCTCGCCCTTGTCCAGCAGGTCGACGGCGCCGACCACCTCGATGCGCGCCTCCACGTCGGCCGGGGACAGCTCCGCGCGTCGTTCCCACAGCTCGTCCACCACCGGGGACATCACGTGACTCATGGCCACGGAGCTTATCCGGCCAGGTAGGTTCTTCAGGGTGCGCCTGCGCTTCTCCCGTGGAGTCCTGACCATAGCGATCATCGTCGTGATCCTCGCCGTCGGCGTCTCCGTGGGGCTCTACCTCCTGCTCAGGCGGGCCACGCCGCTGGTCCTCCCGGAGGCGTACTGCATGGTGCGCACCCCCGAGGGCGTTCTGTCCCTCGATCCGGAGCAGGCGCAGGTCTCGGCCACCATCGCCGCCGTCGCGGCCCGCCGCCGCCTGCCCGAGCGGGCCGTCGTGATCGCGTACGGCACCGCGCTGCAGGAGTCGAAGCTGCGCAACCTCAACTGGGGCGACCGCGACTCGGTGGGCGTGTTCCAGCAGCGCGAGTCGCAGGGCTGGGGGCGCAAGAAGCAGCTCATGGACCCCGTCTACGCCAGCAACAAGTTCTTCGCCGCGCTGGTCAAGGTCAAGAACTACCGCAAGCTGCCGCTGGCCGAGGCGGCCCAGGAGGTGCAGCGCTCGGCGGGCGGCTACGCGTACGCGCAGCACGAGCAGGACGCCAAGCTCCTGGCCGCCGCCTTCACCGGCCGGGTGCCCAAGGCCGTCCACTGCTGGTACCCGCCGGCCAAGAAGACGCCCGCGCCGCAGGCCAGGACGGCCGAGGCGCGCAAGCAGCTCGCCAGGGCGCTCGGCGACACGGCGATCACGACGAAGAAGCGGGGCTGGCTGGTGGCGTCCTGGTCGGTGGCGTACGCGGAGAAGTACCAGTTGCGGCGCGTCGGCTACAGCGGCGCGACCTGGGTCAACGACGTCGACGCGGACGGCTGGAAGCAGGGCGGCAAGGCCGGCGACGGGGAGGTCGAGCTGTCGTGACCTCCCGTCACTCGCGGGGACGTCAGGTGGCGCGGGTGACGATGGTGATCGAGCCCGGCGGCAGGGGCTGGGCGTAGCTGGCGCTCCAGGGGTGGCCCTGGATGCGCTCGAAGGAGAGCAGGCGGCCGTCGGAGGCGTGGTAGTCGGCGAAGTCGAGCAGGCCGCGTTCGGGGTTGCCGGTCTCGCCCTCGCCCCTGAAGGCCGCGGTGCCGCGCTGCACCGGGAAGAACTCGACGCCCTCCATGATCAGCATGCTCTTCGCCGGGACCATGCCCTGCGTGGGCACCTCGGTCCAGAGCAGCACCTCAAGATGGGACGCCTCGCCCGCGGTCTTGCCCTCGCGCACCTCGACCGAGAGCCACAGGCGGCGGCGGGCGACGTCGCGCAGCAGGTACTCGATCCACTGGTGGCCCTGCCAGGAGACGTACATCGCGCCGAGCACGCGGTAGGGGGTGCCGTGCACCTCGATCCGGTCGGCGACCTGAATGGTGCGAGGGTCGGCGTAGTCGGTGCCGGCATGCCCGGGGGCCTCGACCGGCGCCGGCAGCGGGGTCTCGACCGGGGCGACCTCGACCGGCGGCGGCGCGCTCGCCCGGCCCCTCCTGTCCTGCCGCATGGTGGCCAGGAACGCCCCCAGCAGCAACAGGACGGTGGCGATGCTCAGCCCGAGTACGACCATGGAGGTCATGCTCATCGAATAGCTCGCTCCACTCGCGGTCTGTCTCGGCAGACGCCTTTTTCAATTTGTCCGTGCGCTACGACGGGCGATCCTACTGGAGGCGGCGCACGGCCGCACTGATGCGTTCGTCGGTCGCGGTGACCGCGACGCGGATGTGCCGTTCACCAGCCGATCCGTAGAAGTCTCCCGGCGCGACCAAAATCCCGATTTCGGAAAGCTTACTCACTTGATCCCAGGCGTTCTGCCCATTCGACGCCCATAGGTACAGACCGGCGGTCGAATGGTCGATCGTCCACCCCGCCCGCTCCAGCGCGGGACGCAACGCGGCGCGCCGGGCCGCGTACAGCTCGCGCTGGCGTTCGGCGTGCGCGTCGTCGCCGAGCGCGACCGTCATCGCGTCCTGGACGGGCTTCGGCATGAGCATGCCGGCGTGCTTGCGGGTCTCCAGCAGCCGCTTGACCAGGACGGGGTCGCCCGTCACGAACCCCGCCCGGTAGCCGGCCAGGTTGGAGCGCTTGGAGAGCGAGTGGACGGCGAGCAGCCCCTCGTGGGAGCCCCCGCAGACGTCGGGATGGAGGATGGAGACCGGCCGCTCTTCCCAGCCGAGCTCGATGTAGCACTCGTCGGAGGCCACGACCGTGCCGCGCTCGCGCGCCCAGGAGACCACCTTGCGCAGGTGCTCGGCGGGCAGCACGCGCCCGGTCGGGTTGCCCGGGGAGTTGATCCACAGCAGGTCGACGTGTTCGGGGCCGACCGACAGGGTGCTGTCGGAGGCGGTGGCGGTCGCGCCGGCGAGCCGGGCGCCCACGTCGTAGGTGGGGTAGGCCAGCTCGGGGAAGACCACCCGCCGGGCGCCCAGGTAGGTGGGCAGCCAGGCGACGAACTCCTTGGAGCCGATCAGCGGGAGCACGTCCTGCTGGTCGACCGTGACGCCGTGGCGGCGACGCAGCCAGCCCGCGGCGGCCTCGCGCAGGGCCGGCGTGCCGTGGGTCAGCGGGTAGCCGGGGCTGTTCGCCGACTCGCGCAGAGCCTGCTGGACGGCCTCGGGCACCGGGTCGACGGGCGTGCCGACCGAGAGGTCGACGATGCCGTCGGAGTGCGCCAGGGCGCGTTCCTTGTACGGTTCGAGCCGGTCCCAGGGGAAGTCGGGCAGCTTGTTCACGGTTCTCCAGGGTCGCTCGTGGCCGTACACGCCTGTCGCGCACGCGGGCGCACGGGGCCCGCCCGATGTGGACGGCCCCGGCGCACGCGACTCGCTAGTGGTCCTCGCCCTGCGGCGGCAGCGCGGCCACCACCGGGTGGTCCTTCTCGATCTTGCCGACCTTCGAGGCGCCTCCGGGCGAGCCGAGGTCCTCGAAGAAGTCCACGTTCGCCTTGTAGAAGTCCTTCCACTGCTCGGGAAGGTCGTCCTCGTAGAAGATGGCCTCGACGGGGCACACAGGCTCGCACGCGCCGCAGTCCACGCACTCGTCGGGGTGGATGTAAAGCATGCGCTCGCCCTCGTAGATGCAATCGACGGGGCACTCCTCGATGCACGCCTTGTCCAGGACGTCCACGCAAGGCTGCGCGATGACGTAGGTCACCTCGAGCTCCTTTTTCTCCGCACCATGGCACCGACTCTGACCGCGGTTTGCTACGCCCTAGTATTGCCGTGCTTGCCAGCTGGCCGAAACGGAGGGTGGCAAACTCATGGCCGCACGCCTCGTCGTCGCGATCACAACTCAGGACATAGGCGCACGGATCACCACACGCAGACGGGTTCCCGGAGGCTTCCGGGACGCTGTGGGCGTACTCGAATCGTGGACCGGCGGCGTGTTGCGCGTTCGCAAGCGGGACGGCACTTTGGTGGACATCGACGAGGAATCGCTGGTCGCGGCCAAGGTCGTTCCGGTCGCGCCTCCTCGACCTCGGGCGAAGTAACGGTAAGTATTCATTGTGTGACCGTTCGTATCTGCGCCGCCGTAGCAGCCATTCTCGCCAGCGCCGGATGCGGCGCGTCAACGTCCCAGTCCACGTCCGCGGGGGCCAAGGACCTGCCGCCGCTCAACGTCCGGGCCGTCTCGCTGAAGCAGGGCTTCGGCACGATGGAACGCCTGGCCGAGGCCGCCAAGCACGAGGGCCAGCTCACCGTGATCGCCCTGCCGCACGACTGGGTGAACTACGGCGAGATCCTCGACACCTTCTCCGACAAGTACGGCATCAAGGTCAACGAGCTGGAACCGGGCGCGAGCAGCAAGCGTGAGCTCGACGCCGCCGCCCAGCTCAAGCCGGACGTGTTCGATCTCACCCTGGACATGGCCGTCTACGGGGCCGACCAGTTCGCGCCGTACAAGGTGACGGGCTGGCAGGACCTGCCCGACCACGTCAAGGACCCCAAGGGCGCCTGGTACGGCGCCTACGGCAGCTACATGTCCATCGGCTACGACCCGCGCGAGGTCAAGGCCCCGGCCTCCTTCGCCGACCTGCTCAAGCCCGGCTACCGCGTCGCGCTCGACGGCGACCCGCTGCGTTCGGCGGCGGCGTTCGGCGGCGTGATGGCCGCGTCCATGAAGGCCGGGTCCGCGCCGGACGCCCGGCAGGGGGTGGACCTGTTCGCCAAGCTCAAGCAGGCCGGGCAGCTCGTCGAACCGGCCAAGGCGAACGTGATCATCGACTGGGACCACCTCAACGCGACCCGCAGCGCCGACCACGCCGACTCCTGGGAGGTGACGATCCCGCGGGACGCGCCGTTCGGCGGGTACCACGTCCAGGCGATCAGCAAGACCGCTCCGCATCCGGCCGCCGCGCGGCTGTGGCAGGAGTTCCTGTTCTCCGACGAGGGCCAGAACCTGCTCCAGAAGGGCTACGCCCGTCCGGCGCGCGGCGAGGCCATGCTCATGAAGGGCAAGCTCGACGCCGAGCAGGCCGCCCGGCTGCCCAAGGCCGCCGGGCCTCCCGTGCTCATGACGATCCCGCAGACGGACGCGGCAAAGGCGTACCTCAAGCGGGAATGGAGCAAGAGCGTGGGATGAGTCCGTTGTGACTTGATATGTCGTAGAGGCGATCAGGCTCTAAAGTGAACGGACAGCACGGCCACGGGGGCCCGATGTCTGACGAATGTGAGCTGATCGTCTTGCGATACGACGCACCGAGCTTGGAGCGGTGGAACAGTCGCGCCTACGACAGCAGTTTCGGGTACGTCTCCACCCAGGGCGCGCCGCTGGTCGACCTGCTCGACCCGCAGCCCGGGGAGCGCGTGCTCGACCTCGGGTGCGGCACCGGGGTGCTGACCGCGCAGATCGCCTTCAGAGGTGCGGACGTCCTGGGCATCGACGGTTCCGCCGCGATGATCGAGAAGGCGCTGGCCCAGTACCCGGGGATCGACTTCATCATCGGCGACGGCCACGACTTCACCGTGGTCGACCCGTACGACGCCGTCTTCTCCAACGCGGCGCTCCACTGGATGAGCCGCGACCCCGCCACCGTGATCGCCAACGTCCGCGAGGCGCTGAAGCCGGGCGGCCGGTTCGTCGCGGAGATGGGCGGCGCGGGCAACTGCGCGGAGCTGACCGCCGCGATGCTGACCGCCTGGCGCGAGTACGGCCTACGCGAGCCCGATTTGCCCTGGTATTTCCCCACGCCCGCCGAGTACGCGCGACGGCTGGAGCAGGAGGGCTTCGTGGTCCGGCTGCTGGAGTACTTCGACCGGCCGACCCCGCTCGACGAGTGCCCCGGCGGGGCCGCCGACTGGGTGCGCATGTTCGCCTCGTCCGTGCTCGAAGGGCTGCCGCCGGAGATCGTGGAGCCCCTGCTGGGGCGGGTCAACGAGCTGGCCGCGCCCGCGCTGCGCAGGGAGACGGGCTGGATGGCCGACTACGTGCGTCTACGCTTTGCCGCTGTTCGGCGCTGATGCGTAGTGCATGATGCGTAGGGCTGTTTTGCCGGACTATGGTCTGTTCCGTGGGCGGCGAGATGTTGGCTGCGCCGCTCCGGCGGCGTGAGGGGCTGGTGAACGGAACGGGATGAACTTCTGCCTGAGCGACCTCGTTCCACCTTTGAGGTGGAGCGACGCGTCGACGATCACGCTACTGACCGGGCAACCGGATCTGCCGGACGCGTGGTGGCGAAGCCTGCCCATGCCGCTGGTGCTCACGGCCATCGGCCCGGAGTCGCTGGGCGAGCTGCTGACGGAGATCGCGCTGGAGCACTGGCCGGCCGCCGCCGTCGGTGACGTCCTGCCGGCTCTGCACGTCCTGGACCCGGACGAGGCCGACGAACCCGCCGTCGCCATCGCGCTCGACCGCGCCGGGTCGTGGACGGGGCTGCTCTCGCTGACCGGGCGGGAGCTGGTGGACCAGCCGTTCATCCAGGCTCGGCCGGTGCTCAACACGCTGTTCGGGGCGGTGCTCGTACGGCTCGCGCATCCGTACGCGGGTGGGCGGCAGGTGGAGGCGCACGTACCGGCGGGGCTGGTGGCTCCGGCCTCCGCGGAGGCGGACCTTCCCCGGACGCCCGCGCCGCACGGCGCCGAGCACCCCGCCCCGGAGCCTGCGGTCGCCGAGGCCGCGCTTCATGAGGGCTCGTTCGGCGAGGACGCGCCCGAGGAGGACGTGGCTGCCGAGGACCTGGCTGCGGAGAGGGCCGCTGACGAGGGGGCCGCTGACGAGGGTGCGGGGCGCGACGGCGAGCCGGTGCTCGACGCCGACTCCGAGCCGGTCGTCGAGGAGGGGCTTCGGCCCGAACCAGAGCCCGTGCTCGACGCCGCCGATGAGCCCGCGCCCGAGCCCGCCGCCGAGGAGGCGTCCGCGCTGGAGGCGGCGCTGGAGGCCGAGGGCGTCGGCGGCGAGCCGGCGTCCGAGCCCGAGCCGGTGGAGGCGACCGCGCCGGACGATCACGACGAACGGTCCGAGCCCGCCGACCACCCTGAGGTCCTTGAGGCTTCGGTGGAGGAGGAGCCCGCCGAGGCCGCGGAGCCCGAGGTCCCCGCCGACCACCCGGAGGTCCCTGAAGCCCTGGTGGAGGAGGAGCCGGCCCAGGCCGCGACGCCCGCCGACCACCTGGAGGTCCCTGAGTCCCTGGTGGAAGAGGAGCCCGTCGAGGTCGCGGAGCATGAGGCTCACGGCGAGGACGCCGTGGCGGACTCCCAGGGTGAGGCCGATGGGTCGGATGGGCAGGAGCTGCCCGAGCTGATCGAGGCCGCGTTCGCCGGGCTCGACGACAAGAGCTGGGCTGTGGCGCAGAACCGGGTCTTCACCGACGAGCCCTCGGCGGTCGACCAGCTCGCCAAGCTGTTCGCCGTCCCCCCGGCCGACATCTCCGCCACCGAGCAGGAGCTGCGCGTCCGCCTCGACCACTGGCTGGCCAGCGAGGAGGCCGCGCCGTACCGCGCGCACCTGGACGAGCTGCGCAGGACGCTGGGCCCGGCCGCCCCCAAGGAGCAGCTGATCGGCGCGGCCGACTGGCACGCCAGGGAGATCCGCGCGCTGGAGGTCCCGGCCTGGCAGTTCGTGCTGGCGACGCTGCCCGCGCAGCCCGCGCAGACCGCCCAGCCCCGCCCGCCGGCGGAGTTCCAGCAGCCGCACTCGGCGTTCGGCTCGATGCAGCCGCCGCCTCCGCTGCCGCCGCCCCCGCCTCCGCCCGGCCCGCCGCAGTTCCAGGCGTTCACGCCGGCCCCGCCGCCGCCCGTGGAGGCCAACGGCGGGGAGCAGAACAAGCCGTACCAGCCGCTCAAGGACGTCTCCCAGACCAGGCGCTGCTTCCGCCAGCCGGACGGACGCTGGTGGCTGCGGATCGACGTGACCGCCGAGCAGCTCGCCGGCGGCGAGTGTGCCCTCCCGACGGGCTTCGCGGCCTACCTGGGCCTGTCCCCCGGCGAGAGCAGGGCGGTCAGGAGCGCGGCAGGCGAGCTGACCATGACCTGGCACGGCAGGCCGGTGCTGGAGTCCATCGAGCGCCTGCTCGTGGACGTCGGCGCCAAGGAGGGCGGGCACCTGTTCCTCACGCTGTCGGACGAGGGCGTGCTGCGGGCCCGTCACCTGCCGGTCGCCGCCCAGAACGCCGAGAACATCACCAAGGCGCTGCGCCTGGTCGGCTACACGGCGCCGGGCGGCACCCGGGACCAGGCGGCCAGGGTGATCGCGACGAGGATCGGCCTGACCGGCCCCGTCGGGCTGCCGGACCTGCTCACCAGGCTCCGCGAACGCGGCGACCGCGACCTGCTCGCCCTCTTGGACTGACCGCCCGTGCCGCGGCTCGCGATCGGCCCTGACTTCCCAGGGGAGCTCGGCGCACTGGCTCAGCCGGTGCGCAGGGACGCCGTGGTCGCGCTGCGCCGTTTCCTGCTGAACGTGTCCGGAGCCCCGCACCCTGAGCGGGTGCGGGGCTGCCGGGACGCGAAGGTCGCGACGCTGCGCCTGGCCGACGGGCATCGCGGCGTGGTGGTCCGGCAGCGTGACGTCTACTGGCTGCTGTCCGTACGTCCCGACCCCGAGGCCTGGTCGTACGCCCAGCGGCACCGGTACGGCGTCAACCCGGTGATCGGCGTCGTCGAGGAGTGGGACGCCGAGACCCTGGAACGGGTCGAGCCCGCCTTACGCAGGTCGGCCCGCCCGTCGCGGCTGTTCGAGCAGATATGCGACGGCGACCTGCTCGCGCTCGGCATCGACGTGCACGCGCTGCCCCTGGTCAGGCTGATCTCCACCGAGGCCGACGTGGCCGCGCTCGAACCGCTGCTGCCGCCCACGCAGCACGCGCCGCTGGCCGTGCTGGCCCGGGGCGGCACGCTGTCGGAGGCGTGGCGGGAGCTGGACAACTGGCGCGCCCGGGACGAGGAGCCCGGCGCGATCGACCCCGACGACCTGCACGCGGCGCTGCTGCGCAGCCCGGACCGCGCGGTGTTCGCGGCCGACAAGGTGGAGCTCGACCGGGTGCTCGGGGCCCCGGACTGGTGCACGTTCCTGCATCCGACGCAGCACCGGCTGGCCAGGACCGGACGGTACGAGCAGCCGGTGCTGGTCGTGGGCGGCGCGGGCACCGGCAAGACGATCATCGCCCTGCACCGGGCGGCCTATCTGGCGGCGCGCGGCAGCGGGCCGGTGCTGCTGGTGACGTTCTCGCAGGGGCTGGCCGAGGAGCTGTCCGGCCGCCTGGACGTGCTGATCGACGACGAGAGCGTGCGCAAGCGCGTCGAGGTGGACAACGCCGAGCGCCTGGCCATGCGGATCGTCACCGACGCGGAGGGACGCCGTCCTCCCCTGGTCGGCCCGGGGGCCCGGTCGCTGGCCCAGCTCACCGACGAGGCGATCAGGCTGCTGTCGATCACGACCGGCGACCTGCTGGACGACGTGGAACCGGGGCGCAAGCCGTACCGGCACATCGTGGTGGACGAGGCGCAGGACATCAGCCCGGCGCAGTGGCGGCTGCTGCGGGCGGCGGCGCCGCACGCGCACGACGACCTGTTCGTGGTGGGCGACCCGCACCAGCGGGTGACCGACACGCGGGTGGCGCTCGGCGCGGTGGGCATCCCGGCCGTCCAGCACGACCTGCGCATCTCCTACCGGCTGCCGCAGGAGATCCTGTCCTACGTGGTCCGGCTGCGCGGCGGCGGCCCGGCGAACGGCCTGGTCAAGGGCGTGGCCGAGCTGTACGGCTACCGCGCCACGCACAACGGCCGGCGGCCGGTGATCCGGTCCTACGACACGCCCGAGTCCGAACTGGCCGGGCTGCGCACCACGGTCGGCGGCTGGCTGGCGGACGGCGTGCCGGAGGGCGAGATCGCCGTCGGCGCGCGCACCCCCACACTGGCCCGCGCCGCCCGCGAGGCCCTGGACGGGCTGGACGTGCGTGTGGCGACCTTCCAGCATCTCAAGGGGCTGGAGTTCGACCGGGTGGCACTCGTCGGCGTGGCGGAGGGCGTGGTGCCCGGGTCGCTGCCCGAGGAGCCCGCCGCGCGGGCCCGAGCGCTGCAACGCGAGCGGAGCATACTGTTCGTCGCCTGCACACGGGCCCGAACGATGCTCTATATCTCGCATTCCGGAAGGGGGAGCCCATTTCTGTCCCCCTGATCACATAGTCTGAACTGCGGATATCTTCCCTTTGCCGGTTGGACCTCAATGAACCTCAGCCTGAGCGACCTCGCGCCACCCCTGCGCTGGACCTCCCCTGGTCAGATCGCGCCGATCGTGGAGGAGCCCCAGCTGCCCGAGGCCTGGTGGCAGGCGATCCCCCTCGACCGCGCGTGCGCGATCGTCGGGACGCAGACCGTGGCGGGTCACCTGGCCGATCTGGCCGTGGCCTGCTGGGGGCACCTGCTGCTCGGCGACATCCTGCCGCTGCTGCGTTTCAGCGACCCCGCCGAGGCCGAGCGCACGCCGGAGTCGCTGGGCAAGGACGTGGTGCAGAAGCTGTTCAGCGGTGTGTTCGAGCGGCTGCTCGAACCCGCGCCCGCCGCCGTGCCCGCCCCGTCCAGGCCCGACAAGCCCCTGCCCGAGCTGATCGACGCGGTGTTCGCGGCCCTCGACGAGCGGCAGCGCGCCATCGCCCGCGACCGGCTCTACGCGGCGCAGCGCGCCACGCTCGACGAGCTGGCGCAGCGCTTCTCGGTCACGCGCGAGCGGATCAGGCAGATCGAGCGTGACCTGCGCGACCACGTGGAGGCGTGGCTGGGCTCGCCGGAGGCGGCGGCGCTGGTGGCGCACGTGGCGTGGCTGAGGGGCAGGCTGGGGTCCGCGGTCCCGGCCGACGACCTCGCGGCCGCCGTCCCGTGGCACCGCGGCGACCTGCGCACGCTGGGCATCCCCGCGTGGCGGTTCGTCCGTACGCTGCTGACCGGCTACGAGCAGGCCGACGGATGGCTGGTCTCCGGCGGGGCCGACGAACTGCGGGAGAAGACGCGGCAGCTCTTCGCCGACGGGCCGCGTCCGCTCGGCGAGGCGGTGTCCATGGTGGCCCAGCTCGGCGTCCGTGAAGACGTCGCCGAGCGGTGGATCCTGGCCGTGCCGCAGCTTCGCGTGCTGGGCCGGCACGTGGTGCCCTGGCCGCGCAGCATCAACGAGAAGGCCGAGGCGGTGCTGGCGGTGGCGGGCACGCCGCTGGCGCCCGAGGAGATCCAGGAACGCATCGGCGAGGACTACAGCCTGGTCGGCATCCGCAACCAGCTCACCGCCGACGAGCGCTTCCGCCGGGTGGACCGGAACAAGTACGGGCTGACCAGGTGGGGCGGCGACGAGTACCTGGGCATCAGGGAGATGATCGCCAGGGAGATCGAGCGGGCCGGCGGCGAGGCCTCGGTGAGCACGATCGTGACGAACCTGACCTCCCGCTACGACGTGAGCGAGAGCTCGGTGCGCGCCTACTCGGGCGGCCCGGGGTTCGAGCGCACGCAGCGGGGCTGGATCAGGGTGGCCGGCACGTCGCCCACCGGGGAGTCGGAGCCGTACCAGCCGCGCAAGGACGTCTCCGAGACGCGGCGCAGCTTCCGCTCCCGCGACGGCCGCTGGTGGCACCGCGTGGACGTCAACGCCGAGCACCTGCGCGGTTCGGGCTCGCCCCTGCCGACGGGGTTCGCCGCCTACCTGGGCATGGCTCCCGGCGGTTCGCTGACCGCCTCGACGCCGTCGGGCGACGTGGTGATCAGCTGGCACAACCAGCCGACCATGGGGTCGATCCGCAACGTGCTGGCCGACTTCAAGGCGAGCGAGGGCGACCACGTGTTCCTGACCGTCTCCGACGGCGGCGAGCTGCTGACCCGCTACCTGCCCGCGGCCGCCGTGGCGATGCCGCCGCTGAACCGGGCGCTCTACCTCATCGGCTACACCGCTCCGGTGCACTCGGAGATGGAGGGCCTGCGGCTGATCGGGGCCCGCATCGGCGTGCCCGACACGGCCACCCGCGAGGAGGTGCTGGCCAGGCTCCGCGAGCGCGGGGACAGGGACATCCTCGGCTTCCTCGGCGGGTGAGGGCTAGGCTCGGGTGATGTTGCGGATCCACGACACCCGGGCCAGGCAGGTCGAGGAGCTCGCGGGCGGGCGGGCGGTGCGCATGTACACGTGCGGGCCGGCGCCCGGCCGCCGCGCCCACCTGGGCGACCTGCGCACGTACGTGCTGTCCGACCTGGTCAGGAGGGTGCTGGAGCGGCGGCGTACGCGGGTCGTGGCGTGCCGCAACGTCACCGACCTCTGGCCGCTCGCCGGGGAAGGCCCTGGGCCCGACCTGGTCCGCCGGCACGAGGACGACTTCAGGAGCGACACGGCCGCGCTCAACCTCCGGCCGCCGGAGCACAGCCCGCGTTCCAGCGAGACCGTCGACGCGATGATCGAGCTGATCGTCAGGCTCGTCGAGCGGGGGCACGCGTACGCGGCGCCGGACGGCTCGGTGAACTTCGACGTACGGACGTTCCCGACGTACGGGGAGATCTCCGGCAAGCGTCTGGACGACGTCAAGCCCGGCGAGCCGTCCGGCTGGGCCCTGTGGCTACCCGCCGACGGCGACGAGGGGCGGGACGCGCCCTGGGGGCGTGGCCTCCCGGGCCCGCACGTGGAGTGCTCGGCCATGTCGCTGCGCCACCTCGGCGAACGGATCGACCTCCACCTCGGCGACGCCGGCCTGCTCTTCCCGCACCACGAGGACGTACGCGCCCAGTCGGACGCGGCGACCGGCCACGAGGTGGTGCGCCACTGGGTGCACGGCGGGAGCCTGCTGTTCGACGGGCGCGAGCCGGCCGGGTCCACGGGGAACGTGGTGCTGCTGCCGGACGTGGTGGCGGCCGGGCTCGACCCGCTGGCGGCGCGCCTGGCCTTCCTGGAGCACCACTACCGGCAGCGGCTCGACCTCACCTGGGACGTCCTGCGGGCCGCCGACCGCACGGTCCGGCGGTGGCGGGCGCGGGTGGCCGAGTGGTCGGAGTCGCCCAGCGCGCCCATGGCCTCCTCGTACGCCGAGCGCGTCGAGTCCGCCCTCGACGACGACCTGGACACCCCGGCGGCGCTGCGGATCCTGCGGGAGCTGGAGCGGGACGAGTCGGTGGCGCCCGGGTCGAAGTTCGAGACGTTCCTGCACCTGGACCAGGTGCTGGCGCTCGACCTGTCCACGGAGATCGGCAAGCCCCGGGGGCTGCCCGCCGGGGCCGGTGAGCTGCTGGAGCGGCGCGACCGCGCGCTGGAGGCGAACGACTGGGCGGCGGCCGACCTGCTGCGGGACGAGCTGGCCGAGCTGGGGGTCCGCGTCACCGACACGCCCGAGGGGCAGAGCTGGGCCCTCTGATCGGGAGCAACTCCGCCCAAGGCGCTCCGACCACCTGAAACGGCCGGAGCAGTGAGCCGGTACTGCCAGACTTGTTCCAGTTCGGCAAGATGGAGGTATCGGTGAGACCCTTTGCGTGGATGCCGTGGCCTTTGCGGTGGTTCGCCCGGGTGTTGACCGTGCTTCTCGCGCTGGCGATCGTGCTGGCCGGGGTCCTGGTGTACACCGTACGGAAATCGTTCCCCCAGCTGGACGGGACGCTGCGGTTGCCCGGTCTAACCGGCAAAGTAGAGATTTATCGCGATAAATCGGGGATTCCGCACATCTACGCCGACACTTCGGCTGACCTGTTCATGGCGCAGGGTTTCGTCCACGCCCAGGACCGGTTCTTCGAGATGGACTTCCGCCGCCACACCACCGCCGGACGCCTCTCCGAGCTGTTCGGCAAGGCCACGCTCGGCAACGACAAGGCGCTGCGGACCATGGGCTGGCGCAGGGTGGCCGAGCAGGAGCTGCCCGGCCTCGACCGGCAGACCCAGGACTTCCTGGCCGCGTACGCGAAGGGCGTGAACGCCTGGCTGGACGCCAACCCCAACGCCTCCGACCGCAGCCTCGAATACTCGGTGCTCAAGCTGCAGAACGGCGACTACCGGCCGGAGAAGTGGACCGCGGTCGACTCCGTCGCCTGGCTCAAGGCCATGGCCTGGGACCTGCGCTCCAACATGGAGGACGAGATCGACCGCGCCCTGGCGCTGACCAAGCTGCCCAAGGAGCGCGTCGACCAGCTCTACCCCGGCTACCCGTACGACCGGCACGCCCCGATCGTCGGCGAGGGCGCGCTCTCCCAGGGCCGCTACGACCAGCGGGCCGAGCCGCAGACCGGCGGCGTGCGCGCGCTCTCCCAGGCCGCCGCGACGCTGGACGCCGTGCCCAGCACGATGAGCAGCGAGGAGCGCGAGGGCATCGGGTCCAACTCCTGGGTGGTCTCCGGCCGGCACACCACCAGCGGCAAGCCGCTGCTGGCCAACGACCCGCACCTGTCGCCGCAGATGCCGTCCGTCTGGTACCAGGCCGGGCTGCACTGCAGGACGTTGTCCGCGCAGTGCCCGTACGACGTCACCGGGTTCACCTTCTCCGGCGTGCCCGGCGTGATCATCGGGCACAACGACAAGATCTCGTGGGGGTTCACGAACCTCGGTCCCGACGTGGCCGACCTCTTCCTGGAGAAGGTGGACGGCGACACGTACCTGTACAAGGGCGAGCAGGTGAAGCTGGAGACCAGACAGGAGCAGATCAAGGTGGCGGGCGGCGACCCCGTCACGATCACCGTGAAGAGCACCCGGCACGGTCCGCTGATCAACGAGGTGATGGAGGACGCCCGGCCCAGCGGCGAGGCGAACGCCGTGGCGCTCCAATGGACCGCGCTCACCCCTGGCAGGACCGTGGACGCGATCTTCGCGCTCAACAAGGCGGGCGACTGGCCCGAGTTCCGGTCGGCGGCGGCGCTGTTCGAGGTGCCGTCCCAGAACCTGATCTACGCCGACACCAGCGGCAAGATCGGCTACCAGGCGCCCGGGCGCATCCCCGTACGGGAGAAGGGCGACGGCACCTGGCCGGTGCCCGGCTGGACGGGCGAGTACGACTGGAAGGCCGAGCCCATCCCCTACGACCAGCTCCCCACGCTGGAGGACCCGGCCGACGGGTTCATCGTCACGGCCAACAACGCCGTCATCGACCCCCGCCGCTACAAGCCGCTGCTGACCAAGGACTGGTCCTACGGCTACCGCTCCCAGCGCATCCGCGAGCTCGTCGAGAACGCGATCGCGAAGGGCAAGATCGACGCCGGGACGATGTCGGACATCCAGCAGGACACCTCCAACGAGTTCGCCGAGACGCTGGTGCCCGCGCTGCTGCAGGTGGACCTGGCCGGGTCCGCCCGCCAGGCCCGCGAGCTGCTCAGGAACTGGGACCACTCCCAGGGGCTCGACTCCGCGCCCGCCGCCTACTACAACGCGGTGTGGCGGCACCTGCTCATGCTCACGTTCGACGACGACCTCCCCGAGCAGGTGTGGCCCGCCGGCGGCGACCGCTGGTACGACGTCGTCGCCAACCTCCTCACCGCCCCCGAGGACCCCTTCTGGGACGACGTGACCACCAAGAACCTCACCGAGACCCGCGACGACATGCTGCGGCAGGCGATGGCCTCGGCGTACCAGGAGCTGTCCGAGCTGTTCGGCACGGACGTCAAGTCCTGGAAGTGGGGCGATCTGCACCAGCTCGAACTGGTCAACGGCACGCTCGGCACCTCGGGCCTCGCGCCGGTGGAGGCGCTGTTCAACCGCGGCCCGTTCGCCGTCCCGGGCAACAAGGACGCGGTGAACGCGACCGGGTGGAACGTGCAGAAGGGGTACGGGGTCACCGCGGTGCCGTCGATGCGCATGGTCGTGGACCTGTCGGACCTGGACAAGTCCCGCTGGATCAACCTGACGGGCGCCTCGGGACACGCCTTCCACGACAACTACTGGGACCAGGCCGAATCCTGGGCCCGAGGCGACCTCCTCCCGATGTACTCCAAGCCCGAGTCCGTCAAGAACGCCGCCACCCACACCCTCACCCTCACCCCCTGACCCTCACCCCCTGACCCTCACCCCTGACCCACCGCGCCGGCCCCCGCCCCGGGGCCGGCGCCCATTTCCCGCCCGAGTTCCGCGAGCCGCGCCTCCCGACCGCGAGTTCCGGGCGGCGGGACCGAAACCCTGGGCCGCGCCTGAGTGTCGGCACCCCGCTCGTGCGTCCGGGGGCGCGCGTTCCGGTCGGCGCGTCCGATGTACGACCGTGGTTGTAGTCGAAGGCCAGACCGTGGTCCGACGCGCAGGCGAACCCGCCGCTGTCAGCATGGCCGCATGACTCGCCTCCGGTACTCCGATCGCCTCTGGTACTCCGTCGGGGTCTTCCTCCTGCTCGTGGGCCTGGCACACCTGGGCGTGCTCGTCGTGGCGGGCGGTCCGTGGGAGGGGGCCGTGTCGTGGCGCAAGCCGTTCACGTTCGGGGTGTCGTTCGGGTTGAGCGTGCTGACCCTGACCTGGGTGTCCCAGTGGTTACGGCTGCGCGCCCGTCCCCTCGTCCTCGGGGCGTTCGCGGTGGCCTCCACGGTCGAGGTGGCCCTGATCACCCTTCAGGCGTGGCGCGGGGTGCCGTCCCACTTCAACATGGAGACCCCCCTCGACACGGCCATCGCCCGCACGCTGGCCGCGTTCGGCGTCACGCTCATCGTCATCGCGATCACCATGACGATCGCCGCCTTCCGCCCGGCTCCGGAGGTCGCCCCGAGCACCCGGCTGGCCGTGCGGGCCGGTTTCGCCACGCTGCTGGCGTCCATGGTGTTCGGCGGTATCATGATCGCCCGTGGCGTGGTCGAGGTGGTGACGGGCAACCAGCAGCTCGCCTACACGGTGGCCACCGCGCTCAAGCCGGCCCACGCCGTGCTCATGCACGGGGTGCTCCTCCTGCCGGCCCTGTCCTGGCTGCTGTCCCGCACGCTCCCGGCCGAGGGCGCGCGGCTGAGGGCCGTACGCCTGGCCACCTGGGCGTACGTCGCGGTGGCCGCGCTGGTGTCCGGCCTGGCCGTGGCCGGGGTCGCGGTCGTGGGGCCGTCCACGGCGTCGGTGTCGTCCGCCGGCGCGATCTCGGGTCTCGCCATCGTCGCGATCGCCCTGGGCCGGCTCAGACCCGGCCTCACCCAGGAGAAACTTTGAGGACGCGGGAATGGGTCAGCCGTTATGCCGTCGCGCCCTCCGCCACCACACGGGGGCACGCGGGTATCCACCGTCGTCGAGGTCGGCCAGCCGCTCGAACACGTTGTACGACGCCTGATGCCCGCACACGACGACCGACATCAGCATGGCCAGCAGGTAGAGCGGGAGCATCGGCAGCCCGACGCAGCAGGCCCACTGGGTGGCGTGCCGTCCTTCGTGCCGGATGAGCCGGTCGTCCAGCCAGTTGTGCCTGGTCAGGACGACGTTCCCCACCGTGAACGCGCCCGCGACGGGGAAGCGGTAGCGGTAGCCGAAGGCGAGGATGAGCCCGTCGGGGCCGGGTTGGCGGGCCGCGCCGCCGACGATCGAGATCAGTAGGCCGAGCGGGGTGGCGAGGTTCAGATAGTTCACCACCCGCCGGAACCGATAGCGCCTGTTCATGCGTCTCAGTCTTGACCAATCTTGACAAGTCGGAATAATGATCTGCGTCCTGAAATCTCCCACAAGAGCAGGATTATGAGATTTTCCATCCTGGGCGCGCTGCTCGGCACCGTTGCACTGGCCGGAGCCGGCGGAGTCGCGATCACCCAGACGTCAGCCACCGATCCCCTACGATCCACCGATTCTCCCTCCGGCGCGCAGGTGGCGTTACCCGTCGCCGCGACCCCGACGGCAACACCGACGGCGACACCCACGGTCGGGGATTACACCGCCACGACGAAGGTGGTCAAGAAGAAGGGCGTCTCGTACTTGAATGTATCCGTCAAGTACGAGGGTGCGGCCCGCTTCACCGTGAAGCAGAAGGTGTGCAGGAGCAAGTCCTGCAAGAGCGCCACCGCCCAGGTCCCCGTCACCACCGGGGCCGGGGCGACCACGAAGAAGCTGGGCAAGGGCACGTACAAGGCGAGGGGCAAGCCGGCCGTCAAGGTCCAGCCGCTGCCCTGGCCGACCCGCACCGTGACGGTCTCACCGACCGCCACGGCCGCGCCGAGTGCGACGGCGACCGTGACGTCCACGGTGACCGAGCAGGCGACGGTGACCGCCACGGTCACCCAGCCCGGTCCCACCGTGACCGTGCCCGGCCCGACGGTGACCGTGCCGGGGCCGACCGAGACGGTGACGTTCACCTGTCAGCCCGCCCCGCCGACGGACACCCTCCCACCCCCCGAACCGCCGACCGCCACGCCGTCGACCTCGGTCTCGGAGACCCCGGAGATGCCGGAGGCGCAGGCCCAGGCCGCCCCACCGGCGACCGACACCCCGACCCCCACCCCGACGCCGACGCCGAGCGTCCCGACCGACAACCCGACAAACGTGCCGACCGACGTACCGACGGACGTCCCCACGGGCGCACCGACGGACATCCCGACGTGCGCGCCGCCGACGGACCTCCCCTCCGAGACCCCGACCGCGACCTCGTCGGACACCGGCTCCCCCACCGACACCCCCACGCCGCCGGAGACCCCCACCCAGTAACCGACCGACACCACGCTTCACCCCGGGCCAGGCACAAACGCCTGGCCCGGCCCCATGTCCGCCCCCGGACCGTGACCAGGAAGCCCGCCCGTGCGCCAGACCGTCGCCCTGGCAGGTCCCGCCCACGGTGGCGGACCGGTGATGACGTGCCGGGCACGGGCCACCGTCGGTGACGGCGACCTCGGTGTCAGGCGGGTACCGGTGGCGTCCGGGCCGGTGCGGTTACGGTGACGTCCGGGCCGACGACAGTGGCGGACGGTGACGGCTCCCTGGGGCGGCCCGCCTTGGCGGGGTGTGTCTCACAGATCAGGGCCGAGCGGCGCTCCGGCGGGGACGTCGCCCGCCCCTTCCTTGAGCTCGACGAAGATCGCGTGGGTCTCGGTGTCGCCGATGTTCCGCCCGGCGTGCTCCTGGGCGCCGAGCCACCGGGCCTGCCCCGCCTCCAGGGCCAGCTCGACCTGCTGCCCGCCCGAGGCCAGACGGCGGGTGAAGGACGACAACGTGATCATCACGCTGTCGGGATGGCCGTGCGGGCTGGTCGCGTCCCCAGGACGGTCCCGGTAGCGCAGGACCCGGACGCGCGCGTTCTCGAAGACCACCGTGTAGAGCTCGGGGTTCGTCGAAGTGGGATCGGCGCTCATGGACCACCTCACAGGGCGAGTCAGCTACATGGGACGACGGTACCATGATGGGCATGTCGGTACCATATGAGCAGACCGGCCGCCACCGGCAGAAGGCCCGCACCCGCGCAGCCCTGGTCGAGGCCGCCCGCCGCCTGCTGGCCGACGGCGCCGACCCCGCCGTCGAGGACGCCGCCGCCGCGGCCGGCATCTCCCGCACCACGGCCTACCGGTATTTCCCCAACCAGTACGCCCTGCTGGCCGCCGCCCACCCCCAGATCGAGCAGGCCTCCCTGCTCCCCGCGGACCCGCCCGCCGACCCCGTGGCCCGGCTGGACCTGGTGATGGCCGCCTTCACGCAGCTCACCCTCGACTGGGAACCGCAGTTGCGCACCTCGCTGCGGCTGTCCCTGCAACCTGGTGCCGCCCAGCCGCACCTGCGCGGCGGCCGCGCCATCGGCTGGATCGAGGACGCCCTGGTCCCGCTCCGCGACACCCACCCCGGCCTGGACGTCCACCGCCTGGCCGTGGCGATCCGCTCGGCCACCGGCATCGAGTCGCTGGTCTGGCTCACCGACATCGCCGGGCTCACCCACCGGCAGGCGGCCGACACCATGCGCCGGTCGGCGCGGGCCCTCCTGTCCGCCGCCCTCGACGAGCACACCCACCCTTGACGGGACAGACGCGTTGACCGCGACGCCCCGCCCCTGACCGAAGCGACCCGTCCTTGCCCGGCACGGGCCTCCGCACCACGCGGGCCGCCGCCCGTGGGATCAGGCGCCGCGGGATCACGCGGGGCCGTGGGGTCAGGCAGGTCGGGCGGGGCCGTGGGGTCAGAGGTTCTTGTAGCGGCCGTCGTGGTACAGCAGCGGAGGCCCGTCCGCCGGGGTGCCGAGAGCCGTCACCCGGCCGAGCACGATCGAGTGGTCCCCGCCGTCGTACACCGCCGTCGTGGCGACCTCCACCGTGGCCAGGGCGCCCGTGAACAGGGCCACCCCCGAGTCCCCGCGATGGTGCTCCCACCGGGACAGTTGCCCGTTCAGCGGACGGCCGCGATGGGCGAAGAAACGGGAGACGTCCTCCATGGAGGCGTGCAGCACCGACACCCCCCACACCCCGGCCTCGATCACCGCGTCGTGGAAACGGGCCACCTTCTCGGCGCAGAACAGCACGAGCAGGGGGTCGAGGGACACCGACGTGAAGGAGTTGACGGTCATCGCGTGGTCCACGCCGTCGAGCCGGGTCGTGACGATCGCGACTCCCGTGGCGAAGCGGCCGACGACCTTACGGTAGTTTCCCGGGTCCACATGCCGCTCTATGGAATGCACGACGTTACTTTATGCCTCTACGTCGGATTCTTTGGAGGTGGGTATCCCCGCAACAACCACGATCCCCCACCCGATGAGGGCGAGAACATGAACGCCACCACGAGAGCCAGCAATCCGCCATACAGGTAGACATACCCCGCGGCCCCCTGGGAGATCACCAGATCCCCGGCGCTGAGCTGGAGCGTGAACGGCATCGTGACCAGCAGCCAGCCTAGCCCGGTCGCGAACGCCGCCAGCTTCGTCCGCATGAGCCTGCCCGCCCCCAGCGGGATCAGGAACAGCGCCAGCACCCACCCGATCGCCGCCCACGGCACGGCGCCGTGCTGGTCCTGGGCGTGCGTGAACCCGCCCACGACCCCGAGCACGACACCCAGCACGAACAGCATGCCGTACGCCGCCCCGCCCAGCGCCGACTCCGTCTGGCTGCGATGCTCCATGGGCAACGAGGTTAGTGGATGCCCGCGAAGAGATCGTTCTCGCGGTTGTGCGGCTCGCCGAGCCCCCCGGCGTCGACGGGCGGTCCTGGCACCGGCCGGCCGGGCACGCCGATGGCCAGGACGAAGTGCTCCACGCCGAGCACCTCCTGCCCGATGTTGTTGGACAGGGCGTACCACGGGCCGTCCACGGTGATCTGGGTGGCGTGGGCGCGCATGGCCTCCCGCTTGTTGCCGACCCAGGGGCGGGCGTCGATCTCGGTGGTGATGTCCTCGTCGGGGCTGCCGAAGGGCACGTCGTCGACGTCCTCGACGAGGAAGCCGTTGCCCGAGTCGCGCATCGCCTCGGCCGTGCGCCGCATGACGGACCTGGGCACGGCCGTGTGGTAGAACTTCGCGATCTGCCACGGCTCGTCCTGGCGCGGGGCCGGACGGCCACCCGGGACGTAGTCGGGCTTGGCGGCCAGCTCGAAGGCGCGGCGGGCCACCCGGTGGGCCTGGATGTGGTCGGGATGGCCGTAGAAGCCGTTGGCGTCGTACGTCACCAGCACCTGCGGGCGCACCTCGCGGATGACCTTGACCAGCTCGCCGGCCGCGTCGTCGAGGTCGGCCTGCCAGAAGGCGTTCGGCCGGTCGTTGGAGGCGACGCCCATCATGCCGGAGTCGCGCCAGCGGCCCGGCGTGCCGAGGAAGCGGTGGTCCTCGACGCCGAGCGCCTGGCAGGCGGCCGCCAGCTCGCCGATCCGGTACGGCCCGAGCAGGTCGTCGCGGTCGGCCGCCAGGTGGGCGAGGTCGGCGGGAATGACCTCGCCCTCCTCTCCGAGCGTGCAGGTCACCAGCGTGACGTGGGCGCCTTCCGCGACGTATTTGGCCATGGTCGCGCCGGTGCCGATCGACTCGTCATCCGGATGGGCGTGCACGAGCAGCAGGCGTCGATCAGTCATAGTCATGAGCGTAACAATGGCTGGATACTGGCAGGATTGAGCCCATGAGTGAGAGCTTCCCGCGACTGTCGGCAAGGACCCGCCGGTTCACCCTGGGAGTGCCCAGGGGGTTCACGATCTCGCCCGACGGCGGACGAGTGGTCTTCCTGCGCACGAAATCCGGCACCGACCCGGTCACCTGCCTGTGGGAGCTCGACACCGAAACCCACGTCGAACGCCTGGTGGTCGACCCCCGTACCCTCCACGCCGACGACGAGGACCTGCCGCCGGAGGAGCGCGCGCGGCGCGAGCGCAGCCGTGAGGCCGCGGGCGGCGTGGTGGCCTACGGCCCCGACGCGGCGCTGACCAGGGCGGCCTTCGCCCTGTCCGGCGGGCTCTACGTCGTCGAGCTGGCGAGCGGCGAGAGCCGCAGGCTGGAGACGCCGGGCGCGGTCGTCGACCCCCGGCTGTCCCCCGACGGGCGGCAGGTCGCCTACGTCACCGGCGGCGCGCTGTACGTCCAGGACCTCGCCTCGGGGCGCGGCCAGGTGCTCGCCACGCCGGAGTCGCCGACCGTCACCTACGGCCTGGCCGAGTTCATCGCCGCCGAGGAGATGGACCGGATGCGCGGCTACTGGTGGTCCCCGTCGGGCGACGCGCTGCTGGTCGAGCGGGCCGACGAGGAGCCGGTCGACACCTGGTACATCGCCGACCCGGCCAACCCCTCCCGTCCGGCCGTCGCCCAGCGCTACCCGGCGGCGGGCACGCCCAACGCCCGCACCGAGCTGTTCGTGCTCGGGCTCGACGGGTCGCGGGTGGCGGTGCCGTACGAGGAGGAGTACCTGACGACGGCCGCCTGGGACGACCACGCGCTGTCGATCGTGACGATGACGCGCGACCAGAAGACGTTGCGGCTGTTCTCCGTCGACCCGGCGACCGGCCGGTCCACGCCGGTCCGCGAGGACACCGACCCGGCCTGGGTCGACATCGTGACCGGCGTGCCCGCCCACCTCGACGACGGCTCGCTGGTCTGGGTGGCCACGTCCGAGGGCGGGCACCGGCTGTTCGTCGGCGACCGCGCGGTCACGCCGCCCACCCTCCAGGTGCGGTCGGTGCTCGACGTCGACCACGACAGCGTGCTGTTCAGCGCGAGCGGCGGCGACCCGACCGACGTCCATCTGTGGACCTGGGACGGCCACTCGCTGCTGCCGGTCTCGACCCGTTCCGGGGTGTTCTCGGGGCGGATGTCCGGCGGCGTCGGTGTGCTGTCGGAGCAGAGCCTCGACGCCGAGGGCGTCTCGACCACGGTGGTGCGGCGCGACGGCATGGCGGTCCCGATCCCGTCGTACGCCGAGCGTCCCGGGCTCGACCTGCGGGTGTCGCTGGGGCGTTCGGGCCGCCGGGAGCTGGCCACGGCCGTGGTGCTGCCATCCTGGTACGAGCAGGGCTCGGGCAGGCTGCCGGTCCTGATGGACCCGTACGGCGGCCCGCACGCCCAGCGGGTGCTCAACCGGCGCGGCGCGTTCCTGGAGAGCCAGTGGTTCGCCGAGCAGGGCTTCGCCGTGATCGTGGCCGACGGCCGCGGCACGCCGGGCCGCGGTCCCGCGTTCGAGCGGGCGGTGCTGGGCGACCTGGCGACCCCGGCCCTTGAGGACCAGATCGACGCCCTGCAGGGCGTGGCCGAGCAGTACCCCGACGACCTCGACCTGTCGAGGGTGGCCATCCGCGGCTGGTCCTTCGGCGGCTTCCTGGCCGCGCTCGCCGTGCTGCGGCGTCCCGACGTGTTCCACGCGGCGGTGGCCGGCGCGCCGGTGACCGACTGGCGGCTCTACGACACCTGCTACACCGAGCGCTACCTGGGCCACCCCGACGAGCAGCCCGAGGTCTACGACAACTCCTCGCTGTTCGCCGACGCGCCCAAGCTCGAACGCCCGCTGCTGCTGGTCCACGGCCTGGCCGACGACAACGTGGTGGCCGCCCACACGCTGCGCCTGTCCTCGGCCCTGCTCGCGGCCGGTCGCCAGCACAGCGTGCTGCCGCTCTCGGGCGTGACGCACATGACGCCCCAGGAGGTCGTCGCCGAGAACCTGCTCCTGCTCCAGGTCGACTTCCTGAAGAAGGCGCTGGGCTAGGCGGCCCGGAGGGCGTCGAGCAGCCTCGACGCCCCCAGGCCGATCAGCACGACCATCCCCATGACCAGCATGAACACCCACACAGGGGCGCCGAGGTAGGCGAGCAGGCCCTGCGCGACGGCCAGGATCAGCACGCCGAGCACGGTGCCCGCGACGCCGGCGCGCTCGCCGTACGGGCTGGTGCCTCCGAGGAGGACGGCGGCGAGCGCGAACACGGTGCTGTAGAGCCCCTGGCTGCCGGGGGTCGCCGCGCCGAGGCGCAGCAGCAGCGCGATGCCGCCCGCGGCGGCGAGCATGCTCGACCCGGCGAGCCCGAGCACCGCGCCGGGCCAGCCGGCGCCCAGGTCCTTGCGCACCTCCTGCCGGGTCCACAGCAGGCCGCCGGCGATCGAGACGACCGCGAACACGGCGAACCCGAGCGGGCCGGGATAGAGCGCGGCGGTCTCCAGGGGGATCGTCCCGCCGCCGAGCAGCGCGACGACCAGGGCCTCGCACACGACGGCGGCCCCGAGCGTGACGGCCCAGGCCGGGGCGGACAACACCATCGTGAACACGCTCATGGCGACCCCCGCGAGCCCGGCGAGCACGAACGCGAGCAGCATCGCCAGCGGCAGCGGCACCCCCGCGGTCGCCGTGGACGCCACGAAGGCGCCGCTCGCGGCGGCGACCGCGCCCACGGCGAGGTTGGGCGTGCCGGTGCGCAGCGACAGGCCGAACCCCATGACGATCAGTCCGAGCTGCCCGGTCTGGGCGAGGATGTCGAGGACGAGCTCACTGCGCGTGGTGATCAGGACCAGCGCCAGGCCCAGGACGGCGAGGAGTCCGAGCACGCCTTCCCAGGCGCGCTGCCAGGTGCTCACTCCGACGATGCTGACAGCGCCGGACGATCACCGCAACCCCCCGGGCGTCGCCTGAGGGGCGGCGGGGGTGCCGTGCCAGCTCGCCCACAGGGCCGCGTACGAGCCGCCCTCGGCGACCAGCTCGTCGTGCGGGCCCAGCTCGATGATCCGGCCGTCTTCCACGACGGCCACCCGGTCGGCGTCGTGCGCGGTGTACAGCCGGTGGGCGATGGCGATCACCGTACGGCCCTCCAGGACGGCCGCCAGCGAGCGTTCCAGGTTCCGCGCGGCCCGCGGGTCGATCAGCGAGGTGGCCTCGTCGAGCACCAGCGTGTGCGGGTCGGCGAGGACCAGCCGCGCCAGGGCGAGCTGCTGGGCCTGGGCGGGCGGCACGGCCGTGCCGCCGGACCCGACCTCGGTCTCCAGCCCTTCGGGCAGGCCGTCCACCCAGTCGAGCGCGTCGACCGCGGCCAGCGCCGCGCGCACCGCCGCGTCGTCCGCGTCGGGGCGGGCGATCAGCAGGTTGTCGCGGACGGTGCCCTTGAAGACGTGGTGCTCCTGGGTGACCAGCGCGACGTGCCCGCGCAGGTCGTCGAGCGGCAGGTCGACCAGCGGCACGCCGCCCACGCTGACCTCGCCGGTACGCGGCCCGTGGATGCCGGCCAGCAGCCGTCCGAGGGTGGACTTGCCCGCCCCGGACGGGCCGACCATGGCCAGCCGCTCGCCCTGCTCGACGGTCAGCGACACGCCGTGCAGCACGTCGCGGCCCTCGCGGTAGGCGTACCGGACGTCGTCGGCCTTCAGCAGCTCGCCGGACGGGCGGGCGGCGGAGGGCTCGCGGTCGTCGGGCACGTTGGCCACGCCGAGCAGCCGGGCCATGGCCGCGCCGCCCACCTGGAGCTCGTCGATCCACATCAGGAACCGGTCGAGCGGGTCGATGAGCTGCTGGGCGTAGACGACGGCGGCGGTGACCTGCTGGAGCGTCACCCAGTCGTTGGTGTAGAACAGGCCGCCGACCAGCAGCGTCGAGACCACCGGGATCACGTAGCCCAGCTCGACGGCGGGGAACCAGATCGTCCGCAGGCCGAGGGTGTACCGCTCGGCGGCGTAGGAGCGGCCGATGTCGCCGTCGGTGCGCCGGCGACGGCGTTCCTGCAGGCCCAGCGCCTCCACGGCCCTGGCGCCCTCGACGGTCTCGGCCAGCCCTTCGGTCATGTCGGCGTACGCGGCGTTCTCGCGCAGGTAGCCGTCGCGCGCCCGCTTCAGGTACCAGCGGGTCGCGAACCAGATCAGCGGGCCGGCGACGAGCATCGGCAGCATGAGCAACGGGCTGACCAGCACCAGCGCGCCCACAGTGATCACGAAGGTGACCAGCGCGATGAGCGTCTCGGGCACGGCGTGCCGGACGGTCCTGGACAGGGAGTCGACGTCGCGGGACGTACGGGTGATCAGGTCGCCCGCGCCGGCCCGCTCGACCGTGGACAGCGGCAGGCCGAGCACCCGGTCGACGAACTCCTCGCGCAGCTCGGCCAGCACCTTCTCGCCCAGCCTGGCCGAGGCCAGCACGGCGAAGCGGATCAGCAGGCCCTGGAGGAAGAGGAACGCGCCGATGACGGCGGCCACGAGCAGCCCGTTGACCTCGCCGCCGTCCTGGACGGTCTGGACCAGGCTGCCGAGCTGCCACGGCACGACGAGCCCGGCGACGGCGGCCAGGCCGTGCAGGGCCAGCGCGACAGTGAGCTGCCGCGGGTACTTCAGCGTCAGCCTGCGCGCGTAGGCGCGTACCTGTTTCCGGTCGGCGACCGGCAGGATCTCGCGGGCCATGGTCAGCCCTCCCCTCGGGTCACGGTCGCGGCGTATTCGGGTGAGGCGTCCAGCAGGTGCCGGTGTGTGCCCTCGGCCAGCACCCGGCCGTCGGCCACGTAGATCACGTGGTCGGCCCGGTCGAGCACCAGCGGGCTGGTCGTGCAGATCATGGTGGTGCGGCCCGCGCGCGCCTTGGCCAGCCGCTCGGCGATGCGGGCCTCGCTGTGGGCGTCGACGGCGCTGGTGGGCTCGACCAGGATGAGCACCTCTGGGTCGGCGACCAGGGCCCGCGCCAGGCGCAGCCGCTGCTGCTGGCCGCCGGAGAACTCGCGGCCGGCCTCGGACACCAGGGCGTCGAGGCCGTCGGGCAGCGCCTCGACGATGTCCTCGGCGCAGGCGGCGTACAGGGCCTGGCGCACGTCGTCGTCGGAGGCGGCGTCGCGGACGTCGAGCTCGGCCCTGAGCCTGCCGGTGAACAGGCGGGCGTCGTTGCCGGCGACCAGGATGCGCGAGCGGATCTCGGCCATGGGCAGCGTGGCCAGCTCGACGGCGCCGAAGGTGACGTCGCCGGGCGCGTACCGGCCGAGCCGGTCGGCGATGGCGGCGGCCTCCTCGGGGGCGTCGGCCGCGACGGCGGTGAGCATGCCGGGCTGGAGGGTGACGCCGCTGTAGGAGTCGCGCAGCACGCCGCCGGCGCTGGTCTCGGTGCCGCCGGCGACCTCGGGCTCGATCGACAGGATGCGGATGACGCGGCGGGCCGCGACGTGGCCCTTGGTGAGCTTGTCAGCGGCCTCGGTCAAGGTGCGCAGGGGGCCGATCAGGAAGGCGGCGTAGCCGTAGAGCGCGACGAGGTCGCCGGTGCTGATCTCGCCGCCGACCGCGAACGTGGCGCCGATGCCGGTGACGACCGCGACGAGCAGGCCGGGCAGCAGGATCTGGGCGCCTTCGAGCAGCGACTCGACCCGGGCCACGCCGACCCCGGCGTGGCGCACGCGCTGGGACTCCTCGCCGTAGCGGCCGGCGAACACCTGCTCGCCGCCGATGCCGCGGAGCACCCGCAGGCCGGCCACGATGTCGGCGGCCCTGGTGGACAGGTCGCCGGTCAGCTCGCGCTGCCGCTTCTGCCGCCGGTGCAGCGGCTTGAGCAGCGGCGAGACGGCGACCGCCATGAGCGGCACGCCGAACAGCACGAGCAGCCCGAGCGGCACGGAGGTCGTGAGCAGGATCACGGTGACCGCGACGATGGCCACGACCGAGCCGGTGCCGCGCAGCAGGATGTCCATGGAGCTGCCGATGTGGGCGATGTCGGAGTTGCCGACACTGACGACCTCGCCGGTCGAGACCTTCTTGGGCAGCGTCGCCCCGAGCCTGGCGGCCTGCCGCGCGGTCACCTGGACGGTGCGGTAGGCCGCCGACAACCAGTTGAACACCGCCATCCGGTGCCGCATGATCCCGGTGAACGCCTGCAGCAGGCCCAGCCCGAGCAGGATCGACGCCCACGTCAGCAGCGCCCTCGTGTCCTTGGCCGTGACCGCGTCGATGCCCTTGCCGAGCACCGCGGGCACGAGCGCCTGCACCAGCCACCACAGGGTGGCGAAGCCGATGCCCGTCAGCAGGGCACGCGCCTGGCGCCGCGCGTTCCACCACAGGTAGCGGAGGGGGCTGCGGATGTCGGGCACGCCGGGATCGGCCTCAGGAAGGGAGCGCATAGCCTGACAAGGTTGACAAGCCATTGCCCGGCCCGGCAAACGGTTTTTCGCCAGGCTAACGCTCGGGCACGTGCCTGAAGGCGCGCACGGTGTAGAGCAGCGCGACCAGGGCGGTCAGCGCGAGCAGCAGGTAGCCGACCGTGTACGACCCGGACGCGCCGTAGACGGCCCCCATCACCAGCGGCGGGAAGTACCCGCCGAGCCCGCCGGCCGCGCCCACCAGGCCGGTCACCGTCCCCACCTTCGACGCCTCGACCAGCTTGGCCACGAGGGCGAAGACGCCGCCCGTGCCGAGGCCGAGGAAGCCGGCGATGAGCACGAAGCACGCCCCGGCGGGCACCTCGGCGGGCGGCCGGAACGACAGCGCGACCGCCATCACGACGGTCCCGGCCAGCGAGATGAGCAGCACCTTGACCGGCCCGATCCGGTCGGACAGGGTGCCGCCGGCGGGCCGGGCGGCGACGGCGGCGATCGAGAACCCGGCCGCGCGCAGCCCGGCGCCGGTCTGGGCGAAGTGGTAGACGTTCTGGAGCAGGGTGGGCAGGTAGGTCGAGAACGCCACGAAGCCGCCGAAGGTGACGGCGTACAGGAAGGCGCACTGCCAGGTGGCCCTGATCTTCGTGGCCTCGCGCATCCGGGGCAGGGCCGGGGCGGTGGCGGGCGACCAGGCGGGGGAGTCGCGGCTGCCGCCGATCATGATCACGCCCATCAGGGCGAGCACCGCGGCCATGAGCAGGTGCGTCGGGAACCGGCCGAAGTCCTCGACCAGGCGAGGGGTGAAGAACGACGACAGCGCGGTCCCGCCCATGCCGGCGCCGAACACGCCGGTGGCGAAGCCTCTGCGCGCGGGCTCGTACCAGGCGTTGACGAACGGGATGCCGATGGCGAACGACGTGCCGGGGATGCCCAGGAGGAACCCCCAGAACAGCAGCCACCCGTACGAACTGGACAGGCCCACGAGAAGGACGGGCACGATCGACACGAAGCAGATGATCGCGAACATCCGCCGCCCGCCGAGCCGGTCGGCCAGCACGCCCACGGGGATGCGGCCGAGCGAGCCGACCAGCACCGGGATCGCGACCAGCAGCGAGGTCTGTGTCGGGGAAAGGTGCAGTTGCCTGCTGTAACTGCCGGACAGGGGACCGATGAGGTTCCAGGCCCAGAACGTCACGGCGAAGGCCGCCGTGGCCAGCGCCAGGTTCCGCACCTGACCTTTACGAAGCACAGCCATATACCCTGTGTAACAGAGAGTCACTTTCTGTGATGAAGTGGGGGTATGAGTGCCGAGGATCTCCTGCTGAAGACCGGCCGGTTCCTCCGCAGATCGGCCACCAGCGGCGACCTGCGGACCCTCTACCTGAAGGGGGGCACGGAAGGCGACGCCTTCTACCGCGACCGGTGGAGCCACGACAAGGTGGTCCGCTCGACGCACGGCGTGAACTGCACGGGCTCGTGCTCGTGGAAGGTGTTCGTCAAGGACGGCATCATCACCTGGGAGACGCAGGAGACCGACTACCCCGGCGTGGGCCCCGACCGGCCCGACTACGAGCCGCGCGGCTGCCCTCGAGGGGCGGCCTTCTCCTGGTACACCTACTCGCCGACCCGGATCCGCTACCCGTACGCGCGGGGCGTGCTGGTCCAGCTCTACCTGGAGGCCAGGGAGCGGCTGGGCGACCCGGTCGCCGCCTGGGCCGAGGTCACCACCGACCCGGACAAGAGAGCGGCCTACCAGGGCGCCCGGGGCAAGGGCGGTCTCGTCCGCGTCACCTGGGACCTGGCCGTCGAGATGGTCGCGGCGGCGCACGTGCACACCATCCAGGCGTACGGGCCCGACCGGGTGGCGGGGTTCTCCCCCATCCCGGCGATGTCGATGGTCTCGCACGCCGTCGGGTCCCGGTTCGTGTCGCTGATCGGCGGCACGATGCTCTCCTTCTACGACTGGTACGCCGACCTGCCGGTGGCCTCCCCGCAGGTGTTCGGCGACCAGACCGACGTCCCGGAGTCGGCCGACTGGTGGGACGCCGCGTACCTGATGATGTGGGGCTCCAACGTCCCGGTCACCCGCACGCCGGACGCCCACTGGATGGCCGAGGCGCGCTACCGGGGCCAGAAGGTCGTGGTGGTCTCCCCCGACTACAGCGACGCGGCCAAGTTCGCCGACGAGTTCCTGAGCGTGCGTCCCGGCACGGACGGCGCCCTGGCCATGGCCATGGGGCACGTGCTGCTGAAGGAGTTCTTCGTCGACCGCCAGGTCCCCTACTTCACCGACTACGTCAAGCGCTTCACCGACCTGCCCTTCCTCGTCACGCTGCGCGAGCACGAGGACGCGTACGTGCCGGACAAGTTCCTCACGGCCAAGGACCTGGGCTCGGCGGAGGAGGCGGCCGAGTGGAAGACCGTGCTCATGGGCGGGTCCGGCGAGCCGGTGGTCCCCAACGGCTCGGTCGGCTTCCGCTGGACCGACTCCGGCGAGGGCCGCTGGAACCTCGACCTGGACACCGACCCGAAGCTCACCCTGTACGGCGGCGAGTCGGCCCAGCTCCTGCTGCCGCGCTTCGACGGCGAGGGCGCCCTGCGCAGGGGCGTACCCGTCGCCCGCGTCGCCGGACGGCTGGTGACGACGGTGTTCGACCTGCTCCTGGCCCAGTACGGCGTCCCCAGGCCCGGCCTGCCCGGCCTCTGGCCCGGCGGGTACGACGACGCGGAGCAGCCGTGCACGCCCGGCTGGCAGGAGCCGGTCACCGGCGTCCCGGCCGAGCGGGTGGTCAAGATCACCCGCGAGTTCGCCAGGACGGCCGAGACCACCCGCGGCCGATGCATGATCATCATGGGTGCGGGCGCCACGCAGTGGTTCCACGGCGACACGATCTACCGGGCGTTCCTGTCGCTGCTGCTGCTGACCGGCTGCCAGGGGCGCAACGGCGGCGGCTGGGCCCACTACGTCGGCCAGGAGAAGTGCCGCCCGCAGAGCGGCTGGGCGGTGCTGGCCGGCGCGCTCGACTGGTCGCGGCCGCCCCGGCAGGCGCCCGGCACGCCGTACTGGTACCTGCACACCGACCAGTGGCGTTACGACCGGTTCGACGCGGGCGCCCTGACCTCGCCGCTCGGGCCCGGCGCGTTCCGCGGCAGGCACACTGCCGACCTGGTGGCCGAGGCCGTGCGCAACGGCTGGATGCCCATGTCGCCCGCCTTCGACCGCAACCCGCTGGAGCTGGGCGAGCACGAGGACCCCGTGGCGTACACGCTGGAGGAGCTGCGGCAGGGCAGACTCAGGCACGCCGCCGACGACCCGGACGACCCGGCCAACTGGCCGCGGGTGCTGACCCTGTGGCGGTCGAACCTGCTCGGCTCGTCGGCCAAGGGCAACGAGTACTTCCTGCACCACCTGCTGGGCGCCACGTCCAACCTGGAGCACCCGGACGAGGAAGCGCCGAGGGGCAAGCTGGACCTGCTGCTCACGCTCGACTTCCGGATGACCTCCTCGACGATCTACTCCGACGTCGTGCTGCCCGCCGCCACCTGGTACGAGAAGTACGACCTGTCCTCCACGGACATGCACCCGTTCGTGCACGCCTTCAACCCGGCCATCTCGCCCCCCTGGGAGACCAGGACGGACTTCGCGGCCTTCCACGCCATCGCCAGGGCCTTCAGCGCGCTGGCCAAGGAGCGGCTGGGGGTGCGCAAGGACGTCGTGGTGGTCCCGTACCAGCACGACACGCCGGGCGAGACCGGGCAGCCCGGCGGGCGCGCGTCCGGCACGCCGGAGCCGACGCTGAAGGTGGTCGAGCGCGACTACGGCGCGGTCGCGGAGAAGCTGGCCGCGCTCGGCCCGCTCACCGAGGAGCTGGGCCTCCAGGTCAAGGGCGTCACGTTCACGCCGGACGAGGAGGTCGCCTGGCTCGGCCAGCGCTGCGGCCTGGTGCCGCGCGGCGTCGCCAAGGGCCGGCCGGAGCTGGACACCGACGCCAAGGCGTGCGAGACGATCCTCGCGCTGTCGGGCGTGAGCAACGGCAGGCTGGCCGCCCAGGGCTTCCGCCAGCTCGCGCGGCGCACCGGCGGCAACTTCGACGACCTCGTGGACGAGGGCCACCGCATCGTCTTCGCCGACACCCAGGCGCGGCCCACGCACGTCGCGGCCAGCCCGGAGTGGTCCGGCAAGGAGGCGCACGACCGCCGCTACTCGCCGTTCACGATCAACGTCGAGAACGGCAAGCCCTGGCACACGCTCACCGGCCGCATGCACTTCTTCCTCGACCACGACTGGATGCACGAGTACGGCGAGGCCCTGCCGATCTACCGCCCGCCGCTGGACATGGCCGAGCTCTTCGGCGAGAGCGCCACCCTGCGCTACCTGACCCCGCACTCCAAGTGGTCGATCCACTCCGAGTACCAGGACAACCTGCTCATGCTGTCGCTGTCGCGCGGCGGCCCGACCATCTGGATGTCCACCGAGGACGCGACCCGGCTCGGCATCGCCGACAACGACTGGATCGAGGCGGTCAACCGCAACGGCGTCGTCGTGGCCAGGGCCATCGTGTCCCACCGGATGCCGAAGGGCACGGTGTACATGTTCCACGCCCAGGACCGGCTGATCGACGTGCCGAAGTCGGAGGAGACCGGCCGCCGCGGCGGCATCCACAACGCGCTGACCAGGGTCCTGATCAAGCCCACGCACATGATCGGCGGCTACGCCCAGCTCTCGTACGCCTTCAACTACTTCGGCCCCACGGGCAACCAGCGGGACGAGGTCACCACCATTCGCCGCAGGTCGCAGGAGGTGCGCTACTGATGAAGATCATGGCTCAGATCGCCATGGTGATGAACCTGGACAAGTGCATCGGGTGTCACACCTGTTCCGTCACCTGCAAACAGACCTGGACCAACCGTCCCGGCGTCGAGTACGTCTGGTTCAACAACGTCGAGACCCGCCCCGGCCAGGGTTACCCCCGCCGGTACGAGGACCAGGAACGCTGGCGGGGCGGCTGGAAGCTCGACCGCAGGGGCCGGCTGACGCTCCGCGCCGGAGGACGGTTCCGCAAGCTGGCGAACATCTTCGCCAACCCGCTCATGCCCTCCATCCAGGACTACTACGAGCCCTGGACCTACGACTACGAGAACCTGACCCGCTCCCCGCTCTCCGACGACGTCCCGGTCGCGCCGCCGAGGTCGCTGATCAGCAACGAGCCCATGAAGATCCGCTGGAGCGCGAACTGGGACGACAACCTGGGCGGCGACCCGTCCCCCGACCCGGTGCTGGGGAAGCTGTCGGAGCAGGTCAGGCTGGAGTTCGAGCAGGCGTACATGTTCTACCTGCCGCGCATCTGCGAGCACTGCCTGAACCCGTCGTGCGTGGCCTCCTGCCCGTCGGGGGCCATGTACAAGCGGGCCGAGGACGGGATCGTCCTGGTGGACCAGGACAGCTGCCGGGGCTGGCGGATGTGCGTGACGGGGTGCCCGTACAAGAAGGTGTACTTCAACCACCGGACCGGCAAGGCCGAGAAGTGCACGTTCTGCTACCCGCGGGTCGAGGTGGGGCTGCCGACGGTGTGCTCGGAGACCTGCGTGGGCCGCCTGCGCTACCTCGGGGTCCTGCTGTACGACGCCGACCGGGTGAGCGAGGCCGCCTCGGTGCCGGACGAGCGCGACCTGTACGAGGCCCAGCTCGGCGTCTTCGTGGACCCCGACGACCCGGCCGTGGCCACGTCGGGGCTGCCCGCCGACTGGATCGAGGCGGCCCGCAGGTCCCCCGTGTACGACCTGATCATGAAATATCGCATAGCGCTCCCCCTGCACCCGGAGTACCGGACGCTGCCGATGGTCTGGTACGTCCCGCCGCTCTCCCCCGTCGTGGACGCCCTGGCGAACACCGGGCACGACGGCGAGGACGCCGACAACCTGTTCGCCGCCATCGAGTCGCTGCGCATCCCCGTGGAGTACCTGGCCGAGCTGTTCTCGGCGGGCGATCCCGTGCCGGTGACGGCCGCGCTGCGCCGCCTGGCCGCGATGCGCTCGTACATGCGGGGGGTCAACCTGGGCCAGGAGCCGGTCCTGCCGGACACCGGCCTGACCGAGGACGACATCAAGGCCATGTACCGCCTGCTGGCCCTGGCCAAGTACGACGAGCGGTACGTCATCCCGACCGCGTACGGCAACGTGCCCGGCGTGGTCGAGGAGGCCGGATGCAGCCTCGACTACTACGGCGGCCCCGGCATGCAGGCCCCCTTCGGGGAGGCGTCGGGCAAGCCGCTCCCGGTCTCCGTCGAGTCCTTCCACGGCCTCAAGGACCGCCAGACCAGCGACGAGATCACCCACGACCGGGTGAACCTCCTCAACTGGGACGGCCGGGGCAGGCCGGCAGGGCTCTTCCCGCCGAAAAAGGGAAAATCATGAACAAGGCCGTGATCTGGCAGGCCGCCGCCCACCTGCTCGCCTACCCCGACGAACGTTTCCACCGCCGCCTCCCGCTGATCAGGGAGGCCGCCGAACCGCACTTCGCGGCGTTCCTGGCGCGGATCGCGGACATGGAGGCGGGCGACCTGGCAGCCCACTACGTCGAGACGTTCGACCTGCACCGGCGCTGCTGCCTCTACCTGACCTACTACACCGACGGTGACACCCGCCGCCGCGGCGCGTCCCTGGCCGCGCTCAAGCAGCGTTACCGCGTGGCCGGGTGGGAGCTGATGGAGGACGAGCTGCCCGACTTCCTGCCGGTCGTGCTGGAGTTCGCGGCGCTCGACCCGTCCGGCGTGGCGGTGCTGAGGGAGCATCGCATCGGGCTTGAGCTGCTGCTGTCCGCCCTGACCGGGCTGGGCTCGCCGTACACGGAGGTGATCGGGGTGGTCTGCGCGGCGCTGCCGCCGCTCACGTCCGCCGAACGCGCCGCCGCGCAACGCCTGGCCGCAGGGGGGCCGCCGGCCGAGACCGTGGGAGGCTACCGGTGAGCTGGGGCGAGAGCATGCTCTGGACGGTCACGCCGTACGTCACCCTGGTGATCTTCATCGGCGGGCTGGTCTGGCGGTACAAGTACGACAAGTTCGGCTGGACCACCCGGTCGTCGCAGCTCTACGAGAGCCCGCTGCTCCGCGTGGCCAGCCCGGTGTTCCACTACGGCCTGATCTTCGTGATCATCGGGCACGTCACCGGCCTGCTCGTCCCGATCTCCTGGACGGACGCGGTCGGCGTGTCGAACGAGGCTTACCACGCCAACGCCCTGATCTGGGGCGGCCTGGCCGGGCTGGCCACGCTGGTGGCGCTGGTCCTGCTGGTCTACCGCCGCCGTACGAACGGGCCCGTCTTCCTGGCCACGACGAAGAACGACAAGACCATGTACGTGGTGCTCGCCGCGGCCATCATCGCGGGCGTGGTGACGACGGTGGCGGGGTTCGTGCCGAGCGAGGTGAGCTACCGGACGACGGTCGCCCCCTGGTTCCGCGGCATCTTCGCCCTCAACCCGGACACCGCGGCGATGGGGCAGGCGAGCATCCTTTACAAGGTGCACACCGTGATCGGGATGGCGTTGTTCGTGCTTTTCCCGTTCAGCCGCCTCGTGCACGCCCTTTCGGCGCCGATCACCTATTTGTTCCGCCCTTACATCGTGTATCGGGCCCGGTCCCGATAGCGCGCCGCACCGCCCGGAACGGGGGCGGGTGCGCCAGAATCGTTGGCTGTGGAGCACGGGTACACCAACAGCACGGTCGGCGACGGCGCTCTGGTCGTCAAGTGTTACCAGGGCCCGGAGGCCGCCTTCAGGCTGGGCACGGAGAGCAGGTACCTGCGCCGCCTGCGCGGCCGGCTGCCGGTCCCGCGGGTCCACCAGATCACCGCCACGAGCCTGACCACCCGCTTCGTGGCCGGCGTCCACGGCCAGGACCTCCTGGACGAGGGCCGCGCCGCCGAGGTGCTGGCCGAGTGCGGCCGGGTCCTCGCCCGCATCCACCGCCTCGGCATCGTGCACGGCGACTACGGGCCCCAGAACCTGCTGTTCGACCCCGCCACGTTCGAGACCACCGCGATCCTCGACTGGGAGTGGGCCCATCCGGGCCGGCCGGTGGAGGACCTCGCGTGGTGCGAGTGGATCGTCCGCAGCCACCACCCCGAGCACGTGTCCCTGCTGCCGCGCTTCTTCGACGCCTACGGCGGCCCGGTGCCGGCGTGGACCGAGCGGCAGGCGTCGATGGTGGCGCGCTGCCGCGACCTGCTGGAGTTCTGCGGGCGGTGGGAGCCGGGCGGGGGCGGCGAGAAGCTGTGGCGGGAACGCCTCGACCTCACGGCCGCCTGGAGCGCCTGACGCGCCCCCCGGTGCCCGAGCCCCGGGGGCCGAGGCTCGGACGTCCTGACGGATCAGCCGCAGTGGCTCCAGCCGCTGGTCCACACGTACGGCGACTCGTCCCAGGCGCCGCCCCACTTGACGCAGGTGTTGCCGGCGGACAGGATCACCGGTCCCGCGTACGACTTGAACTCACCGGCGTCGGACTTGGTCGCGCCGCCCTGCACGCTCAGCGTCGCCCGCATCCACCGCGTGTACGGCGTCTTGTTGACCGTCACGACGCAGTTCTTGCCGGTGCCGGAGTTGTAGGACAGGTAGATCGTGCCCAGCGCCGTGCTGCCGGACTTGAACGGGTGCGAGTCGATGACGCGGAACCCGGACCCGCACACGCCGGCCGGGTCCACGGCGGCGGTGGCGGCCTGGGCGGGCAGAACGCTCGCCAGCCCGCAGGCGAGCACACCCGCGGTGAGGAGCGTCTTGGTGATCGTGCGCATGTTCATCCTTACTGTCGCTCTTGATCGTCCGTCAGCTTCGCGCAGCAAGTGATCAACAAGGCGAACAGCAGGCGAACAACACACAAATGCGATTTCGGCTCCCCCGTAATCCACGGCCTTCCCGGCCCGGCCAGGGACGACCGCGCAGGTACGGCGGGGTCACCCCAGAGCGGCGGCGAGCCGCGTGATCTCGCCCACAGCCGCGCCGAGCCCGGCGATCTCCGCCGCGCTGAGCGTCGGGTTGGCCTCCCGCCTGGCCCTGGCCGCCGCCAGATGCTCCTCCCCCGGCAGGGCGTCGCCGAGCCCGGCCAGCAATCCGCCCAGGGCGGCGTGCGCCACGTCCGCGATCCCGGTCTCCGGCCGCACCGCGACCTCGGCCAGGATCACCGCGGACATCGCGCGGTCGAGCGCGGGCGGCCCCTCCTCGGCGTTGGCCCAGTCGATCACCATCGGCCCCCGGGGCGTCCGTTCCATCACCAGGTCGGCCGGCCCGTGACCGCCCGGGTACACCCGCGGGACGGGATAGCCGCGGGCCGCCACGTGGGCCATGACCTCCGCCTCCCGGCGGCTGTCCACCGGGAACCGGTTGCGCCGCAGCACCCGGCCGTCCCCGAGTGCGTACACGTCCGCGGTGCGGCCCGTTCCCAGCAGCTCGCCGATCTCCATCAGGGCCCTTCTTGTGATGTCGGAGAAGTGTCGCGCGACATGCGCCCCGCTTTGGGGCAGGATCCCACCATGGTGTCGGTATTGCAGAACGTCGCGATCGACTGCGCGGATCCGTACGAGCTGGCCAGGTTCTGGAGCGAGGTGACCGGCTGCCCCGTGCACCCGGAGGACCGTCCGGGGGACGAGGAGACCCGGGTGATGCTGCGGGAGGGCCCGATCCTGCACTTCAACAAGGTGCCGGAGCCGAAGGCGGTCAAGAATCGGCTGCACCTGTGCCTGCGTCCCGACTCCACGCGTGACGAGGAGGTGGCACGCCTGGTGCACCGGGGGGCCACCCTGATCGCCGACCTCCGCGAGCCGGACGGCACGGGCTGGGCGGTGCTCGCCGACCCCGAGGGCAACGAGTTCTGCGTCCTGCGCAGCGCCGCCGACCGCGCCGCCGCCGCCCACCCGTAGGCGGATCCCGCGCACGGGGGCAGGCGCCCATAAATGCCGCATTAGATAAAATGAGTGGGAATTCCTCCCTGGTCCAGCCAAACTGATCACCAACCAGCGAGGAGATCTGAATTCATGCCGAACCAGCCCGCACCGAATTTGCTGTCGTGGGCCAGCGAGATCGACGAAGGCGCGATCATGCAGGCCGCACGTACCGCCCGCCTGCCATTCGTCTCCGGCCACGTCGCTCTCATGCCTGACGCGCATGTCGGTATCGGCGCGACGGTCGGCTCGGTGATTCCCACGGAGAATGCCATCATTCCCGCCGCCGTCGGCGTGGACATCGGCTGCGGCATGGTGGCCACGGAAACGACGCTCACGGCCTCGGACCTTCCCGACACCCTGGCCGCCCTGATGCCGATGGTGGAGCGCCGCATCCCCGCCGGGGTCGGCAAGGGCCACGAGGACCCGTCGATCGACCGTACGCTGAGCGACCTCGGCGTCCCCTACACCGACCTCGACCCGAAGCAGACCAGGAAGGTGGCCGAGCAGTTCGGCACCCTCGGCTCCGGCAACCACTTCGTGGAGGTCTGCCTCGACGAGCGCGACCACGTCTGGACGGTCCTGCACTCGGGTTCGCGCGGCATCGGCAACCAGCTCGCCCAGATGCACATCACGGGCGCCAAGAAGCTGATGAGGAAGCAGGCCGTCGGCCTGGAGGACCCGGACCTCGCGTACCTCGTCCAGAGCACGCCGGAGTTCACCGCGTACATCGAGGACATGCTGTGGGCCCAGCACTACGCCATGGCCTCGCGTGCCCGCATGGACAAGGTGCTCATCGACGCCCTGTTCAGGGTCGTCGGGACGGGCCGGCGCGTCCGCACGATCAACTGCCACCACAACTTCACCCAGCAGGAGACCCACTACGGCAAGTCCCTGTGGATCACCCGCAAGGGGGCCATCAAGGCCGACACCGGCGACGAGGGCGTGATCCCTGGCTCGATGGGCACCCGCTCCTACATCGTGCGCGGCCGGGGGAACCCGGAGTCGTACAACTCCTGCTCCCACGGTGCGGGACGCCGCATGTCGCGCACGAAGGCGAAGCGGGAGTTGTCGGCCCGCTCGCTGACCGAGGCGATGAAGGGCCGCACCTGGAACGCGGACCGCGCCGCCGCCCTGGTGGACGAGCACCCTGAGGCGTACAAGCCGATCGACCAGGTGATGGCCGACCAGAAGGACCTGGTCGAGGTTCAGCACACCTTGCGCCAGATCTTCAACTACAAGGGCTGACCGGGGATGTCCCGCCCGCGGGACATCCCCTGCGTCATCGCTGTTCTCCCAGCTCCCGGAGCGACACTGACAGCATGCCGAATTGCACTCACGGTGAGTCGCCTGAAGTGCAACGTCGTCGCCCGAGGGAGGCGATGGTTGGGGTGGACCCCGACAGAGGAGCAGCGACATGGTCAGGCGAAGAGCGGACCGGGAGCCACCGACCGAACTGACCGCCGGCGCGGTCGGCATCATCGTGGTGGGCTTCGCCACCCAAACAGGCCCATTGCACGCCACCTGGGTCGCACAAGGAGCTGCCGGGACGATCTCCCTGATCCTCCTCCTTCTCACCGCCCTCGCCCTGCTGGGAACGCTGGCCGCCTGGACGACGGCTAAGTACAGTTCCGTTGCGAGGGCGATGTATCCGCGGCTCGCCATGACGGGAATCCTCCTGTTCGTGGCCTGGCTGTTCACGGCGACCGCGTTGCCGGGCTGATCCACGACCGCTAGGAATGGTGATGCAGCCACCTCCAGACGCAGGCGGCCCCTCCGCCTCCTCCTTCGCCTTCTGGGAATCCCTGCAGCCGGAGGATCGGGATCACCTTGAGTCCGTCGGCCACCTCCGGCGTTTCCAGGCGGGCAGCATCCTCATGCGCAGCGGCGATCCCGCCGAGGAGGTGCTGGTCGTGCGGAAGGGCGTCGTGCGGATCTACATCGCCGACGCCGAGGGGCACGAGGTGATGATCAACGTCCTGGGAGTCGGCGCGGTCGTCGGCTCGTTCGAGGCCGTGGAGCAGGACGGCCGGATCGCGACGGCACAGGCGATCAACGACGTCGTCGCGCTGTCGCTGACCATTGAGCAGTTCGTCGGTTTCCTGAACTCCCACACAGAGGGCTGGGCCCTCATGTGCAAGATCCTGGTCGGGCACATTCGACAGTCGAACCGCGCGCGACTGGCCTATCGCGTGCTCGACGCGCGCCAGCGACTGGCGCTTTCCATTCTCGACAACCTCGACGCCCTACAGAATTACTACGACGAGAGCCCCGAGGAGAAGAACACCCTCCCCTTCAGCCAGAACGAGTTGGCGGGCATCATCGGAGCAAGCCTTTCCACCGTCGCCCACATACTCGCCGGCTGGCGCAAGCGCGGGATAGTCAGGACTCGCAAGAACTCCTTGGTCGTCGACGACACGCTTGCCCTCCGCAAGATAGCCGGGAATCCCAAGTGGATGGGATGACCCGCGCGGCATTCGATCAGCGGGAGCGGACGTGAACCGATACGACTATCTGGCCCACATCCTCGACTCGGACCGAACAGATCCGGGAGCCGTCTTCTGGACCGCGCTCACCCCGGACGAGCAGCAAGCCCTCGCCGACCTCAGCCAGGAGCAGCTCTTCCACCGCGACGAGCCGCTCATGAGAATCGGGGAGCCCCCGATCTGCGTGATGGTCATCCAGTCCGGCTTCGCGAAGGTGCTGTATTCCGACGCCGAACGCACCGACTGCCTGGTCACCGTCATCGGACCGGGAAACCTGGTGGGAGAGTTCGAGGCCATCGACGGAGGGCGGCGCCGGGCCACCATCGTCGCGCTCGACGAGACCCGGGTCTACCGGCTGAGCACCAGGAAGTTCCTGGACTTCATCGAGGAGCACCGGCACGCCGACCTGATACTCAAGCAGTCGCTCATCTCCAGGTTCAGGGAGGTCAACCGGATGCCGCTGTCCATGGCGTCACGCAAGCCCTCCCAGCGGCTCGCGCTGCTCCTGCTCGACCTGCTCTCGCGCTACGGCACCGACGGCCCCGAAGGGCGCTGCGTGACGGTGCCGCTGACCCAGGAGGAGATCGCCAACTGGGTCGGGGTCAACCGCCAGATCGTCAACAAGCTCCTCGGCTCGTGGCGAAGCGAGGGCATCCTCCGTGTGGCCCTACGTCAGGTGACGGTGCTCGACGCCGATCGCCTGCTTCAGCAGGCGTACCGGCGGTCCATTGGCTAGGGTGACCGACATACGCCCTGTATGCGCGCACCCGGGAGATATACCGTTGAGTACGGCCCGACCCCTCCGACTGCTTGTGGCGGCGGCCTCGTGCGGCAGGCCGAAGGCGTGTCCATGAGCGGTCCCGTCGCCGAGAGAACGGGGCGCACATGATCGCCGTCGCCGACCAGCCGGACGAGCACCCGCTGGTCCACCAGGCGCTCGTCTACTCCAGCGACGCCGGTTTCCTGGCGGTGGCCGTCCCCTTCTGCCGCGACGGGCTGGCCGCGCGGGAGAAGGTGCTCGCGGTGACCACCGCCGCCAACATCGCCCTGCTCACGCGGGCCCTCGGCGACGACGCCGGCGGGGTCGAGTTCGTCGAGACCGGCGGCTGGTACGACGCCCCGGGCCGCACCCTGGCCGCCTACGGCCGCTACCTGGACGGCAACCCCCGGGTCAGGGTCATCGGCGAGCCCGTCTGGCACGGCCGCACGCCGCTGGAGGAGACCGAGTGGACCCGGTACGAGTCCGCGGTCAACGCCGCGTTCGCCGCCCGGTCCGCCTGGATGGTCTGCGCCTTCGACGAGCGCGCGGTGCCGGGCCGGGTCGTCGCCGGCGCCCGGCGTACCCACCCTGGGCTGCTGACCGGCGACGGCCCCCGTGCCAGCCCGGACTACGTCGAGCCCGGGTCCTTCACCTGCGCCGCCGATCACGACCCGCTCCCGCCGCCGCCTCCCGGGGCGGCCGCGCTGCGCTTCGACGGCGACCTGCACCGGGTGCGCCGGCACGTACGGGCGACCGCCGAACGGCTCGGCCTGTCCCGCGCCCTGACCGACCGCCTGCTGCTGACCGTCAACGAGGTCGCCGCCAACGCCGTCGAGCACGGCGGCGGACACGGCGACCTCGCGATCTGGACCGACGGGAACGCCGTCGTGTGCGACGTGACCGACCCGGGGAAGCTGACGGCCGTCCTGCCCGGCTACCTGCCGCCCGCCCCGACCGCCCTGCGCGGGCACGGCCTGTGGGTGGTCCGCCAGCTCTGCGACCTGCTGGAGGTGCGTTCCGGCCCCTCCGGGACCCGGTTCCGCCTGCACCTGAACCTGCTTCCCGGCTGAGCGGGCCCGTCTCAGCGCTTGGGGCCGGCGTCCGTCCAGCCGGACTCCAGGACGGCCTCGGAGCTCGACACCGTGCCCGGCTCCAGGACCGCCATCGCGCCGCGCGGCTCGACCACGATGCTCTCGGTGCCCAGTGCCCGCCCGGTGGCCTCGTCGAAGATCAGGCGGCTCTCCCGCACGCCGGTCCTCTTGTCGTTCGCCCGCAGGGCCGCGGCCGTGCCGGTACGTCCCTCGGCGTCGGTGACGTTCTCGATGACCTTCACCGAGTCCAGCCCGGCCAGCATGCGAAAGGCGGCGCCACGCACCTGCGGGGTCACCGGCATGTCGACGATCAGCCCGACGCTGACCGCGAACAGCCAGTCGTCGGAGGACATCTTCACGCTGGACGACTCGGTCGAGTGCCCGGTGTAGGAGTCGAGCAGCCACTTCTTCAGCTTCGCCGGCTCGTCCGGCAGGCCGCGCAGGTCCTTCATCGTGACGTTGCGGCCCAGCCAGAAGACCTTGTCGCCGTCCACCAGGGAGCTGTGCGAGGTCGCGGGCTTGCCGGAGGCGGTCGACAGGCGCATCGGGGCCACCTTCTTCACCGGCACGACCACGTCGATCTCGCTGGGTGACCCGGCCTGCTCCCAGGCCAGCCGGTCGGCCTCGCCGGCGGGCTCCGCGCCGAGCCGCTGCTGGCGGCTCCACTGGTCGCCGCCGGTCGCGCGCGGCGTCCACTCGTCGTTGCGCTGCCGGTCCACGACCAGGTATCCGCCCTTGACGGCGGGGTAGACGTACCTGCTCACCGACGAGGTGTACCACCAGTCGCCGGTGCCGTCGGGCTGCCGGTCGGCCTTCTCCGCGGCGGCCAGCAGCACCTCCCTGGCCGACAGCGTGACCTTGCGCGGCGTCGCGGACGCGCTCTCCCCTGCCTGCGGCACCTGGCCGTCGGCCTGCGGAGCCTGCCCGCCGGGCTGCGGCGCCGCGTTCCCCGCCACCACGACGGCCACCGCCGTCGCCCCCGCCGCGAGGGCCGCGAGCCCCCACACCGGACGCACGACCGCGCGCCGCCGCCGGGGCCGCCGGGCGCCCGACATGGCGCGCGCGAGCTCGGCGGCCCTGGTGCGCTCGTCCACCGGCCGGTCGCCGAGGTGCGCGGGCCGGGCGGCCCGGAGTTCGTCCATCGGGTTCATGACCACTCCTCGCTGAGGTTGCGCACGTAGGGACGGGACGGTTCGGACGACTCCATGGCCCGGGCGAGCCGCTTGCGGGCCCGGTGCAGCCGTACGCGGAAGGCCGCCGAGGAACAGCCGACGACCCGGGCGCCCTCCTTGGGCGTCAGCCCGTGCCAGGCGACCAGCATGAGCACCTCCCGGTCGTCCTCGTGCAGCTCGGCCAGCGCCCGCAGCACGCCCAGGCGCTCGGTCACCTGCTCGGCCACGTCCGGACGGCCGTCCTCGGTCCAGGTGCCCAGCTCGGCGGCCAGCGCGTCCCTGCGCGCCTGTGAGCGGGCGTCGTCGCGCAGGAGGTTGCGCGCCACGCCGAGCAGCCACGGCAGCGGCGGCTCGGGCACGTCGTCCAGCCGCCGCCAGGCGATGGCGAACGTCTCGCTCACCACCTCGTCGGCCACCTGCCGGCCCGCACGACTGACCGCGTAGGCCCACACCCGTTGTCGGCATTCGTCGTACATGCCGGTGAAACGGTGGGAATCATCCGTCACCGCGCAGCCCCTTCGTCCCTGGTGCGTTCTTCTGACACCGGGAAGTGGTGCGAGCACCCCTGTTGTTACAGCTCGCCTAGAAATCGCAGAAGCCCCGCCCCGGTGCGTACCGGGACGGGGCCTGCTCGACGACCTGGCCTACTTGGCGTTGGCCTTGAGGTAGTCGCTGTTCATCTGGGCGATCGTGTCCAGCGGGATGCCCTTGGGGCACACCGCCGTGCACTCGCCGGTGTTCGTGCAGCCGCCGAAGCCCTCGGCGTCCATCTGGTCCACCATGGCCTTGGCGCGGACCAGGCGCTCGGGCTGGCCCTGGGGCAGCAGGCTGAGGTGAGTGATCTTGGCGGCGGTGAACAGGGAGGCCGAGCCGTTCGGGCAGGCGGCCACGCAGGCGCCGCAGCCGATGCAGGTCGCGGCGTCGAACGCGGCGTCGGCGTCCTCCTTGCGCACCGGGACGCTGTGCGCGTCCGGGGCCGAGCCGGCCGGGACCGAGACGAAGCCGCCCGCCTGGATGATGCGGTCGAACGCGCTGCGGTCCACGACCAGGTCCTTCACCACCGGGAACGGCGCGGCGCGCCACGGCTCGATGGTGATCTCGGCGCCGTCCTCGAAGTGACGCATGTGGAGCTGGCACGTCGTCGTGGCGCGCTGCTCGCCGTGCGCCACGCCGTTGATGACCATGCCGCACATGCCGCAGATGCCCTCGCGGCAGTCGTGGTCGAAGGCGATCGGGTCGTCGCCCTCCACGATCAGCCGCTCGTTCAGCACGTCCAGCATCTCCAGGAAGGACATGTCCGGGGACACGTCCTCCACCCGGTACGTCACCATGCGTCCGGCGTCCGAGGCGCCGTTCTGACGCCAGACCTTGAGGGTCAGGTTCACTTGTAGCTCCGCTGGGTCATCTTGACGTACTCGTATTCGAGCGCTTCCTTGTGCAGCACCGTCTCGCCGGAGGGCGTGCGCTCCCAGGCCGAGACGTGCGCGAAGTGCTCGTCGTCGCGCAGGGCCTCGCCGTCGGGGTCCTGCGACTCGGCGCGGAAGTGGCCGCCGCAGGACTCGGTGCGGACGAGGGCGTCCAGGCACATCAGCTCGGCCAGGTCGAAGAAGTCGGCGACGCGGCCGGCCTTCTCCAGCACCTGGTTCAGCTCCTCGGCGGTGCCGGACACCTTGACGTTCTTCCAGAACTCCTCGCGCAGCTCGGGGATGCGCTCCAGGGCCTTGCGCAGCGACTCCTCGGTGCGCTCCATGCCGCAGTAGTCCCACATGAGCTTGCCCAGCTCGCGGTGGAAGGAGTCGGGGGTGCGGGTGCCGTTCACCGACATCAGGCGGTCGATCCTGGTCCGGACCTTGATCTCCGCCTCGGCCACGGCCTCCTCGTCCACCTCGCCGTACGGGCCGTTGGCCAGGTAGTCGCCGATCGTGGTCGGGAGCACGAAGTAGCCGTCGGCCAGGCCCTGCATCAGCGCCGAGGCGCCGAGCCGGTTGGCGCCGTGGTCGGAGAAGTTGGCCTCGCCGATCACGAACAGGCCGGGGATCGTGGACTGCAGGTCGTAGTCCACCCACAGGCCGCCCATCGTGTAGTGGACCGCGGGGTAGATGCGCATCGGCACGTCGTACGGGTTCTCGCCGGTGATGCGCTCGTACATCTCGAAGAGGTTGCCGTACTTCTTCTCCACCGCGTCGCGGCCGAGCCGGTTGATGGCGTCGCGGAAGTCGAGGTAGACGCCGAGCCCGCCGGGGCCGACGCCGCGGCCCTCGTCGCAGACGTTCTTGGCGGCGCGGGAGGCGATGTCACGCGGGACGAGGTTGCCGAAGGCGGGGTAGATGCGCTCCAGGTAGTAGTCGCGCTCCTCCTCCGGGATGTCGCCGGGGGCCCGGCCGTCGTCCTTGCGCAGCGGCACCCACACGCGGCCGTCGTTGCGCAGCGACTCCGACATCAGCGTCAGCTTCGACTGGTACTCGCCGGAGACCGGGATGCAGGTCGGGTGGATCTGCGTATAGCACGGGTTCGCGAAGTACGCGCCGCGCTCGTGCGCCCGCCAGATGGCCGTCGTGTTGCAGCCCTTGGCGTTCGTGGACAGGAAGAAGACGTTGCCGTAACCGCCGGTGGCCAGCACCACGGCGTCGGCGAGGTGCCGCTCGATCTCGCCGGTCACCATGTCGCGCACGATGACGCCGCGCGCCCGGCCATCGGAGACGATCAGGTCGAGCATCTCGTGGCGGGTGTGCATCTCCACGGTCCCGGCCGCGATCTGCCGCTCCAGCGCCTGGTACGCGCCCAGCAGGAGCTGCTGACCCGTCTGGCCGCGGGCGTAGAAGGTACGGGAGACCTGGGCGCCGCCGAAGGAGCGGGTGTCCAGCAGGCCGCCGTACTCGCGGGCGAACGGCACGCCCTGGGCCACGGCCTGGTCGATGATGTTCACCGAGACCTGGGCCAGGCGGTAGACGTTCGACTCGCGGGCGCGGAAGTCGCCGCCCTTGACCGTGTCGTAGAAGAGCCGGTAGATCGAGTCGCCGTCGCCGCGGTAGTTCTTGGCGGCGTTGATGCCGCCCTGGGCGGCGATGGAGTGGGCGCGCCGGGGCGTGTCCTGGTAGCAGAAGGACTTGACGTTGTAGCCCAGCTCGCCCAGGGTCGCCGCGGCCGAGCCGCCCGCCAGGCCGGTGCCGACGACGATCACGTTGAGCTTGCGCTTGTTGGCCGGGTTGACCAGCTTGGCGCTGAACTTCCGCTTCTCCCACCGCTCCTCGATGGGACCGGCGGGAGCCTTGGCGTCCCGGATCTCCGAGCCTTCGGTGTACTTCACTTCACAACTCCGAACGTGATGGCGAGGGGCGGGGCCAGGAAGCCGACCACCAGGACCGCCGAGACCAGGGCGGCCGTCAGGCGCAGGCCGCGGTAGCGGTTGCGGTTGGCCCAGCCCAGCGTCTGGAAGGCGCTCCAGATGCCGTGCCGCAGGTGCAGGCCGACCATGACGACGGCCACGAGGTAGATGAGGGTCACCCACCAGCGGGAGGCGTCGAAGCCGGCGATCATGCGGTCGGCGGGCGCGGAGTCGAAGCCCTTGGGGTTCACGACGCCGAAGGTGAGGTCGAGCAGGTGCCAGACCAGGAACAGCAGGATCGTCAGGCCGCCGAACCGCATGATGTGCGTGGCGTAGCCGTTGGCCTGCGACTTCTTGGCCACGTACTTGACCGGCCGGGCCTTGGCCGCCTTGCGCGACAGCGAGATCGCGGCCCACATGTGCAGCACGACCGAGACGACGAGCCCGATCTCCAGGATCGTCAGCACCGTCCGGTACGGCGCGATGGGCTCGAAGAGCGTGCGCAGCGCGTCGGCGTACTCGTTGAACGAGTCCTTGCCGAGGAAGATCTTGAGGTTGCCGAGCATGTGCAGGACGAGGAAGGACACCATCACGGCGCCCGTGACGGCCATGACGACTTTCTTGCCGTTCGACGAGCTCAGGAACCGGCTCGGCTTCTTGGACGTCGGTGCGGGTGAGGCACCCTTGGGGGCGTTAACAGGCGCGGTGGCGGCGCCGCGCTCTATCGTGGCAGTCACGTTTGAACGCTAGGTATCCAGCAATGATCCGTCCAAGTCATCGCGGATCTGGTTTCCATAGCTTCCGGCTATGATGCTTGGTTTATACGGTCGGCATAAGGAAAAATGCTCGGCCGGTGCGAGGAAAATCACATGCAGTTGCAGCAGCTCGCCTACTTCGTCGCGGTCGCGGAGACCAGGCACTTCACCCAGGCGGCCGAGCGCATGCGGGTCGCCCAGCCCTCGCTCAGCAAGCAGATCAAGGCCCTGGAGAGCGAGCTCGGCGCGCCGCTGTTCTCCCGCGCGCGCGGGAACGTCACGCTGACGGCCGCGGGCGAGGCGCTGCTGCCCCTGGCCCGCCGCATGCTGGCCGACGCCGACACCGCCCGGCAGGAGGTGGCCGAGCTGGCGGGGCTGCGCCGTGGCCGGGTACGGCTGGGGGCCACGCCGTCGTTGTGCGCGGGCCTGCTGGCCGACGCGCTGGCGCGTTTCCACCAGGCGTACCCGGGGGTGGAGCTGCTGGTGGAGGAGGGCGGGTCGCGTGACCTGGTCAGGGCGCTGGCCAGGGGGCAGCTCGACCTGTCGCTGATCATCATGCCGCTGCAGAGTGACGACCCCTCGCTGGTGACCGAGGAGATCCTGCGGGAGAACCTGGTCGTGGTCGCGCCCTCGCACGAGCGGGCCCGGGGGCCGTACCTGCGGATAGAGGACCTGCGCGGCCGGCAGATGGTGATGTTCAGGCGTGGCTACGACCTGCGCGAGGCCACCCTCGCCGCCTGCCGCCAGGCCGGGTTCGAGCCCAGGTTCTCGGTGCAGGGCGGCGAGATGGACGCGGTGCTGCGGTTCGTCGAGGCGGGGCTCGGCGTGGCCGTGGTGCCGTCGATGGTGCTCGACGGGCGTCCTGGGCTGTCCGGCACGCCGCTCGCGCCGCCCGGCCTGAGCCGGACGATCGCCCTGGCCCACCGCAAGGACGTCGAGCCGACCAGGGCCGCGCAGGCGTTCCGGGAGACCCTGCTCTCCTTCGTGGTCGAGGCCGGCCAGGAAGGCACGCTTCCGCAAGGGGTCGAACTCATCGCAGAATGAGCAGCAACAGCCCGACTCCCCCGGGAAAGGCGTGTGTGACGGCAAACCTCGACGAGCCGCTGACACTGCTCCTCATCGAAGACGACGACGGCGACGCCTTCCTTGTCGAAGAGCTGCTCAACCAGGCCGTGGCGCCACCGACGATCTTCTGGGCGCGCAGCCTCCAGGAGGCCAGGGCCAAGCTCGACCCGACGATCCAGTGCGTGCTCGTCGACCTCACGCTGCCCGACGCCAGCAGGCTCGAAGCGCTGGAGGAGGTGCTCGCGCTGGCCCCGCACGCGGCCGTGCTGGTCCTCACCGGCCTGCGGGACGTGCACGTCGGCGTGGCCGCCGTCCAGGCGGGCGCCCAGGACTACCTGGTCAAGCAGGACATCGACGCCCGCCTGCTGGCCAGGGCGATCAGGTACGCGATGGAGCGCAAGCGCGCCGACCTGACCCAGCTCCGGCTGTTCGAGGCCGAGCTGACCGCCAAGGAGAACGCCCGCCTGGAGAGCGGCCTGCTGCCCGTGCCCCTGCTGCGCACCGACGCCATCACCCACCAGATCCGCTACCTGCCGGGCGACCGGGGCACGCTGCTGGCCGGCGACTTCCTCGACATGGTCCAGACGCCCGACGGCGCGGTGCACGTCGTCGTGGGCGACGTCTGCGGACACGGGCCCGACGAGGCCGCGCTCGGCGTGGCGCTGCGCATCGCCTGGCGCACGCTGGTGCTGGCCGGGCAGACCGGCGACACGCTGCTGCGCACGATGGACGCCCTCCTGCGCGCCGAGCGCAAGGCGCCCGAGATCTTCACCACGCTGTGCATGGCGACGCTCACGCCCGACCTGCGCGACGCCCGGATGCGCGTGGTCGGGCACCCGCCGCCGGTGCTGGTCCGCGGGGGCGTGCCCGCGGCGGTGGACGGCACGCCCTCGGGTCCGCCGCTCGGCATCTTCCCCGACGCCGAGTGGGCGGTCATCGACGTGCCGCTGGGCGAGGAGTGGTCGATGCTGCTCTACACCGACGGCCTGATCGAGGCGGCCGTCGGCGAGCGCAAGGAGGCGCTCGGCGTCGAGGGCCTGGTCGGGCTGGTGCGCGAGCACGGCGCGATCGACCTCGACCGGCTGATCGCGCACGTCGGGAAGCCGAGCGACGACCTCGCGGTGGTCATGGTGTCGAGGAGACCGGGATGAGCATCCATCCGCTGCCGCCCCCGAAGCCGCCGACCGGGCTCGGCAGGCTGCCGGTGGCCCGCTGGTTCCTGGCCATCGGCGCGGTGGCCGGGTTCGCGTTCGCGGCCGGCGTGGTGGTCACCATGACGATGATCGCGCACGCGCGGGCCCTGAACCCGAGGCCCGAGGTGGCCGCCCAGCTCGACCGGCTCAACGTGGCGCTGATCGTGATGTTCGCGGTGCTGGCGGCGTGCGGGGCGGGCCTGGCGTTCGTCGTCCGGCACGCCGTGCTCAAGCCCGTCGCCCGGCTCACCGAGCAGGTCCGCACGGTCGCCGCCGGCGATTTCGACCACCGGCTCGGCGTCGACCGGCCGGCCGAGCTGAGCGAGCTGTCCAGCCACGTCGACTCCATGCGCCGCCGCATCGTCTCGGCCTGGCGCGAGGCCGCCGACCAGGCCGACGAGCTGCGCAGGTCCAACGGCGACCTGGAGCAGTTCGCCTACGTCGCCAGCCACGACCTCCAGGAGCCGCTGCGCAAGGTCGCCAGCTTCACCCAGATGCTGGAGCAGCGGTACGGCCCGCAACTGGACGACCGCGCCCGGCAGTACATCCACTACGCGGTCGACGGCGCCAAGCGCATGCAGCTCCTGATCAACGACCTGCTCGACTTCTCCCGGGTGGGCCGGGTGAACGGCGGGCGCGCGCCGACCGACTCGGGCCAGGCCCTGGGGCAGGCCCTGGAGAACCTGTCGGCCATGATCGAGGACACCGGCGCCACCGTCGTCCACGACGACCTGCCCATGGTCGAGGGCAACCGGCCGCAGCTCACCCAGCTCTTCCAGAACCTCGTCGAGAACGCGGTCAAGTTCCGCTCGCAGGAGCCGCCACGCGTGATCCTCACGGCCGAGCGGAAGGGCGACATGTGGGAGTTCAGCTGCTCCGACAACGGCATCGGCGTCGACCCCAAGTACGCCGACCGCATCTTCCTGATCTTCCAGCGGCTGCACCCTCGCGACGTGTACCCGGGGACCGGCATCGGCCTGGCGCTCTGCCGGAAGATCGTCGAGTACCACGGCGGGCAGCTCCGGCTCGACGACACACCGGCGGACCAGGGCGCGACGTTCCGCTGGACGCTTCCGGCGGCAGGAGACGACGCATGACCGACTGGCACCCGATCGACGTGCTCCTCGTGGAGGACGACCAGGGGGACATCCTGCTCACCAGGGAGGCGTTCGCCCTCAACAAGGTGCGCAACCGGCTCGACGTGGTCAACGACGGCGAGCAGGCGATGGCGTACCTGCGGCGGGAGGGCGCCTACGCCGGCGCGCCCCGGCCCGACCTGATCCTGCTCGACCTCAACCTGCCCCGGATGAACGGCCTGGAGGTGCTGCGCGAGATCAAGGCCGACGCCGCGCTGCGGACGATCCCGGTGGTGATCCTGACGACCTCGGAGGCGGAGGAGGACATCCTGCACAGCTACCGGTTGCACGCCAATGCTTATGTGTCGAAGCCGGTGGATTTCGAGCAATTTATCCGTGTTGTCCGGCAAATAGATGATTTTTTCGTGACCGTGGCGAAGCTCCCGACACCCGGCCAGCGGCCCTGACGCGCCTACGTGACAGGAATCACAGTGGGTCATCGAAAAAGTGAGTGACCCCGCTCACAAAATCCTATGCGGTCGTCGTAACGTATCCCCCACCAATACGCGCCCAGAGCGGTACCGCACCCGCCGTACGCGCGCCCAGTGAAACGACCCGGACCCCCTGTGTGCAGGGTCCGCGGGAGGTGGAGAGGTCCGCGATGACCCAGACGACGCCCGAAGCCCCGGTCAGAAGGCAACGCGCCCAGGTCAAGGTGCGCACGCTGCGCACCGACAGGTGGTGGCTGGTCCCGCTGCTGACTTTCCTCGGGCTCAGCTCGTTCCTTGTCTACGGCGTGTGGGCGATCATCGACGGCAGTTATTTCGTCGATCCGTACATCGCCCCGTTCGCCTCGCCCTGTCTGACCACGGCGTGCCCCGAGGGCGCGCGGCTGTTCGGGTGGGCGCCGATCGGCGACTGGTTCACCCTGCCGCCAGGGCTGCTCATCCTCGGCCTGCCGGGCGGGTTCCGGCTCACGTGCTACTACTACCGCAAGTCGTACTACCGGTCGTTCTGGCTGTCGCCGGCCGCGTGCGCCGTCCAGGAGCCGCACGGCAAGTACAGCGGTGAGACCCGGTTCCCGCTGATCCTGCAGAACATCCACCGGTACTTCTTCTACGCCGCCATCGTGATCGGCCTCGTCCTGGCCTACGACGCCGTCCTGGCGCTCGTGCACAAGCCGCAGGGGCTCGGCACCTGGATCCTGGTCGTCAACGCCGTGCTGATCAACACGTACACGCTGTCGTGCCACTCGTGCCGGCACATCACCGCGGGCAGGCTCAACCACTTCTCCCGTCACCCGCTGCGCTACCGGGCCTGGACGTTCGTCTCCAAGCTCAACGCCAAGCACCAGCAGCTCGCCTGGGCCTCGATGTTCTCGGTCATGATCGCCGACTTCTACGTCCGCATGGTCGCCAAGGGCGTCATCGCCTTCCCGTTCGCATAAAGGACTTCTTCCAGTGGAAATCGAGCGTCACGAATACGACGTCGTCGTCATCGGTGCGGGCGGCGCCGGGCTACGGGCCGCCATCGAGGCCCGCCAGCAGGGCAAGCGCACGGCCATCGTCTGCAAGTCGCTGTTCGGCAAGGCCCACACCGTCATGGCCGAGGGCGGCGCGGCCGCCGCCATGGGGAACGTCAACTCCGACGACAACTGGATGGTGCACTTCCGTGACACCATGCGGGGCGGCAAGTTCCTCAACAACTGGCGCATGGCCGAGCTGCACGCCAAGGAGGCCCCCGACCGCGTCTGGGAGCTGGAGGCGTGGGGCGCGCTGTTCGACCGCACCAAGGACGGCAAGATCAGCCAGCGGAACTTCGGCGGTCACGAGTACCCGCGGCTCGCACACGTGGGCGACCGTACCGGCCTGGAGCTGATCCGCACCCTCCAGCAGCGGGTCGTCGCGCTGCAGCAGGAGGACTTCGAGACGCACGGCGACCACGAGGCCTACATCAAGGTCTTCGCCGAGTGCACGGTCACCCGCCTGCTCAAGGACGGCGACCGCATCTCCGGCGCGTTCGGCTACTGGCGCGAGACCGGCAACTTCCTGCTCTTCGACGCCCCCGCCGTGGTCCTGGCCACCGGCGGCATCGGCAAGTCGTACGTCGTCACCTCCAACTCCTGGGAGTACACCGGCGACGGCCACGCCCTGGCCCTGCTCGCCGGCGCCAACCTGATCAACATGGAGTTCATCCAGTTCCACCCCACCGGGATGGTCTGGCCGCCGTCCGTGCGCGGCATCCTCGTCACCGAGTCCGTCCGGGGCGACGGCGGCGTGCTGCGCAACTCCGAGGGCAAGCGCTTCATGTTCGACTACATCCCCGAGGTGTTCAAGGACAAGTACGCCACCACCGAGGAGGAGGGCGACCGCTGGTACAACGACCAGGCCAACAACCGGCGCCCGCCGGAGCTGCTGCCGCGTGACGAGGTGGCCCGCGCGATCAACTCCGAGGTCAAGGCCGGTCGCGGATCGCCCCAGGGCGGCGTCTTCCTCGACGTCTCGACCCGACTGCCGGCCGAGGAGATCAAGAAGCGGCTGCCGTCGATGCACCACCAGTTCAAGGAGCTGGCCGACGTCGACATCACCGCCGAGCCCATGCAGGTGGGCCCGACCTGCCACTACATCATGGGCGGCGTCGAGGTGGACGCCGACACCGGCGCGGCGGCCGTACCCGGGCTGTTCGCGGCGGGCGAGGTGTCCGGCGGCATGCACGGCTCCAACCGGCTGGGCGGCAACTCGCTGTCCGACCTGCTGGTGTTCGGGCGGCGCGCGGGCGCGGGCGCGTCGGCGTACGTCGACGGGCTCAAGGCCCGCCCCAAGGTCGCCCAGGAGCTCGTGGACGCGGCCCGCGAGGAGGCCCTGGCGCCCCTCCAGCGCGACGGCGAGAACCCGTACGAGGTGCACCACGAGCTCCAGCGGACCATGAACGAGCTGGTCGGCATCATCCGCAAGGCCGAAGAGGTCTCCGAGGCCATGGAGGTCGTGGAGAAGCTCAAGGAGCGCGTGCGCCAGGTCGGCGCGGCCGGCTCGCGGATCTACAACCCCGGCTGGCACCTGGCGATCGACCTGCGCAACATGGTGCTGGTCTCCGAGTGCGTGGCCCGCGCCGCCCTGCTGCGCGAGGAGAGCCGCGGCGGCCACACGCGCGACGACTTCCCCGGGATGAATCCGGAATGGCGCCGCAAGCTGCTCGTCTGCTCCACGGCGGACGGCGGCGACGTCCAGGTCGTGGAGAAGACCCAGCCGTCCATGCGCGACGACCTGATCACCCTGTTCGACCGGGACGAGCTGAAGAAGTACCTCACCGACGAAGAGATGGCCGAGTTCGACGGGATTGCCAAATGAGTTACAAGGCGAAGTTCAAGGTCTGGCGTGGTGAGGGCGGCGAGGGCAAGCTTGAGGACTTCACCGTCGAGGTGAACGAGGGCGAGGTCGTCCTCGACATCATCCACAGGCTCCAGGCGACGCAGGCCCCCGACCTGGCCGTGCGCTGGAACTGCAAGGCCGGCAAGTGCGGCTCGTGCAGCATGGAGATCAACGGCAAGCCGCGCCTGGGCTGCATGACCCGGATGTCCACCTTCTCCGAGGACGAGACCATCACGGTCACCCCGATGCGGACCTTCCCCGTCATCAAGGACCTGGTCACCGACGTGTCCTTCAACTACCAGAAGGCCCGCGAGATCCCCTCGTTCACGCCGCCCGCGGGCGTGCGTCCGGGCGAGTACCGCATGCAGCAGGTCGACGTCGAGCGCTCGCAGGAGTTCCGCAAGTGCATCGAGTGCTTCATGTGCAACAACGTCTGCCACGTGATCCGCGACCACGAGGAGAACAAGCCGGCCTTCGCCGGTCCGCGCTTCCTCATGCGGATCGCCGAGCTGGACATGCACCCGTACGACGTGGCCGACCGGCAGGAGTCCGCCCAGGAGGAGCACGGGCTCGGCTACTGCAACATCACCAAGTGCTGCACCGAGGTCTGCCCCGAGCACATCAAGATCACTGACAACGCGCTGATCCCGATGAAGGAGCGCGTGGCCGACCGGAAGTACGACCCGCTGGTCTGGCTGGGCAACAAGATCTTCAAGCGCGCCAAGTAGGCGAGCAAGCGGAAGCGGGGGCCGGATCCGTCCGGCCCCCGCTTCCGTCGTTCTCCGCTACTTGCGGCCCCAGCGCTTCTTCTTGTGCTTCGGGTCCGGAATCTCCTTGGTGGCGTCCTCCGGCTGCTGCGGCGGCAACGGCTGGACGACCGTCGCGGCGTCCCCCTCCGGCGGCAGGTACGGCGGCGGCTGGTACCCCTCGGACGGCCCCGGCTGCCGGGGCTGCACGGGCTGCTTCGGCTCGAACAGCGACGGGCCCTGCTGCCAGGGCTCGGAGTCGCCGCTCTCGGCCGCCGCGGCCGGGGCCAGCGGGAACTCGCGCTCGTCCTCGTACGGCTTCCCGCCGCCCGGCGGGATGTCGGCCGGCGGCTGCTCGGCGGGGATCAGCGGCTCGAACGGGTCACGGTAGTCCTGGGTGGCCTGCGGCGGCTCGCTGTAGGAGTCGAACTCGTCCGGGTGCAGCACGACGGGCTCGGGGGCTGTCGCGGGCATGGTCGCTGGCATGGTCGCTGGCGCTGTCGGCTCCGGCTCGGGCGGGTAGCCGCCCTGGTGCCCGTACGGGTCGTGGTAGGCCGCCGGGTCGTGGTACGCCGGGCCGTAACCGGGCTGGCCGGTCGGGTAGGTCTGGATCGGGACGAAGCTGATGATCGGCGCGTACGCCGTGCCGCCCGGGTAGCCGGGGGCGGGGAAGGAGGCCGTGGCGTAACCGGGGCCCGCCGGGTAGCCGGGCGGCGGCGCGTCCGGACGGCCCATCGGGGAGCCCGCCGGAGGGCCCGCCTTGCGCACGGCCGCCGCGTGGGCCATGCGGCGCAGCCGTCCCTCGAAGATGAGCACCGCGAACAGCGCGAGCAGGACGAGCACCAGCGCCGGGATGCTGAGCTTCTGCGTCAGCGACTTCTGGTCGAACTCCGGCGCGGCCGCGCGCAACTCCAGCTGGCCCGAGTCCGTGGCCGGGGCGGTGTCGCTCGGCGGCGGCGGGACGGCCGCGGTGGGCGAGTCCGTCGGCGCGACGGACGGCATCTCGACGGTCGGCTCCGTCGACTGCTCCGTGGGCAGCGGCCCGGCCGTGGTCTGCGCGGTGGGCAGGGGCGCCAGCGGCTGCTGCGTCGTCTCCTGGACGGGCGGAGGTGTGGGCGCGGTGGTGGTCTTGGGCGGCTTCGGTGCCTTCGTGGTCTTCGTCGGGCCCGCGGTGACGGTGTGGGTGATCGTCGTCTCCGGAGCCTCCTCCGGCGTGGGCGTGCCCAACGTCGTCGTGACGGTGACCGTGGTCTGCGGATCGCAGGTCTCGCCCGCGTCGCACGGCTCCACCGCCGGGTCGAAGGCCGCGCGGCTGACGGAGGCGCTCGCGCTCTGACCGACGAACGGGGCCACACCGACACCCGTCAGCCCGAGCGCCAGGACGATCGCGGACACGGCCGTCGCTCGCGTGCGTGCCACCGGAGCCCTCCGCATAGTCCCGGAACCTTGGTCAAGGGAATACTAGTCGGGTCAAAGCAACAGTAAAGACGGAATTACCATACGTTTCGCGGCTTACGCCTGCGTTGGAGTCTCGGGACCAGCCACAGGGCTCCCAGCAGCACGCCGATCCCCCCGATGACCAGCGAGAAACCGCGAGGGCCGTCCAGAGGGCTGGCGTAGGCGACGGGACGAACAGGTTTCCGCGCCTCCACGACCTGCACCGGCCACGGCGCCCCGGCCGCCGACTCCGGCGCCAGGCTCACCACCCCCGGGCTCCCCCCACCGGCAACCGCCCCCGCCGACACGCCCCCCGGCAGCGCCCCACCGGGCAGGCCCCCTGACACTCCACCGGCCACACCCCCGGGCATCACGCCACCGGGCAGGCTCTGATGCAGCGCCCCCGGCACCCCACCCGGCGCCAACCCCGCCGCCCCGGACAACCCCCCGTGCGCAGCCCCTCCGGCCAGACTCCCCAACGCCCCGGGCACACTCCCCGCCACACCACCAGACAGGCTCCCCGCCGCACCACCTGGCAGGCTTCCCGCAACACCGCCAGGCGCGCTCCCCGCCGCGCCACCTGGCAGGCTGCGCGCCACACCGCCGGGCAGGTTGCGCGCCATCAGGCCACCGGGGAGGGCTTGTTGCCCCGCCGCGCCGCTGCGCGTCTGGCCGGCCGCGCCGGGCACCTGCCCCACACCCCCCGCCCGCGGGAACGCCCCCAACGTCCCGCCCGTACCTCCGACTCGGGGAACCTGCGCTCCGGGCAACGCCCCTCGGACCCCGCCCACGCCACCCGCGCGCGGGGCCTGCATCGCACCCCCGGCCCTCACCCTGGGGAGCGCCCCCTGAGCTCCGCCGACGGCTCCCAAGCCGGTGGCCCCTCCGGAAAGGCCGGGCCACCCCGCCGCCGCACCACCCGTGCCACCCGTGCCACCCGTGCCACCCGTGCCACCCGTACCGAGCGCACCACCGGCGCCACCCGCGCCGGCGCCACCCGCACCCAGGAGGCCGCCTCGCGTCTTCCCTCCGGAACCTGCAAGCAACCCCGCAGCGCCACCCTGCTGCCCCCGTACGCCCGCCCACGGCCCGCCCTGCGCGCCGCCCGGCCGCCGCCCGTTGTGGGGCGCCGGAACGGGCACCGCCTGGCCGCTGATCGTGGCGGCCTCGCGCGGCATCTCCTCCCCCACCTGCATGGACGCGCTCCTGCTCATGGTGGTCAGCCCACCGGAGGGCGTCCGCATCCTGGCCACCGCCGCGAGCACCACCTCCTTGGCCCCCGCAGGCGCCTGGAAGATCACATCCAGTGCCCGCTCCCCGGAGACCGCCCCGAGGGCGCAGACCCGGGCGCCGGGCAGTGCACCGCCATCGGCAGTCGAACCCTCCCCACCGGCCAGGGCCCGCGCGGCCAGCATCCCAGCCGCCTCCCGCCCGCCGACCTGGGCCCCGCCCCGACCACCTTCAGCCCGTGCCCCCTCCTGGCCACCTTCAGCCCGTGCCCCCTCCTGGCCACCTTCGGCCCGGGACGCGTCCTCAGGGCGCGGGACGCCCCGACCGTCCTCGGCGTGCGGCACCCCCTGCGCACCGCCGACCTGCGGCATCCCCTGCCCGGCCCCGACCGGCGGCGCGCCCTGAACCCCTGGCGCTCCCGGCCCCCACTGCGCCGCCTCCCGGTCGGCCCCCGTCTGCGGCGCGCTGTAACCGGCCTCCGCCCGCGTCAGGCGTCGGCCCGGCGCGGCCCGCCGCGCCTCCCGTCCGTCCGGGTACGCACCGGCCTCCGGGTCCGCCCCGTCTCCGGCGGCCCACGGCGCGGGCTCCCCGCCCGGAACCGGGAACGGCAGCGGATGAGCCCCCTCCCCACCGGACTCCTCGGCCCCGTCCACCCCACCGGCCGCCATCCGGGAAGCGCCGGAGGACGTCGGGCAGGACACCCCCGCCAGCGCCTCGACCGGGCTGGTGGCCACCGCGACCTTGGCCCCCTTGGCCATCCCGTTGAGCCGGACCCTGAAACGCTGGACGTCACCCGTCCTGATCCACTTCCCCATGCCCTCGGGGCCGCTCACGCGTTCGAGCACGAGCGTCACCCCCGCAGCCGCCACGGGCACGGAGGGCAGCGCCACCAGGATCAACGCTCCAGAAAGGATCCAGCCACGCCGCATCACTCCACTCCCCCACTGCGACAAATCACGTGTAGTAATCGTTATGTCACAGAGAGAGACGGTCTAATCCTGCCGCAGCAGACTCTCCACGGTCTTCATGATCGGCAGGTCGGCCCCCAGCCACTCCACGTCGTAGTACTCCCCCGGCCCCAGCCAGCGCAACGCCAGGTGCTCACGGGCCTCGGGCGTGCCGGAGGTGAGCGTGGCCAGCCAGACGCGCAGGACGTACCCCTCCGACAGCGCCCAGTCCTCGCCCACGCGCGCGCCCACCGTGATCTCCACGCCGAGCTCCTCCCGGCACTCCCGGACCAGCGCGTCGACCTCGCTCTCACCCGGGTCCACCTTGCCGCCGGGGAACTCCCAGCCCCCGGCCAGCGCGGCGGGCGCGGCCCGCTGCGCGGCCAGCACCTTGCCGCCCGGGGCGACGATCACCGCCGCCACCACGATCGTGCTCATGCGTTCGTCATCCTCACAGTGCGGGATTCTGCAGCTTCTTGAGCTGGTCGAGCACATCGGGGTTCTGCAGGGGACGGGTGAAGCCCATCTTGTTGTCGCGCGCCTGGTAGCTCGTCACCTTGATCGGCCCGCACAGCGTGCACCGGGCCTCCAGCATCTTGCCCTCGGACACGACCAGCCCCACGTGACCGGGGTTGTCGGCCGACGAGCCCGGACCGGCGTTGAAGAACACCAGGTCTCCGGGCTGCTCGTCCCCCGCCGGCACCTTCACCCCGAACGGCCACTGCGTGAACGTCGTGCGCGGGATGCTCAGCCCGGCGGCCCGGTAGGCCGCGTAGATGACGCCCGAGCAGTCGAACGCGTCCGGCCCGGTGCCGCCCCACAGGTACGGCTTGCCGCGCTGCGCCAGCGCGAACTGGAGGATCTTGGCCACGATGTCGCTGGGCGCGGCCGCCACCAGGGGGTCGTCGCACTCCTCGGAGGCCTGCGGCGGCACCTCCACCGCACCCGACTTGGCGTACTTCCTGGCGATCTCCTCGACCTGGTCGACGTACCACCAGGCGCGGTTGTAGGTGAACAGGGCCCGCCGGACGTTCTCGGGCGCGCCGTTGCGCTTGAGCATCTTGGCGGCCCCGAGGATGGCGTCGGCGGGGTTGTAGACGTCGCCCACGCCGTCGCCGTCGCCGTCGGAGGCGTAGCCGTTGAACGTCGAGGACATCGGCACCTGCGCCTTGCCGCCCCACGTCGAGATCAGGAACTGCATCGGGCCGGCCGCGCCCGCGTAGTTGGTGCCGCTCTTGACGCCGGGCAGGTCGCTGCGGCCGTGGTCGGTCTCGCGCTTGCCCACGGCGGCCAGGATCGTCCACTGGACGCCGATCTTCTTGCCCCACTTCTTGTACAGGTCGAGGTAGTCGCCCGGGATGTCGGCGGCGCCCGAGTCGGACACCTCCTGCACCTGGGTGCCGCCCTCGCAGTCGACCGAGCCCTCGCCACCGCCGTTCAGGAAGGACGGCATCGTGACCAGCAACATCGGCGAGATGATGATCGCAGCCAGGAGGAGGACCCCGGCGAGACCGAGCAGCAGCGCCAGGCGGGTGGGGGAGGACTTCACCGCTAGCTGTCCCCGTCCTGGCCTTCGGTGGCGGGCAGCACGTCGAAGATCCGCCAGTCGGCGCCGAGCTGGCTCACCGTGACCGCCAGGTCCTCGACGTCCTGCCTGCTGCCGCTCTTCGCGGTGACCTGCCTGGTCTCGGTCACGACGAAGACGATGGAGGTCTTCTCGATCTGCCTGATCTCCTTCAGTCGGGCCGTGGCCTGGGAGACGACCTGGTCGTCGCGGTTCTGCTGGACGGTGCCCGCCGAGGTGAGCGTCCGGGTGAGGATGTTGCCCAGCTCGGCGGTGGTGAACGTCTTGACCCTCGCCGCGTACGCGGCCGGCTCCTCGTCGTACCTGAAGGTGCCGTAGACAGCGGTGAAGCGCTCGGCGAGGTCCGCCGCCGCGGCGAGCTGCTCCTTCTTCATCGGCAGGTAGGAGTAGACGTCGAACGGCGCGTCGCTGGCCGTGGCCAGCGGCTTGCTGGGCGCCGAGGGCGCGGCCGCGGACGTCCTGCCCGTGGACGGGGCCTGCTCGGGCGGATCGTCCGAGCTCGGCCACATCGTGAGGTAGACGCCGACCGCGGCGATGACCACGACGATGGCGGCGAAGGCCAGCCCGCGCTTGTCACCGGACTGAGCCATGGTCAGTCCTTGCCGCTGTTGGGCTTGAGCCAGAACGGCACCGACGGATCGTCACCCGAGCCGCCGTTGCCGCCGCTGCGCAACCACAGCGGCGGCGCCTCGGACGAGCGGGACGACGACTCGTCCGACCCGAAGATCCTGGGCCCCGACGACGCGCCGGACGGCCGGGACGCCGACCCCCCGGACCTGGCCCCGCCACCGTTCCTGGACCCGCCACCGCCGAAGAACCCGCCCCCGGACCCACCGGAACCGGACCCCGAACCGCCACCGCCGCCGAACAGCCCGCCACCGGAGCCACGCGTACGCGACCCCGAGGACCGCGAGCCGCCACCCCCGCCGGACCCGCCGAACCGGGAGCCGCGCGAACCGCCCGAGGTGCCGTTGCGCGAACCACCGGACGCGCCGCCCCGCGAGGTCCATCCGCCACCCGACCGGCCGCCGAACCAGCCACCGCCACCAGCGCCACCGCCGCCACCGCCGGAACCTCCGGCGGAGCCGCCACCCGCGGCCATGCCCCCGGACGGCGTGCCACCCGCGGCCGCCGCACCGGAGCCCGCTCCGCGGGCGCCGCTCGGCGCCGGGCCGCGCGTCCTGCCGGCCTGGCCGCCGAGGTTGAGCGGGGGCGCGGTGCCCCTGCGGGGTTCGAGCGGAGGCCGGGCCCCCGCCTTGCCGCCCTGCTGGTCGGTGTCCAGCGGCGCGGCCGACACCGGCATCCGGGTGCCCGCCGAGACGCCCTCGCCCTCCTCGCCGCGCATGCGCGCCTGGGCGACCGCGGCGCCGGCCGCCGCGCCCGCGCCGCTGCCCGCGGCCGCCGCCCTGATGAGCGGCTCGGCCTTGCGCAGGCCCCAGCGTCCGAGCTTGCCGCCGGCGACCGGCGGCAGCACGTTCGCGGCCCGCTCCAGCACGGGCGAGCTCGCGGCGTCGCCGAGCATGCGGGTGGCGACCGTGTGGCCGCTCAGGGACGCGAACAGATGCTGGAACGGACGCCGGTAGAAGAACACCGCGATCGTCAGCAGCGCCATGAACAGCACCTGCAGCCCCCAGGGCATGGCCGTGGAGATGATCAGGGCGTACCCGTAGACCAGGACGCTGAGGACGAGCGTCAGCACCGCCTGCCTGAGCAGCGTGCCGACGAGCATCTCCACCCAGCGCATGGCGATGATGCGCCCGCTGCCCGGATGGACGCCGACCAGCAGGAACACCGGCCCGAGTATCAGCAGCAGCAGGAAGCCCACCTTGAGCACCAGCAGCGAGACCGCCACCAGGAAGATCAGCAGCCCGGCCACCACCGCCGCGATGAGCGCGCCGACGGACACGCCGAGCCTGCTCGACCAGTCGCGGCCGGAGAAGACCGTGTAGCGGGAGTCGTTCTTGAGCAGCTCGGCGACCTTGGCGTACTCGGCCTGGTGGGCGGCGATGTCGGGGGCGGGCTGGCCGGCCACGGCTGGGGCGATCGACTGGGTCTCCAGCATCTTGCGCCCGAAGTCGCGCACGATCGGCTGCTGCGGGTCGGCGGTGCCGAACATGCCCACCAGCCACGGCTTGCAGACCAGGGTGGACCACAGCGCGTCGGCGTTCTGATCGACGCCGGCGGTGCCGACCTGGCCGTAGCCGCCCGGTTTGATCTGCGGGTTCGTCTGGCCGGGTGGTGGCAGGCAGGACGCGCCGCCCGCGCCCGGCAGGCCGGAGAAGGCGGAGTTGACCACCTCGCCCGTCTTGTCCGTCACGACCTTGCCGAGCCCGGTGAAGTCGCCCGGCCGGCTGAAGAACCACACGGCCACGGTGACCGCGAGGACCATCCAGATCACGCCCTCGGCGGTGGTGGTGGCCCGCTTGCGGATCAGGCCGTACCAGGCGAGCCAGATCGCGCCGAGGATCACGATCGGCCGCAGGAACGGCCAGTACATGGCCTCGGACAGGTTCTGAACGATGTCGTCGACGACGTCCTTGATCGACTGGAGCGGCCCTTCCGTCGCGGCCGCCTGGTACGTCGTGATCGTCAGCCGGTCGATGGCCTTGGCCGCGGTGAAGACGCCGTTGGCCCACATGTTGCCCAGCACGGCGACGTAGTCGGAGCAGCCGAGCCCGTGGGTCTGCCAGAACTGGCCGGCCATGCCGAACTGGCCGTAGTTCGTCGTCGGGGCCTGGGCGCCGCCCGCGGGAGGCGGCGGCTGGATCATTCCGTCGGTGCCGCCGCCGATCATCTCGGGGTTGAGGGGCCCCGACAGGTCACAGGGCGCCGCCGCGACGGGCGTGGAGAAACCGCCCACCACCAGCGGAACCACGAGAACGGCACTGACCAGCGCGAGAACCAGCGCCAGTCGTCGGGATAGTCGGATCTTCATGACCGCACCTCCTGCGCCCTGCCCACGCCCCCTCGAAGATCATCATGCCCGCCACCGTCTGGTTTGTCGTGTGTCGGGTTCGTGTCGAGCCAGCGGAGCAGTTCTTCGGAGATCAGGTCTACTCCGATGCGCCCGGCTCTGCCATCCAGATCACGGAATACGCATTCGCCGTTGCCGAGCGAGCGGAGCACGGCCTTGTGCTCCTCCGACGGCTCCACGCCGAGCAGCGACATGACGTGGTCCACCTCCACCCTTTCGGTGGAACGGAACGCGAACACCGAGGACAGACAGTTGGTCACCTGCTCGTTCAGCAGGTCTCCGGCGTTCTGGGACACCAGGACGAGCGCCGTGTTCCGGGACCGTCCCATACGGCTGACCTCTGGCACGAGCTTGGCGCCCTCGGGCGTGGAGGTGATCGCCCACGCCTCGTCCAGGAAGATCGCCTTGGGGGCGCGGCGGTCGAGGCCGTTCATCAGCCTGCGGGCGAACTGCGAGACCAGGTAGAGCAGGGCCACCGAGAGCCGCTGCTCGTAGGAGTAGTCGTCCCTGGTCGTGGCCACGTCGGGGAGCGTCAGCCCGCCCAGGGTGAACACGGTGGTCCAGCCCTCGCTGTCGATCTGGTCGCCGCCCGAGGGGTCGAAGCAGAGCCGGGCCAGGTGCATCTCCGACATCGAACGCAGCACCGCGCCCAGGTTCTTGGACGCCGGGTCGTCGGCCTGCTCCAGGTAGTCGACCACCTTGCCCAGCGACGGGTCGGCCCCGTTGGAGACCGCGGCCACCGCCTGGATCATGGCCGACTCGCGCTCCTCCGACATGCGGGGCAGCAGCAGCCGCAGCGTCTCGGTCGCCATGGTCTTCTTCGCCGCGATGTCGTCGCCGAACGAGAACGGGTCGAGCAGCCCCGGCGCGGCCGAGCCCAGCGGGATCACCCTGGCCTTGCGCCCGCGCTTCTCCAGGAGCTGGACCAGCGACTCGGCGTCGCCCTTCGGGTCGATCACCGCGACCGTGACCCCGCGCAGCGCCATCTGGTAGATCATCAGCAGCGCGAGCGTGGTCTTGCCGCCGCCCGGCTCGCCGGTGATCGCGATGGCGGTCGGCCGGTTGCGGCTCGCGGCCAGCAGCGGGTCGAAGTGCACGATGCTGCGCGCCCGGCCGACCGTCTCCCCGATGTACGGCCCGAGCCAGCCCTCGCTGCCGTCGTCGAGCCGGTCGCCGAGGTCGACGGTGGCCGTGGCCATGCCGCCCGCGATCGTCCGCAGCGGCTGACGCTGGGCGTAGGCGTTGACGCGCACCTTCTCGCCCGGCAGCGTCTCGCAGAACAGCGAGAACTGGTCGCCGGTCGAGTTCACCACGTCGATGCCCATGTCGCGGTAGTGCTCGACGACCGCCTCGACCCGCTGCACGCAGATGTCCTCCGTGGGGGCCGAGACGATCAGGCGGTGCCAGCCGTACACGAAGGGCAGTCGTTCCTTGGTGATGCCGTGTTCGAGCATGCGGGCCGCGTCGATCTGCTCGGCCAGCGCGATCGGCGCCTCCGCGCCCGCCTCGCGGATGTGGTGGTCCATGTCGCGGGCGTGGGCCAGCTTGCGCGCGACGTCCTTGGACGCCTTGACCGGCGGGATCAGCCGCATCCTGGACGAGATCTCCACCGGGAAGGGCAGCTGGTCGGCGAAGTGCATCCACGGCTCGCCGTCGGGGAACGGCATGAGGTCGGGGAAGCGGGCGAAGGACAGATGGGCCACGTACGAGTCGCCCTGCGGCTGCACGATCCGCAGCAACGACCTGCCGTTGTGGATCTCGCCCTCGACCAGCGACTCGATCTCGCCCTTGCCCCAGCGCCGCTTCGGGCTGGCCGAGGGCGGCGGGTCGCCGAGCGCTCCGGCGGCGGCGTGCTGGAACAGCCAGGCCACCTCGACGGACGTGGCGTGCCTGGCGTACAGGGCGCTGGACGCCAGCGCCCTGCCCAGCCGTTCGGCCGACTCCGTCCAACGGCCGATCTCGCTGTCCGGGACGTGGTCGTCCTCCATGCCGAGCGCCTTCTCGGTCTTCTGGTAGAAGCCGAGGAGCTGGGACAGCACGCCGCTGCCGAGCTGCTTGCCGCGCGGCCCGAGGCGTACGCCCAGGAAGACCTCCTTCGACCAGAAGTCCTTCGCCCAGACGTGCCGGTACATCTCCTCCAGGTAGTCGCGCCAGCCGGGCCCCTCGTCGGACGTGGCATTGAGCGCCATCGCCCACTCGGCCGCCGGGTAGGTGCGGTGCGCGACCCGCAGGTGGACCTCGGCGTCGGGCATCCTGATCGCGGCCAGCGCGATCGTGACGTTGGTGGCCAGCGCCTCGCGTTCCTCCGGCGTGACGAACTCGTAGCTGACCGTCGGAAGCCGGAAGTACGCCCACGCGCAGGTGTCCGTGAGCAGGATGCGGTCGTCGAAGTACCGGACCGCGAGGCGCTGGTGCGCTCGGGACGCCCTGCTCATGCCGCCCCCTCGGCGCATGAACGGGCCAGACCTGCTCGCATGTTCACTTAACGCTCACCGATTCTCGTGCCCGGGGGGTCACTCGCCAACTCCTCTTCGCTCGGTCGGACGGCCTGTCCGTGTGCCTGTACCGCGAAGCCTGCGATCACGACGCCGGCGAGGGCGAGGTAGGCCCGCCGTCCGGCCGCGCGCAACTGACCGGGGTCGACGATCTCGGCGCCGCCGGGCGCCAGGCCGTCCTCCCACGGGACCCGGACGATGGCCCGGCACCTGCCTCTGGCCACCGCCTCCGCCTGCTCGACGTCGGCCATCGAACGCCTGCTGACGCCGTTGACGACCATCACCGCACGCCTGCGCAGCTCGCCGCACCCGTGCCCGTCCAGCCATTCGTACGTCATCGCCACCGCTTCCGCCGCCTCCTCGCTCGCCGGGACCACCAGCACGAGCTGGTCGGCGTACGGCAGGATGCGGGCCGCGAGCGCGGCGGCCGGGTCGATGACCGACAGCTTGTAGTGGCGGTCGAGCAACCGCATCGACTCGCCGAGACGGTGGTCGGAGAAGAAGCTGCGGTCGGCGAGCCGCTGCTCGGCGCCCGCGTCGGTGTCGGCCGAGATCACCTCCAGGCCGGAGGCGGTGCGGGTGGTGAAGCCGCGCATCTTCAGGTAGCCGCTGACCTGGTCGAGCCCGGACAGCAACGACGTCAGGGTCTCGGGCGTCTCCGGCTCGATCCTGCTGGTCAGGGTGGTGCCGCCGGTGTTGGCGTCGACGGCGACGATCCGGTCGTCGCGGTAGGTGGCGAAGGTGTGGCCGAGCATGAGCGCCGTCGTGGACTGGCCCGCACCGCCGGTGCAGCCGAGCACCACGATCCGCCGGCTCCCGCCGAACACGGCCCTGGCCCTGGCCTCGTCGATCTCGGACGCGTCGGTTCGTACGCCGCCTCCGCCCACCACGACCTGGGCGATCCTGCGCCATCCGCCGGAGTCCCGGCCGACGACGGACTCGACCCTGCGCACCCGTCCCTCGGCGGGCCTGCTCTCACCAGGCCTGGGAACCGGCACGGGCGCCACGAACTTTCCAGCCCTGTCCCCTGACCTCCCGCCGACGGGCCGCTGCCGCGCCGCCACCTCTCGCACAGGCTCGTCCCGAACGGGCTCGTCCTCGACCCGCTCGTCGCGGACCGGCTCGGCATGCACTCGCTCGACGGGCGCGGGCTCCTCGTCCAGGGCAGGCGCATCACCGACGTGGCCTACAGGGGCCTCCGCACCGACGGCATCGTCCTTCCGAGCGGGGGCGTCGTCCGGCGCAAAGGCGTCGACCGGGGCGAGGGCGTCCACGTGAGAGGGGGCGTCCATGTGGGAGGGGGCGTCCGCCCGGGCGGTGCCGGGCTCTCCGTGGGATGCGTCCGCTTCGGCGGCGGCCTGCCCGGCGGGGGCATCGCCACCGTCGCCGGCGGTACCGCCATCAGCGGGGGCGCCGCCTTCGGTGCCCGAGGGCCGTTCAGCGGGGGCGGCGTCGGACGCCGCGACGTCCGCGCCGGCGGCGGGACCGGTCTCCCCCGCGGGAGCGCCGTCGGAGGTGGCGGGGCGCTCGGCCTTGGGGATCTGGTCCTCAAGGCGGAGGGTCGGACCGGAGAGGGGCTTGGCGTCGGGGTCGATCGGCGGCCAGGAACGCTGCGCGCCCAGGATCACCGTGCCGGGCCCGCCTCGCGGCGGCTGCCCCTTCCTGTGCTGGTCGCGCGCGATCGCGTTCTCGTCCTCACGGCCCTCGCCCTCACGGTCCGCGCCTTCGGGACGTTCACCGGCACCCTGGCGGCGCTCGCCCGTGGCCGCACGGCGCTCGCCCACGTCAACGCGGTGCTCGCCCGTGGCCGCACGGCGCTCGCTCACGTCGTCACGGCGCTCGTCCGTGGCAGCACGACGATCGCTCACGTCGTCACGGCGCTCGGCAACGCCGCGTCCGGATGGCTCCGGAGGGGCGTCGGCGCTGGCGGCGAGCCGGCGCAGCCGCCGCAGTGCCTCGGTGTCGATCGGCTTGCCGGACACGGGCCTGCGCCCTTCCGCCGCCCGGATCGGCACGACCGCCCCGCGACCGCCCTGTGCCTCGGCCGACGCCCTGTCCGCCTCGGCGTCCGTACGCTCGCCCGCCTGCGCCGCTTCGAGCCGCTCCTCGCGGACGGCGGCCGGCCCGTCGCCATGCCCGTCGCCGCGCCCGTCACCGCGCCCGTCATCACGCCCTGCGGCGTCGCGCTCAGGGGCCTCGCGTCCGCCCGCGTCGCGTTCGGAGCGGGCGTGACGGGGGCGGACGGGGAGGGCGCCGCCGGTGAGCTCGCGGCTGGCCAGCTCTCCGGCGGCGACGTCGTGCTCGACCGGCGACGACGCCGGTCCGTTCTCATCCCCGGGCACCAGGACCAGCGGCACGTCCTGCCCGAAGGCGGGCGCGGCCCGGCGGGCCTGCGGCGCCAGCGCGGGAGCCGTGCCCCGCCTGGTACGCGACCCCCACCCGGTACGGGCCTCCGCCACCGGCGCCTGCTGGGCGGCCGCCGCCGCGGCGGCCACGGCGGGACGCACCTGCCGCGGCCCGGTGATCCGCTGCCCCTCGCGCTTGCGCTGCGGCTGGCGGGCCTTGCGCGCCGCCTTCGCCTTGACCCGCACCGGAGTGGTACGCCACACGCGCCCGGAGAACGTGACCCCCTCGGGCTCGGACGTGGGCGCGAGCCGGTACCAGGCCTTGGGCTGGCCCAGGTAGCGGAGCTGGGACTCGAGAAGCTCGGTGAGCCGCTTCCCCTCGATGACGGGACGCGTGGACAACCACGTCACGATCCCCGGCGGGACCAGGAACAACACGTGCCACGGCATGGCCACCGGCACGCCCACCAGGATCAGCAGGAGGGACCACGGCACGAACACCCCGACGAACACGCCGATCCAGACGATGGGGAGCGGCATCGGGAGGCGAAGGTCGTAGAGCTTGTAGAGCCGCTTCTCGATGCGCCAGATGTTCGTATACGTGGGCAGGTCCACGCAGTCCTCCTCTCCACCCGCTCGTACATGACCGCCCTGGAGCGGTCTCAACCCTTTACTTGATGCCCAGCGCGCCCGCGATCGCCTTCGCGGTCACCTCGATGATGTTCGGAACGTAGAAGATCACTCCGATGGCCACAGCCAGGATGAGGAACTGGACGAAACGCGTGATCTCACGGGTGAAGAGGAAGAAGAGCGCGACCACGGAGACGACGACCAGGAACAACGGGGCGAAGAAGGCCCGCAGGAAGTTGGCGAGCCCTCCGGTGTCAATGCCGGTCGGCGACGGCGACGGCGACATTTCGATCAAGGTGAGCACTACGGTCTTCAACGTCACTTCTTGTCCTCCCGGGGGGTACCGAACAACAGCGCGGTCGTGCGTCTATCCAACGGCCCGACCAGCGCCGCGGATGTCGGCGACGTACCACTTGTCGCCCTGCTTCTCCACGGTGAGGCGGTAGGCCTGCTCCAGCCGCCCGCCGACGGCGGCCGGGTCGGTGGCACTGGGTGTGGCCGGAGCGTCGCCGTTGGGCACGATCCACACCACGACCGCCTGGATCTCTCGGGTGGCACCCCCCACAGGCACCACGATGTCCTTCAACTCCGCGAAGGTGAACGCGCTGCCGAAGCTCGGCAGCGTCTTCCCGGCGGCCACGTAACGCTGCAGACCGGCGGTGTCGCCGGAGGCGTAGTCCTTGAAGAAGCCCTCCAGTTGCGGCTTGAGCTCGGCCGCCGCCGCGTCGTCGGCCTCCGGCTTCGCGACCTGCGGGAGGTCGGCGGGAGCCGGCGCGGGCAGGATCGCCGGGCGGCCCGAGATGACGAACCGCCTGCCGTTGTCGTCGCCGGAGTAGTAGATCGGGACCGACAGCATGAGCCGGCGCGGCCCGGACTGGAAGGCCACGCTCACCACGGCGTTCTGGGCGTCGGACGCCTCGATGTCGTACGGCTGGATCGCGACGGCGGCCATCTTGCCGAAGCCGTCCCACCACATCTGGGCGTCCATGCCCTCGGCCAGGAAGGCGGCCAGCTTCCTGGTCCTGCTGGCCGCGTCTTCCGGACTGAAATTCAGATAGACCCCCGCGAACTGGGCGGCGAAAGCCATGCCCTGGTCAGCGGGGAATCCCTTGTGCGCCACGACGGCGCCATTGGTCGTCGTGGGCCCTTGCTGGGTAAACCGCTCAAATGGGGCACGAATCCCATTCACCACGATAACCACAATAAGCGCCCAGAGAATGATGCGGCCGGCCCAAACCAGCCACCGTCCGCCGCCACCGGACCAGCCGCCCCGACGTGGCCTGCGCGAGGGCGGCGCGTCGAAGTCAGCCATGTCCGGGCGCGCGGAAAGCTCAGGCTCGCCAGCGATCCGAGGATCGTGCTGGACGGTAGACCTACGAGCCATCACGCCTCCGCTCGCGCCGATCCCCCCGGTTGGCGCGGTGTCGTCCGTTGCCGATCCCCATCATCCGCGGTGAAGTAGTCACCCTATCCGGTCCCGCCATTCTTCCAGGAAAGCCACGCCCATGCTGCAGGCATGACCGCCTTGACGGCAAACCGGATCCGTATGGCAGGACTCAGTGCCGCTTCCAGTCAGTTACCGGTGGAATCACCATTTGACCAGGCCAGACGCCTATTTCCGCCTAGCGCGGCGGACATGGATTGCTGTCCAAAACAGGCATAGATGCTCACGACCTGCGCATTTGGCATGAGAGGAGGACAGAGGGTGTTATGTGCCACTTCCGGGGGTACGACTCTCTCGGCTCAGGCGGGCTCGGGGTCCTGGCCGGCGCGTGCCCGGCGACGGCTGTGCAGGTCGACGACCGTGGGCGACACCGCGCGCTCCAGCGACCCCCGGAGGTCGGCCAGCATCGAGGCGGCGTCGCGCTCGCGCATGCGGCTGGCCAGCTCGTTGCGCTCGTCGACCTTCCTGCGCAGGTACGCCTCACGGTTGACGCGTAGCCCGTACATGAGCTCGACCCTGATCAGGGCCAGCTCCTCCTCCAGGCTGATGCCCGCGAGCGTGGGCGCCGGACGTCGCTTCCGGATGATGCGTCGGATCATGAGGGCCTCCCGAGTCAGCGTGAACGCCGTGACGATTCGACGCGTAGGGACCCAAAGTGGTTGACGCCTCAGTTGTCCCGGAATCACATAATCCCGGAAGGGCCTGCGAGTTCGTCATCCGGACGATGGGCTTTCGACGGCGATCCGCCGGTAACCTAGCGTAGCGAAAGTTAGCCCACCGTGATTGGACTGATGTGATGCGTCGCCTCGCCGCCGCCCTCCTGCCCGCCGCCGCACTCGCCGCGTTCGCCCTCACCGCCCCCTCCCCCGCCGCCGCCGCGCCCTCCTGGGTCACCGACAGCGAGTGCACGGGCGCGGGCGGCAAGGTCACCCCCGTCGGCCGCGGCAAGGCCGTGTGCCAGGGGGGCACGTACGCGAACGAGCTCATCCACTTCGACAACAAGAAGCCCGCCGGCAACAGCGGCGGCGGGGGCGGCCTCCCGCTCAGCGGCGGCCCCGCGGCCCTGCTCGGCGGGCTTCTCGGATAGCGCGGATCAGACGTTGAAGCGGAACTCCACCACGTCGCCGTCGCGCATGACGTAGTCCTTGCCCTCGATGCGGGCCTTGCCCGCGGACCGGGCGCTGGCGATGGAGCCCACCTCGACGAGGTCGTCGAAGGAGACCACCTCGGCCTTGATGAAGCCGCGCTGGAAGTCGGTGTGGATCACGCCGGCCGCCTCGGGCGCCGTGGCGCCCTTGCGGATCGTCCAGGCCCTGGTCTCCTTCGGGCCGGCGGTCAGGTAGGTCTGCAGGCCCAGCGTCTCGAAGCCGACCCGGGCGAGCTGGCGCAGGCCCGACTCCTGCTGGCCGACCGACTGGAGCAGCTCCAGGGCCTCCTCCTCGTCGAGCTCGACCAGCTCGGACTCGATCTTGGCGTCGAGGAAGACGGCCTCGGCGGGGGCGACGAGGGCCGACAGCTGCTCCTTGAGCGCGGTGTCGGTCAGCTCGTCGGCGTCGAGGTTGAAGACGTAGAGGAAGGGCTTGGCGGTGAGCAGGTGGAGCTCGCGCAGCTCCTCCCGGTCGAGGCCGCTCTCGAAGACGGTCTTGCCGGTCTCCAGGACGGCCAGCGCGGCCTCGGCGGCCTCCAGCGCGGCCTTCTTGTCCTTGTTGTTGCGCGCCTCCTTCTGCAGGCGCGGGACGGCCTTCTCGACCGTCTGCAGGTCGGCCATGATCAACTCGGTGTTGATGGTCTCGATGTCCCGCTTGGGGGAGATCTCACCGTCGACGTGCGTGACGTCGGGGTCGCCGAAGACGCGGATGACCTGGCAGATCGCGTCGGTGTCGCGGATGTTGGCAAGGAACTGGTTGCCCCGGCCCTGCCCCTCGGATGCGCCCTTGACCAGGCCGGCGATGTCGACGAACTCGACCTTGGCGGGCAGGATGCGGGCCGAGCCGAAGATCTCGGCCAGCTTGGGCAGGCGGTCGTCGGGCACGCCCACGATCCCGACGTTGGGCTCGATGGTGGCGAACGGGTAGTTCGCGGCGAGTGCGTTGCCGGTCTTGGTCAGCGCGTTGAAAAGCGTGGACTTACCGACGTTGGGCAGGCCGACGATGCCGATGGAGAGGCTCACGGACAGCGAGTTTACTTGCTGAGCAGGTGCAGGCAGGTCACCGGACGGTACGTGCCGGGCGCCGCGCGCAGGTAACGCTGGGCGTCGGCCGGGCAGGCCGAGGGCGTGGTCTCGAAGGAGACGACCCGGGCCCAGGCGGCGGACGAGCCGCAGGCGGCCCTGGTCACCGCCGACCTGGCGACCACGTCGGCGGCCGGTCTGGCCACGCACGCACCCTCGGCGAGCACCTGGCCACCGGGCCCCAGGCAGACGACGTCCGCTCCGCTTTCGAGCGTGTCGAGGGTGGTCGCGGGGCATTCGCGCGCGGACGAGGCGATCGCGACGGACCTGCCGTACCAGCCGGAGCCCGCGCACGGGCGCTCCCGGCCGTCGAGCGCCACGCAGTCGCCGGACCTGAGCACGCCGCCGCCACCGCCGGGTGCGCCGGCGTGCGGGGCCAGGAAGGACCGCACGCAGGCCGTGCGGCCCAGGCCGATGCGGAGCACGTCGTCGGTGTCGTCGGGGCAGTCGGCGGGCAGCGGCGGGTCGTGCGCGATGGCCAGCACCTCGAAGTCGCCGCCGTTGCAGGCGATGAGCGCGTACCGCTCGGTCACGCAGGCGCCGGGCGTCCAGCGCAGGGTCGGACGGGAGACCGCGGGCGCCTCGGGGCCCGGACCGGTGAACACGGCTCCGGCCAGGGCGATCAGGGCCACCGACACCGCGGACACGGCGACTGCGAGCCGCAGATCGGTAGCCATCTCAATACTGTGCGTGACGGATGAGTCGGCGCACAAGCGGATTCCGCAAGCGTGTCGGGAAGATCCAGACGCGATGTGCTGCAATCATCGTTGGAGTGGATGTCGTCTCGCTGCTCATCGGGCTCGCCCTCGGACTCCTCGTCGGCTTCCTGGTCGCCAGGACCCGCGCGGCGGTGCGGGTCGCCGAGGCCGACGCGCGGGCCAGGTCGGCCGCCGAGAAGCTGGTCTACGTCGAGGAACAGCTCGCCGAACGTTTCCAGGCCCTGTCCACGCGCGCCCTCGACGTCAACAACGTGCGCTTCCTCGAACTGGCCGAGACCCGGTTCTCGGCCAGCCGGGCCGAGGCCGCCGGTGACCTCGACCAGCGCAGGCAGGCCGTCGAGCACCTGGTCGAGCCGCTGAAGGACGCGCTCGCGCGGGTCGAGTCGCAGCTTCGCGACACCGAGGCCGGGCAGCGGGCGGCGCGGGCGGAGCTGGCCAAGCAGATGGAGTTCGTGCAGCAGAGCAACGAACAGCTGCGCTCGCAGACGACCGCGCTGGTCAGGGCCCTGCAGCGACCCGAGGCCCGCGGACGGTGGGGGGAGCTGCAACTGCGCCGGGTGGCCGAGATCGCCGGGATGCAGCGCCACTGCGACTTCGAGGAGCAGGTCACCGAGGGCGCGATGCGTCCCGACATGGTGGTCAGGCTGGCCGGCGGCAAGAACATCGTGGTCGACTCCAAGGTCTCGCTCGCGGCCTACCTGGAGGCGGCGGAGGCGGGCGACGAGTCGCTGGCCACCGTCCGGCTCGACGCGCACGCCAGGCATGTGCGCGAGCACGTCGACCGGCTGGCGGCCAAGGCGTACTGGCAGGGGTTCAACCCGTCGCCGGAGTTCGTCGTGCTGTTCATCCCGGGCGAGGCGTTCCTCGCGCCCGCCCTCGAACGCGACCCGGCCCTGCTGGAGTACGCCATGGCGCGGCGGGTGCACATCGCCACGCCGACCACGCTGATCACGATGCTGCGCACCGCTCACTACGCCTGGCAGCAGGCCGCGCTGAGCGAGAACGCGCGGGCGGTGTTCGAGCTGGGCAAGGAGCTGTACGAGCGGCTGGCGTCCCTCGGCAGGAACGTGGAGTCGCTGGGCAGGGCGTTGACGCGGGCGGTGGAGGCGTACAACAAGTCGGTCGGTTCGCTCGAAAGCCGCGTCCTGGTCACCGCGCGCAAACTCAACGATCTGGGCGTCGTGGACGGCGATCTGGAGGCCCCGGAGATGCTCGAAGGGCTGCCGAGACCTCTGGCCTCGCCCGAACTGCTCGAAACCACGTCTCTCATTTCGCACTCGAACGGTAAGTTGGCAGGCGGGTCGCCGTAAACGGGGGTGGGAGAGTGGCAGAGAAGGGCAGGCGTTCCGGCGTCAGGCTGACCGCTCGCGGCGCCATCGCGCTCACTCTGGTCGCCACCTTGGCGGGCTATGTCCTGACCGCGGTGCTCGGCCTGTCCTACCTGGTGGGCGCCGCGTTCGTGGTGTCGTGCCTGCTCAGCGCGCTTCTGGTCAACAAGCGCGAGCTGCTGTCGCTGGTGGTCACGCCGCCGCTGGTGTTCTTCTGCGCGACGCTCTTCGTCGAGCTCGGGCGCGCGTTCGGCTCGGTGTCGATCGTGCAGTCGCTGGCCCTCGGCCTGTACGGCTCGCTGACCCGCGGCGCGCCCTGGCTGTTCGCCGGCTCCGCGGTCGTGCTGGCCGTGGCCTGGCGGCGCGGCCTGCGCGACAACGTGCGGGAGCTGCGCGAGGAGCTGAAGGCGGGCGCGGAGGTGCCGCGCCCGCGCCAGCCGTTCGTGCCCGAGCCGGAGGGCTACTTCGAGCCCAAGGTCTACGGCACCCCGCGCGGCGACGACTAGGACACGCGAAGGTCCTTGCGCAGCTCGTGCGGGAGCGCGAAGCGCATGCTCTCCTGCACCGACTCGACCTCGCGCACGTCGCCGAAGCCGTGGCCGGCCAGCCGCTCGAGCACCTCGTCGACCAGCTCCTCCGGCACCGAGGCGCCGCTGGTCAGGCCGACCGTGGTGACGCCTTCGAGCCATTCGTCCTGGATGAAGCCGGCGTTGTCCACCAGGTACGCGGCATCGGCGCCGTAGTCCTTGGCCACCTCGACCAGGCGCTTGGAGTTGGAGGAGTTCTCCGACCCGACCACGATCACGAGCTGGGCCTCGGCGGCGATCTCCTTCACCGCGACCTGCCGGTTCTGGGTGGCGTAGCAGATGTCGTCGCTCGGCGGGTCGAGCAGGGTGGGGAAGCGCTCCTTGAGGCGGGCGACCGTCTCGGTGGTCTCGTCGACCGACAGGGTGGTCTGGGACAGCCACACGAGCTTGTCGGGGTCCTTCACCTGCACCTTGCCGACCGAGTCGAGGCCGTCGACGAGCTGGATGTGGTCGGGGGCCTCGCCCGCGGTGCCCTCGACCTCTTCGTGGCCTTCGTGCCCGATGAGCAGGATGTCGTAGTCCTGGGCGGCGAACCGCTTGGCCTCGTTGTGCACCTTCGTGACCAGCGGGCAGGTGGCGTCGATGGTGCGCAGACCGCGCTCCCGGGCCTCCTCGTGCACGGCCGGCGAGACGCCGTGGGCCGAGAACACCACGATCTCGCCCTCGGGCACCTCGTCGGTCTCCTCGACGAAGATGGCGCCCCTGGCCTCCAGCGTCTTGACGACGTGGGTGTTGTGCACGATCTGCTTGCGGACGTAGACCGGCGCGCCGTACTGCTCCAGGGCTTTCTCGACCGCTACCACGGCTCGATCGACTCCGGCACAGTAGCCGCGCGGCTTGGCTACGAGTACTCGGCGGGAAGTGGGGGTCTGGGGCTCCATACTTCTTATGCTACGTGGAGCGGCCATCAGGGCTGCGCGTGCGTGGTCGCCCGCCGTTTGCCAGACTGGCCGTCCAATACTGACCTCCCAGGGAGACGTCATGTCCCTTAGCGACGTGATACGCAACATCGCCAGAACCGTTACCAACAAGGACGAACTCAAGGAGAAGGCCAAGGACCTGCCGCTGCTCGTCGTCCAGACCACGCTCAGCGCCGCCGGACAGGCGCTGCTGGTGGTGGACCGGATGAAGAACTCCATCAAGGGGCTGGGCTCGAAGGAGGAGCGCGAGGAGGAGAAGGAGTCGCTTCCCTCCGCCGCCGAGCAGGTCGCCGCTCCCCCGGCCGAGGACGAGAAGCCGGCGCGCAAGGAGCCGGTGATCTTCGCGCCGCGTCCCGAGGCCGCGCCCAACGGGTCGTCCAAGAGCAAGCCGGACCCGGTCATCTTCGCCCCCGCGGGCAAGACCGCCACCAAGACGGAGACCGAGCCGGAGACCGCGCCCAAGACCGAGACCGAGTCCAACGCCGGGCCCAAGACCGAGTCCAAGACCGAGACCAAGCCGGAAGCCGTCGCCGAGACGGAAGCCGCGCCCAAGGCGGAAGCCCCGGCCGAGACCGTGGTCGAGCCCGCCGTCGAGGCCGCCACTGAACCCGCCGTCGAAGCCGAGCCCGCGGTGGAGTCCAAGCCCGCCGCCGTGGCCGCGGTCGCCGAGCACAAGGCCGCGGTCGAGGCCGAGGCCGCGCCTGAGGCCGCCGCCGCTGCCGAGGCCACCGAGGCCACCGAGGCCACCGAGGTCGCCGACAAGGGCGCCGCGAAGCCCGCCAGGGCCGCCAAGGGCACGAAGACCGCCAAGAGCACGAAGGCCACCACGACCGCCAAGCCCGCGAAGGCGACCAAGGCCGCCAAGCCCGCCGCCGTCGCCCAGGAGCCCCAGGAGCCGGAGCCCGCCGCCGCGCCCCAGGAAGGCGTCCTCAAGGCCGCCGCCGAGGCCACCGAGCCGGCCGCCCACGCGGACGAGCCCAAGGTCGTCCCGGACGACCTGGCCGAGCCGCTGCCCGGCTACTCCGAGCTCACCGTGGCCTCCCTGCGGGCCAGGATGCGCGGAAAGTCCGCCGAGCAGATCGGCGACTACCTCGCCTACGAGCGCGCCACCCACGCCCGCGACGAGGTCGTGCGCATGTTCGAGAACCGGCTGGCCAAGCTGCGGGCCGGGGAATAGTCGCAGCGAACCCGTAGTCTTCCGCCATGACCTCGAAGACCACACCCGAGTCTCCGCTGCCGATCCGCACGGTCCTGCAGATGGTGGGCGGCTGGATCGGCAGGCTCGGCACGGTGTGGGTCGAGGGCCAGATCACCGATCTGAGCGCCCGCGGCGGCACGGTGTTCCTGACCCTGCGTGACCCGGTGGCCAACGTCTCGGCCCGGGTCACGGCTCCGCGCGGCGTCTACGAGGCCGCCGAGCCGCGCCCGTCCGACGGGGCGAGGGTCGTGGTGCACGTCAAGCCGGACTTCTGGGTCAACAAGGGCTCGTTCGCCTTCACGGCGATGGAGATCCGGCCCGTCGGCGTGGGCGAGCTGCTGGCCAGGCTGGAGCGGCTGCGCCGGCTGCTGGCCACCGAGGGGCTGTTCAACGCCGACAGGAAGCGGCGGCTGCCGTTCCTGCCGGGCACGATCGGGCTCGTCTGCGGGCGCGACTCGGCCGCCGAGCGCGACGTGCTGGAGAACTCCCGCCGCCGCTGGCCGGCCGTGCGGTTCAAGGTGGAGGAGGTGGCCGTCCAGGGGCCGTACGCGGTCGGGGAGGTCACCGAGGCGCTGCGCAAGCTGGACGCCGACCCCGAGGTCGAGGTGATCGTCGTGGCCCGCGGCGGCGGCTCGCTGGAGGACCTGCTGCCGTTCTCCGACGAAACCCTCGTACGCGCGGTGGCCGCCTGCCGCACCCCCGTGGTCAGCGCGATCGGCCATGAGCAGGACAGCCCGCTGCTCGACCTGGTGGCCGACGTACGCGCCTCCACGCCCACCGACGCCGCCAAGAAGGTCGTCCCCGACGTGGGCGAGCAGCTCGCTCTGATCCGCCAGCTGCGCGACCGCGGGCGCCGGGTGCTCAACGGCTGGCTCGACCGCGAGATGTCGTGGCTGACGTCGGTGCGCTCGCGGCCCTCGCTGGCCGATCCGGTGCGCGAGCTCGAACGCCGGGCCGAGCAGGTCGACGCGCTGCGGGAGCGGGCCAGGCGGTCGCTGACCGGCTCGCTCGACCGGGCCGCCGACGACCTCACGCACCTGCGGGCCCGCCTGGTCGCGCTGTCCCCGGCGGCCACGCTGGAACGCGGCTACGCGATCGTGCAACATCCGTCGGGCGAGGTCGTACGCCTGGCCAAGGACGTGCCGCCGGGCACTCCGCTGACGATCCGGCTCAGCGACGACCGGCTCTCGGTCCGTACGGAGGACTAGGGCCCGCGCACGACGGCGGCGGCCAGGTCGGCGAGGCCGGCCTTGACGCCCTCCACCGTCATGCCCCGCTCCTCCCGCTGGAACTTGATCAGCCAGGCGGTGACCGGCGCGAGCAGCGCGTCGGCCAGGTAGGCGACGTGGGCCCCCGGACGGACCTCGGCGAGCAGGCCCGCCAGGTGCACCTGATGCACCCGGTACGGCCCGCTGTAGCGCGCCTTGCCCGGCCCGTTCTCCAGCAGCAGGAACAGGTCCTGCTGCTCGACGATGCGGTCGACCAGCGCGTGCAGGAAGGCCGTGACCCGCTCGGCCGGCGGCGCGCCGGGCCCGAGCGGCGGCGGGCCGCTCAGGAACGCCGCCTGGAACCGCCGCTCCCGCTCGTCGATCAGCGCGAGGACGAGCCCCGCCCGGTCGCCGAAGCGCCGGTAGACGGTGCCCACCCCCACGCAGGCGGCCTTGGCCACCTCGTCGAGCGAGAGCTCGTCCGCGCCGCGTTCGGCGATCATCGTGGCGGCCACCTCGATGATCTTCCGGCGGTTGCGCGCGGCGTCGGCCCGCTCGGGCTGGGGTTGCCCGACGATGGGCAGCAGGTCACGTGCGCACACGCCTGGAGCATAACCCCGCTTGTCAGCGGAGAGCTCTCCGGTATTCTCCGAATCGGAGAACTCTCCGATTATGAGGAGCTGAGATGACCAACTCGTTCAACCAGCAGATCATCGACGAATTCCGGGCCAACGAGGGCCGGGTGGGCGGCCCGTTCGAGGGCGCGTCGCTGGTGCTGCTCACGACGACGGGCGCCAAGAGCGGCAACCGCACGACCACGCCGGTGATGTACCTGCCCGACGGCGACCGCTACGTGATCATCGCCTCCAACGCGGGCGCCGACAACCACCCGGCCTGGTACCACAACCTGCGCGCCAACCCCGCGGCGACCGCCGAGATCGGCACCGAGACGTTCGAGGTGAAGGCCGACTTCATCGAGGGCGACGAGCGTGACCGGCTCTACGCCCGCATGGTCGAGATCGCCCCCGGCTTCGCGGAGTACGAGGCCAAGACCAGCCGCCGCATCCCGGTGGTGGCGCTGGGCCGCACCGGCTCCTGACGTTCGGGACGGCGGATCAGAAGGGGGCGTCGTCGGCGCCTGGCTCCGAGCGCCTGGCCATGGCGGCGGCGAGCTTGACCCGGGCGCCCTGGAGCCACTCCTCGCAGACGGCCGCGAGCTTCTCGCCGCGCTCCCAGAGCTCGATCGACTGCTCCAGGGTCAGCCCGCCCGTCTCCAGGCGGCGCACCACCTCGGTCAGCTCCTCGCGGGCCTGCTCGTACGAAGGTGTCTTCTCGTCTGCCACAGCAACCACCCTAGACGCCGCGCCCGGCCCGGGTCATCCCTTGGCGCGCTGCTGGAGGAGCCCGGCCAGCTCGGTCAGCTCGGGCCAGTCGGCCGTGCCGGTGATCACGAGGGTGACGTCGGGGAGCACGCGTACGAGCGAGCGCTGGTTCTTGTCCTCGCGGAAGCGCTTCTCCCACGTGACCCCGCCGACCTGCTGGCTGCCGGACGGCTTGGCGATGCCGGTCATGCGGTTGGCGAACTCGGCGGCCGGCTTCTCGTCGCTCTGGGCGAACATGGCGTGCTGGCGCGCGGCGGTGGCGTAGCCGAGGTAGAGCACCTGGGCGCCGTTCTGGCCCTTGGCGATCCGGTTGCTGTTGGGCACCCAGCCCGCCGGGTCCTTCTGCGGGGACCACACCTGGTAGGGCACGCCGTGCCCGAAGTTGGCGACGGTGATGGAGTAGTCGAGCCGCGGGATGTGCTCCTCACGGCTCTGCGGAGCCACGAGCATGAAGAGCCCCACGCCCGCCATGCACACGAAGAGGGCTACCGCGTAGCCGTAGAAACCTTGGGTGAACCGTCGCACACTTGGCGAGGTTACCCGCTGGCGGGCGCGGTCGCCGAAGTGGCGGGCCTGATCTGGCCGATGATCGCGAGCACCTGGTCGACCATCGCGCGGTCGCCGGAGAATACGATCTCGCTGACGGCCGCGGCCAGGGCGCCGGTGACCACGACGACGAGCGCGGGCTCGTCCTCGAACAGGGCGGCGTTGCGCTGGGCCCACGTGCGCAGCCGGTCGCGCATGACCACCTCGAAGCCGGGCGGGCCGTCGCCGCGCAGGAACAGGACGGCCAGCTCGCGTTCCTCCAGGCAGCCTTCGAGATAGGCGCGGGCGGCGTCGAGGAACACCCGCATGGGGTCGCCCTCGCCGGCGGCGCGGGCCGTACGGGCGGCCTGCTTGGTGCGCTGGGCCTGCCGGGCCTGCCATTCCTCCCACAACGTGAGGTAGAGGTCGGCCTTGCCGGAGAAGTGATGGTAGAGGCTGCCCACGCTGGCGTCGGCCCTGGCGACGACGTCCGTCACGCCGGACTCGGCGAAGCCCTTGGAGACGAAGACCTCCCTCGCGGCGGCCAGCAGCGAGCTCCGCGTCGCAGCTCCCCGCTCGGACGTGCGCGGCTGGGTCACCGCGTGTTCCACTTCGCTCATTCGATCTCCTCCACGGCGGGGGCGCATGTCCATGGTGGAGGCGAGATCTTCGACGCGCACGCGATATGGCGCAAAATCCGTTCTCCGTCATGCGGGCACCCATATAGATATCCCTTTTCGCCGGTCCCTGACCATCACGCGGCGGCCCTCGTGCGGAGGAGCATGCAGGAGTGGGCAGATTATCCCCCTCTGGCCGGGAATAGACCGGCAACTACGATCGAGAGTGTTCTCAACGAGGAGGCTCAGCATGTCCGATCAGACGTCGGTACCGGCAGCGCTCGCGACGGGCGAGCACGCCCCCGACCGCAACCTGGCGATGGAGCTGGTACGCGTGACGGAGGCGGCCGCCATGGCCGCGGCCCGCTGGGTGGGCCGCGGCGACAAGAACGGCGCCGACGGCGCGGCGGTCAACGCCATGCGCCAACTGATCAACACCGTGTCGATGAACGGCGTGGTGGTCATCGGGGAGGGCGAGAAGGACCACGCCCCGATGTTGTACAACGGCGAGCGCGTAGGCGACGGCAGCGGCCCCGACTGCGACGTGGCGGTGGACCCGATCGACGGGACCAGGCTGACGGCGCTCGGCATGCCGGATGCGGTGTCGGTGATCGCGGTGAGCGAGCGCGGCTCGATGTACGACCCGTCCGCGGTGTTCTACATGGAGAAGCTGGTCACCGGGCCGGAGGCGGCCGACGTGGTGAACATCGAGGCGTCGGTGGCCGACAACATCAACGCGGTGGCCAGGGCCAAGCACTGCTCGCCGTCCGACGTCACGGTGGTCGTGCTGGACCGGCCGCGGCACGAGAGGCTGGTCAAGGAGATCAGGGAGACGGGCGCGCGGATCAAGTTCATCGTGGACGGCGACGTGGCCGGCGCGATCATGGCGGCCCGCGCGGGCACCGGCATCGACCTGATGCTGGGCATCGGCGGCACGCCCGAGGGCATCGTGGCCGCGTGCGCGCTCAAGTGCCTGGGCGGCGTGATCCAGGGCCGGCTGTGGCCGCGGGACGACGCCGAGCGCGGCAAGGCCGTCGACGCCGGGCACGACCTCAGCCAGGTGCTCACCACGAACGACCTGGTCAGGTCGGACGACGTGTTCTTCGCCGCGACCGGCATCACCCAGGGCGAGCTGATGCAGGGCGTGCGGTTCAGGTCGGGCGCGGCGGTGACCAGCTCGCTGGTGATGCGCGGCCGGTCGGGGACCATCAGGAAGATCGAGAGCGAGCACCAGCTGTGGAAGCTGCGCGCCTACAGCGCGATCAACTTCGACACGGCCGGCTGACCCTTCTCAGCGGCGGCGTTTGCGCTTGGGCGGTTCCTTGACCTTGACCTCGCCGGCGAAGTTCGTGGTGCGCACCTCGACCACGGGCCCGCCGGGCTCGGCCGGCTCCCTGGTCAGGCGGACGGTCTTGTCCTTGGTGACCCTGATCACCTCAAGGTCCTCCGGCACGTGGATCTCCAGGCCGCCGAAGACCAGGGTGGCGTTGATGACGATCCGGCTGTTCTGCAGGATCGCGTCGCGGAAGTCCAGCTTGGTCGTGCCGAACATGGCCGTGACGTCGAGCTCGGCGGGCACCACCCAGCGCCCGCCGCGCTGCTCCTTCTTGAAGATGGCCGACACCGGCCGGCCGTCGAGGTTGAGCGGCTGCTCCTCGGCCGGGAGCAGGTCGGCGGTGAGCCCGGCCAGGTCGCCGAGCGTGCGCGCGGAGTAGACGACGCCGAGCCGCTCCTCCAGCTCGACGAGGTCGAGCCGGCCGTCGGCGTGGGCGTCCTGGAGAACCTGCGCGATGCGTTCGCGGTCGGCGTCGGAGGCACGCAGTTCGTGCGGCTGCGGCAGGCCGGGCGCGGACGACGCGCGCCGGGACGTCACGAACTCTTCGGCAAGCCGCTCTCCGACTTCCTGCAGCTTCGGCAACCACGATCCCGCGCGTTCGTTCACACTTCTGACGATATCCGGCGGCCCGGGTATTCGCTCGCCCAAGAGCGGACCAACAGGGCGCACATCCGCGAATCCGCCCGAGCAACGCGCCGCTCTCCCGGGCCTGCTCTCCGTTCGCGTCGGCGCGCCGGTCGAGCGGGAGGGAGAGCGCGACGGTGGAGCGAACTGTGCACGTCAGCGCGCCGGTGGGCGCTACGCCGGAATCGTCCGGCGCGTTCCGCCGTTGATCCACGCGAAGGCTTCTGGCGGCCGATCCCGGGAGGCGGGCGTGCATCAACCGGCACGATGGGGGCTCGGCGCGGCGGGGGTGGGCATCTCCGTGATCGTGGGCCTGGAGCTGACCAGCCTCGCCGAGACGAACCCGTTCAGGCGCACGATCAGCGAGCACGGGCTCGGCCCCGGCGGGTGGATCTTCGGGCTCGCGGTGGGGCTGCTGGCGGCCGGGTCGGCGGCCATCGGCGTCTCGCTGGCGCGCAGACGCCTGGCCGGGGCGGTCGGCACGATCGCGCTCATGGGCTGGAGCGTCGGGCTGCTCCTGACGGCCGCGTTCCACAAGAACGACTGGGCGGTCGGCCCGAGCATGAGCGGCAGCATCCACCGGGTCGGCAGCTTCGTGGCCTTCCTGAGCCTGCCGCTGGCCGCCGTGATCATCGCCCGGCCCTGGCGGCACCGGGAGCGCCGCAGGTCGGCGGTGGTGGCGTTCGGGCTGGGGGTGTGCTCGGCGTTGTGGGTCGTGGGCATCGGCACGGCGATGGTCATCGGCGCCCGCCACGGCCTGCCGTGGTACCGGGTCATGCCCCTCGGCCTGGTCGAACGTGTGCTGGCCGGCACCGAGGTGGCCGCGTTGCTGGCCCTCGGGGTGTGGGCGGCCGGGCGGCTGGCGGAGACCGAGCCCGCCCAGGCGGTCAGGCGGGCCGTAGAGCGGCGATGAGGTCGTCCACGTAACCGCGGAAGACGGCCGCCATGTCCACCTGGTCGGGGTCGATCAGCCACTGGGTCTGGAGGCCGTCCATCATCGCGATCAGGCGGTCGGCGTGGGCCTCGGCGTCGAGGCCGGCCCGGAACTCACCGCGTTCGACGCCCGCGCGCAGCGCGGCGGCCACGTCGGCGCGCAGCCGCCGGTAGCGCCGCCTGGCCCACTCGTGGCCGGGGTGGCCGGGGGTCACCGCCTCGCCGCTGATCACCGAGAAGAGCTGGACGAGGCCCGGCACCCGCGCGTTGTGGTCGACGACGTCGGCCAGAGCGCGTAGGGCGTCGGCGCCGCCGTCGCGGCCGGTGCCGAACCTGCGCTGGTCGAGCTCGTCGCGGTAGTCGAGCACCGCGACGAGGAGACGGTCCTTGCTCCTGAAGTGGTGCAGCAGCCCGGCCTGGGAGAGCTCGACCCGCTCGGCGATGCGGGCCAGCGAGGCGCCGCGGTAGCCGTGCTCGGCGAACTCCAGGAGCGCGACCGCGAGAATGCGCTCCTTGCGCGCCTCGCCGGTCGCGTAGCCCCGCTTCACCTCGGCACCCTATCTGCTGCTGGCGTACGGCCCTGACCAGCCGCTAACCTGACTCCGCCTCACGTTTGATTCCCCCCCGATCAGGAGGCCGTCGTGCCGTCCCCGCGTGATCGCCAGGCCCGTACCGCCACGTTCGTCGTGTACGGCGTGCAGGGCCTCTCCTTCGCCACCCTGCTCGTCCAGGTGGCCAGCCTCCAGACCAAGCTGGAGCTCACCGTCGGGGCGCTCACGCTCCTGTTGCTGATCGTGCCCGTCTTCGCCGGCGTGGGCAGCGTCGGCGCGGGGACGTTCGCCGCCCGGTACGGCAGCAAGCTGCTCCTGCGGGTCGCGCAGCCCGTGGTGGCGCTCGCCGTGGTGCTCACCGGCCTCGCGCCCTCGGTGCCGCTGGCCGTGCCCGCCCTGCTGCTGTTCGGCCTGGCGGTCGGCGCGGTGGACGCGGGCATGAACATGCAGGGCGTGGCCGTCGAACGCCGGTACGGCACCGCCGTGCTGAACGGCTTCCACAGCCTGTGGAGCGTCCTCAGCCTGGCGGGGGCCCTGTGGGCGGTGTTCGCGGCCGACCACCGGATCTCGCTGGCGGTCACGATGGCGATCCCCATGGTCCTGGCGGTGGCCGGCTCGCTCTACGCCGGGCCGAAGCTGTGCACGATCAGCGAGGAGAAGGTCGAGAACGTCGTCGAGGCCCCGACCGGCAAGTTCCCCTGGCGGCCGATCATCCCGCTCTGCCTGGCCATGGGCTTCCTCTACATCGGCGACGCCGCGGTGTCGAACTTCGCGACCGTCTTCATGGGCAAGGCGCTGCTCGCCCAGGACAGCGTGGCGAAACTGGCCTACAGCGTCTACCAGGGCGCGACCCTGGCCGTACGGCTCGGCGGCGACGTCGCGGTGCGCCGCTACGGCCCCGCGGCCATCGTCCGGCTCGGCGGCGCGCTGGCCACGCTGGGCTTCCTCGGCGTCGTGGTGGCCCCGAGCCAGCCGCTGGCGATCATCGCGTTCGGGCTGACCGGGCTGGGGTTGTCGGTGGTGGCGCCGCAGTCGTTCTCGGCGGCGGGCAAGCTGGACCCGGCGGGCACCGGGGTGGCCATCGCCCGGGTGAACCTCTTCAACTACGTGGGCTTCATCGTGGGGGCCGCGCTGATCGGCGGCATCGCCGACGCCGTGGACTGGCGGGTGGCGTTCGTCGCGCCGCTGCTGCTGGCGGGCGTGATCATCGTGCTCGCGCCGGGCTTCGCGCCCAAGCGGGCCGTCGCGAAGGCGTGACGCCCCCGGGTCAGCCCCGCACCTCGGCCACCTGGACGGGACGGGACTCGCGCAGCGACAGGTCGGCGGCCTCGGCGACGTACAGGGCGGCCAGGGCGTCCTCGATCGGGCACAGGCCCTCGCCGCCGCGCAGGAAGGCGTCGATCTCGGCCGCGTACGCCGGGCCGAACCTGGCCACGAAGTCGGGCCAGGGCGGTCCGGGCGGTTGCAGGCCCTCGGAGCTGCGCAGCGGGGCACGCGGGCCGAGCCCGACCGCCTGGGTGCCCTTCGTGCCCGCCAGCTCCATGCGCACGTCGTAACCCGCGCCGTTGTAGCGGGAGCCCTGGAGGGTGACCAGCGTGCCGTCGTCGAGGGTGAGCAGGGCGGCGCTGTTGTCCACGTCGCCGGCCGCCCCGAAGAACGCCGCGCCCCGGTTCGCGCCGACGGCGTGGACGGAGACGACCTCGCGCCCGGTCACCCAGCGCAGGACGTCGAAGTCGTGAATGTGGCAGTCGCGGAAGAGCCCGCCGGACAGCGGGACGTACTCGGCGGGCGGCGGCACCGGGTCGGCCGTGACCAGGTGGACGCGGTGCAGCTCCCCCAGCTCGCCGGCCCGCAGCGCCGCGCGGGCGGCCCGGTAGCCCGGGTCGAACCTGCGCTGGAACCCGATGCCCACCCGTCTGCCCGCGCTCGCCTCCAGCACCTTGAGCGTCTCGGCGACCGTGCTCGCCGCCGGTTTCTCGCAGAGGGCGGGGACGCCCAGCTCGCAGGCCCGGATCAGCAGCTCGGCGTGCGTGCCGGTCGGCGTGGCGATGACCACGGCGTCGGCGTCGAACGGGTCGCCGGGCCTGCCGTACGGCGACGTCCTGACCGGGTCGGCCACGATCAGCTCGTCGACCAGGGGATGCGCGGCCAGGTTCGCGGCGTGGAAGGCGCCGATCCGGCCCAGGCCCAGCAGTCCGACCCGCATGCCGCCTCCAGTCACACGTTTCTTCCTCACTCCATACTATGTCCGGACATACGGACTTTTAAGCCTCGGACGGCCTCCCCCGCCTGATGCACCGGCACCCGGGCGAACCCGAGCACGACCGCCGGAGGGCCGGGCGAGAACCGCATCGGCCCGACCGGCTCGGCGGACAGGCCGAGACTCTGGGCCGCGTGGACGACCCGGAGCTCGTCCCAGCCGTCCGGCAGGTCGAGGTAGACGTGCAGCCCGGCCTGGATGCCCCGGACGCGGATCTCCGGCAACTCCTCGGCCAGCGCCCTGACCAGCGCGTCCCGGCGGCGGCGGTACTCCCTGCGCATGCGCCGCAGATGCTTGTCGTAGCCGCCCGTACGCAGGAAGCGGGCCAGCGCGTACTGCTCGATGACCGGCGAGCCCAGGTCCAGCTCGCTGCGGGCGCGGCGGATCGCGCCGGCCAGGTGGGCCGGGGCGGCGACCCAGCCGAGCCGCAGGCCGGGCGCGAGCGACTTGCTGACGCTGCCGGTGAGGATCACCCTGTCGGGGGCCAGCCCCTGCAGGCAGCCGACCGGGTCGCGGTCGTAGCGGAACTCGGCGTCGTAGTCGTCCTCCAGGATCATCCGGTCGCCCGCGCCGGCCCACTCCATGAGCGCGGCCCGCCTGGCCGGGGAGAGCACGACGCCCGTCGGGTACTGGTGCGCGGGCGTGACGAGCGCCGCCTCGCCCTTCATGTCACCCGCGACCAGGCCGTCACAACCCACGGGCACCGGCACCAGGCGGGCCCCGGCCCGTTCCAGCAGCGGGACCTGGCGCCGGCTCGTGGGGTCCTCGACGATCAGGCGCAGGCCCCCGCGCGGGGCCAGGACGTGCAGCGCCAGGCTCAGCCCCTGGGCCACGCCGCCCACGACGACCAGGTTGTCAGGGTGCACGTCGGCCGCCCTGACCCGCCGCAGGTAACCGGCCAGCTCCTCGCGCAGCTCGGGGACGCCCCCGGGGTCGCCGTAGTCGAGCGCGTCGGACGGCACGGTGGCCAGGACGTGCCGTACCGCCGCCAGCCAGCGCTCCCTGGGGAAGTGCCCGAGGTCGGGGGACGTGGCCCGGTGCCCGTGGTACGGCCCGTAGACCCCGCCGTCGGCCACCGGCCCCGGCAGGGCGGACCGGACTGCGCCCAGCGCGGCCACCTCGGTCCCGGCCCCCACCCGCGAGACCAGGAACCCCTCGGCCACGAGCTGCTCGTACGCCTCCACCACCACGCCCCTGGAGACCTGGAGGTCGGCGGCGAGGTCACGGGTGGCGGGCAGGCGGGTGCCGGGCACGAGCCGCCCGAGGCGCACGCCTTCGCGCAGCTCAGCCGCGATCTGCCCGGCGATCCCTCCCTCATCCCGATTGATCTGGATGTGCAGGTCGGCCATATTGGTCCTGTCATATAGCGGGACATTGGACTGTTTGGACGAACCATTGTCTCCCTAACATCCTGCCCATGAGAAACGGAATCGCCGGAGCCGCCACAGCCATGTTCCTGGTGGGCACCCTGGCCGGGGTGTCCGGCCTGATCGGCTCCTACCCGGTGTACGGCGGCCAGGCCGTGCGCTACCTCGCGGCCGCCGTCATCCTGCTGGTCATCACCAGGGTGCTCGGCCTGCGGTTCGTCCGGCTGACCCGGCGCGAGACCCTGTACCTGGGCGGGCTGACCCTGCTCGGTCTGGTGATCTTCAATGTGTGCGTCGTCGAGTCCACCAAGGCCTCGGGACCGGCGCTGGTGGGCACCGTGCTCGGCACCGTGCCTCTGGCGCTCGCGCTGGCCGGGGGGCGTCCGGCGCCGCGGCTGCTGGCGGGCGCCGCGGTGGTGGTGGCCGGGGCGACGCTGGCGACCGGGCTCGGCAGCGGGAACCCGACCGGGCTGCTGTGGGCGCTCGGGGCGCTGGTGGGCGAGGTCAGCTTCTCCATGCTGGCCATCCCCCTGCTGCCGAAGCTGGGGGCGATCCGGGTCTCGGCGTACTCGACGGCGCTGGCCGTGCCCATGCTGGCGGTGATCGGCCTGGTCAAGGAGGGCACCGCCATGTTGCGGACGCCGACCGCGCCCGAGACGCTGGGCTTCTCGTACCTGGCGGTGGTGGTCACGGTCGGGGCCTTCTTCCTCTGGTACACCTCGCTGCCCAAGCTCGGCCCGGGGGCGGCCGGGTTGTTCGCCGGGCTCATCCCGGTCGGCGCGATCGTCACGGGGCTCGTGCTCGGCATCGCGACGCCCAGCGCCTACGACCTCGCGGGGGCCGGTCTGGTGATCGCGGGCATCCTGGTGGGGCTCACCGCGCGGCGCTCGCCGGAGCCCGTACCGGCCCCGGGATGACCAGTGAACGGGGGGCGTACCCTCTATGGACATGGACTTCGACTACACCGATCTGCTTCCCCTTGGCGCCGATGAGACCGAGTACCGGCTGATCACGTCGGAGGGGGTGCGGAAGGTCGAAGCGGCCGGGCGTACGTTCCTCGAAGTCGACCCGGAGGCCCTGCGGCTGCTCACCGAGACCGCGGTCCACGACATCTCGCACTTCCTGCGCACGTCGCACCTGGCCCAGCTCCGCAAGATCGTCGACGACCCCGAGTCCAGCGGCAACGACCGGTTCGTCGCCCTCGACCTGCTGAAGAACGCCTCGATCTCGGCGGGCGGCGTGCTGCCGATGTGCCAGGACACCGGCACCGCCATCGTCATGGGCAAGCGCGGCCGCCACGTGCTGACCGACGGCCGCGACGCCGAGCACCTCTCGCGCGGCGTCTACGACGCCTACACCAAGCTCAACCTGCGCTACTCCCAGATGGCCCCGCTGACCATGTGGGAGGAGAAGAACACCGGCAACAACCTGCCCGCGCAGATCGAGCTCTACGCCGAGGACCCCCACGGCCACGCCGACGAGTACAAGCTGCTGTTCATGGCCAAGGGCGGCGGCTCGGCCAACAAGTCGTTCCTCTACCAGGAGACCAAGGCGGTGCTCAACGAGAAGCGCATGCTGGCCTTCCTGGAGGAGAAGATCCGCTCGCTGGGCACCGCGGCCTGCCCGCCGTACCACCTGGCCGTGGTGGTGGGCGGCACCTCCGCCGAGTTCGCGCTCAAGACCGCCAAGTACGCCAGCGCCCGCTACCTCGACTCCATCCCCACCGAGGGCTCGCCCTCCGGGCACGGGTTCCGCGACCTGGAGCTGGAGGCCAAGGTCTTCGAGCTGACGCAGAAGCTCGGCATCGGCGCGCAGTTCGGCGGCAAGTACTTCTGCCACGACGTCCGCGTGATCCGCCTGCCCCGGCACGGCGCGTCCTGCCCGGTGGCCATCGCGGTGTCGTGCTCGGCCGACCGCCAGGCGCTGGCGAAGATCACTGCCGAGGGCGTGTTCCTGGAGAAGCTGGAGACCGACCCGGCCCGCTTCCTGCCGGAGACCACCGACGAGCACCTGTCGGACGACGTCGTCCGGGTCGACCTCAACAGGCCGATGCCGGAGATCCTCGCCGAGCTGACCAAGTACCCGGTCAAGACGCGGCTCTCGCTCACCGGCCCGCTCGTCGTCGCCCGCGACATCGCGCACGCCAAGATCGCCGAGCTGCTCGACGAGGGCGGCGAGATGCCGCAGTACCTCAAGGACCACGCGGTCTACTACGCCGGCCCGGCCAAGACCCCCGAGGGCTACGCCTCCGGCTCGTTCGGCCCCACCACGGCCGGCCGCATGGACTCCTACGTCGAGCGCTTCCAGGCGGCGGGCGGCTCGATGGTCATGCTGGCCAAGGGCAACAGGTCCAAGCAGGTGACCGAGGCGTGCCAGAAGTACGGCGGCTTCTACCTGGGCTCCATCGGCGGCCCGGCCGCCCGGCTCGCCCAGGACTGCATCAGGAAGGTCGACGTGCTCGAATACCCCGAGCTGGGGATGGAGGCGGTGTGGAAGATCGAGGTCGAGGACTTCCCCGCCTTCATCGTCGTCGACGACAAGGGTGACGACTTCTTCACCGACCGCACCGGGCCGGTGCTGAGCATCGGGCGCAGGTAGGGCCCGAGCGCGTCGAAGGGTGCCGGGCGGGCGGTCACGCCCCTCGGCACCGGACGGCGGGGGGTTGCCCCCGGGCCTCGGGGCCCGCGGGCTCTCAGGCGGCGACGGGCGCTCTGTGGGGGGCGACGACGCTGCCGTCAGGCAGCAGCAGACCCGTGTCCTCGAACAGCACCACGCCGTTGCAGAGGAGGCTCCAGCCCTGGTCGGGGTGGGCCGAGATCACGTGCGAACGCTCACGGTCGGGCGAGTCCGCACTGGGGCATACGGGAAAGTGACTGCACATCATCGCGCACCTCTCAGATGGCGCTCCTGCTTCCTGATGATCAAAAGGGCAACTGTCGCCCCGACGGCGTGCGAAGGTCCAGTGCGGCTTTGACCGGCTTCCTCGGCCGGCGGCGAACCTGTGTCTGGCGCATCTCCATCACATCCTTCAAGTTCAGTCGTCAGTGGTGGAACTCCGGCGTGTTCACCCAGTCTCGTGACCGGCACCGACAGTTTCAGCCGCTTCTGGGTTGTCGCCTGCTCTCATGTCCCTAACCATGCCCCCGTCCCCTTTCGGCACCCTTACATCTTGCTGACGGCGTGCCGTGGTTCCTGTCAAACAGCCTGCCGTACGGAGGAAAGTGCCCTACTAGGCATCATGCACATTTATCGAGAAGTCGGGTGTGCCGAGCGTCACAGCCGCCGTGACGTGCGGTAATACAACAAAGCGCGCATCCCGGGCAGGAATGCGCGCCGTGTCGAGGTGTCAGGCGGCGTAGGACGGGTACCCGTAGCCGACGACCTGGGACGTCGGGCGGACGCGCTCCTCCACCTTGCCGTTGCCGGTGTTGCCCTCGATCGTGGAGATCGTGCCGTCGCCGTTGTCCTTGACGACGAAGCCGACGTGCTGGATGTCGCTCAGGCTCTTGCTGCCGCTCCAGGAGAAGAAGACGACGGCGCCGGGCTTGGCCTCGGTGCCCCAGCGGCCGTTGGAGGCGAACCACTTGGCGTGCGAGACGGTGTAGGCGTCCCAGCCGACCTGCGGGCGGGCGCCGGTCTGCTCGCCGACCCAGGAGACGAACATCGAGCACCAGGCGGCGTTCACGTAGTCCTGGCGGCTGCCGCCGTCACGGGCGACGGTCTCGGCGGCGCGGGGCGAGCCGGCGTACCACTTCTGGAACTTGGTGCCGCCGCCGTTGGCGTCCTCGGAGACGCCGACCTGGGCGCGGGCGGTGGCCAGGACCTGGGCGGCGGTGACGTTCACCCTGCCCTGCGCGGAACCCTGCGCGGCCGACTCCTGCGCGGCGGTCTTGGCGGCCCGGTGGGCGGTCTCGGCGCTGACGGCGGCAGTGGCGCCCAGCGCGGTCACGGCGATGGTCGCGCCGAGAGCGAGCTTGGCGATGTTGGACGTGGTCATCATGGCGTGCTTGGCCATCGGGGGGTGCTCCTTTGCTCACCGTCCGCGCATGAGGCACGGCGGGTCACAGGTGTGAATCCTGCGATGGGTGATGACGACAGATCTGCGGGGGCGCCTCGACACGGCTGCCCTGCCGTCGCGTACAAACAGGCACAACAGCGCCCTGACCTGGGTAATTCCCACCCCAAGAAATCCCCACAGGACGCCTGTGCGCGGGCGGCTCAGGCCGCCCGCGCACAAACTGGACCCAACTGACTCTCGCCACGATGCCCAAGGCGAGACCTAGGTCGCAAGTCTGATGCACTTGCGAACTACTTGCAATAGTGTCCTCCAGAGATCTACTTCGAGAGGACGGATCCATGGGCGACTACACCCTTCCCGACATGCCCTACGACTACGGCGCGCTGGAGCCCGCCATCACCGGCGAGATCCTGGAGCTGCACCACGCCAGGCACCACGCCGCCTACGTCAAGGGCGCCAACGACACCCTCGACCGCCTGGCCGAGGCCCGCGCGGACGGCGACTTCGGCAACCTGGTGGGCCTGGAGAAGACGTTCGCGTTCAACCTGTCAGGCCACGTCCTGCACTCGATCTTCTGGGAGAACCTCTCGCCCGACGGCGGCGACCGCCCCGACGGCGCGCTCAGGGCCGCCATCGACGAGCATTTCGGCACGTTCGAGGCGTTCCAGAAGCAGCTCACCACGGCCACGGCGTCCGTCCAGGGGTCGGGGTGGGGCGTGCTGGCCTGGGAGCCGCTGAGCCGCAGGCTGGTGGTTGAGCAGATCTACGACCACCACGGGAACGTCGGAATGAACACCACGCCGCTTCTCGTGTTCGACGCGTGGGAGCACGCTTACTATCTGCAGTACCGCAACGTGCGTCCGGACTACGTCGAGAAACTGTGGGGCCTCGTCAACTGGGCGGATGTGGCCCGGAGGTTCGCTGACGTAACGAGTCAGGCGGGTTGACTTAAGTTCGCAACAATTTATCGGCCCCGCCTCTACTGGTCGGTTTACACAAATAGGTAAGCTGCCTGGCATGCGTGCGCCCTCCGGTTACCTTCTCGCCGCGCGCTATCGGCTCGTGGAGCCGGTTGGTCGCGGCGGCATGGGCACCGTTTGGCGGGCGCATGACGAGTTGCTCGACCGCGACGTGGCGGTGAAGGAAGTACGGCTGCCCACCGTCCTCGACGAGGAGCTGCGCGCCGAGTTGTGCGCCCGCACCGAGCGCGAGGGCAGGGCGACCGCGATGGTCGCCCATCCGTCGGTCATCACCGTCTTCGACGTCGTGACCGAGGACGACCGTCCCTGGATCGTGATGGAGCTGCTCCGGGCCAGGTCCCTGGAGCAGCTCATCCAGGAGCACGGACCGCTCCCCCCGCGCCGGGCCGCCGAGATCGGCCGGCAGATCCTCGGCGCGCTGCGGGCCGTCCACGCCAAGGGCATCCTCCACCGCGACGTGAAGCCGAGCAACGTGCTGGTGACCGAGGACCGCGCGGTGCTCACCGACTTCGGACTGGCCGCGCTCGAAGGCGACGTCTCCATCACCCAGGCGGGCATCGTCCTCGGGTCGGCCGGTTACATCGCGCCCGAGCGGGTTCTCGGCTCCAAGGCGAGCCCCGCGGGCGATCTGTGGTCGCTCGGCGCGACCCTCTACACCGCCGTCGAGGGCCGGGGGCTGCACGGTCGCCGTACGGCCGCCGCCGCGCTGGCCGCGCTGACCAGTGGCGAGCCGATCCCGATGAGCAAGGCGGGCCCGCTGGCGCCCGTTCTCGACGCGTTGCTCCGGATCGATCCACAAACCCGGCTCGACTCCGTACGGGCCTCGCTCATGCTGGCCCGGGTGGCCGCGGGCGGCTCGGCGGAGGAGCCGCTGGCCCCGCGCCGTCCCGTACGCCCGGTGCCCGTGAGCGCCTCACCCCCTTTCACGCGCAGGCCCGCGCATCGCGGGCTGCACAGGGCGGAGACCACCGCGGCCGCGCTGTCGGTCCCGCCGCCGCGCCAGGAGCGCAGGTCAGGTGAGGGGGTCCACCGGAGGCGGGTCGAACCGCGTCCGGCTCCGTCCACTTATGCCCGTTTCAAGTCGGCGGTGATAAAGTTGTTCCTTCCTCGGCGGTTCTGGCCAAGAGAACTTCGCAAGCGAGGGTAAAGCACTTCCCAAGCGAGAATCGATATCTTCTTCTCATGCCGGAACAGCAGACACGCCTGCTCGCGGAGCGCTACGAGCTCATCGCTCCGCTCGGCCGGGGCACGATGGGAACGGTGTGGCGCGCCCGCGACCGCGCGCTCGGGCGCGAGGTGGCGGTCAAAGAGATCCGCCAGGACCCGGGACTCACCGAGGACCAGCGGGCCGAGCTACGCGAGCGCATGGTGCGCGAAGGCCGCATCGCCTCGCGGATCAACCACCCGTCCGTCGCGGCCATCCATGACGTGCTCATCCAGGACGACAGCCCCTGGATCATCATGGAGCTCATCGAGGCCCGCTCGCTGGAGCAGGTGATCGAGGAGGAGGGGCCGCTGCCGCCGCGGCTCGTCGCCGAGATCGGCGTCGACCTGCTGGGCGCGCTGCGCGCCGCGCACTCCCAGGGCATCACGCACCGCGACGTCAAGCCGGGCAACGTGCTCATCACCGAGAGCGGCCGGGTGGTGCTGACGGACTTCGGCATCGCCAAGGCCGAGGGCGACTCGCGGCTCACCAAGACGGGCATGGTGATCGGCTCGCCCGGCTACACGGCCCCGGAACGCGCCAGAGGCGAGTACACCGGGCCGGAGTCGGACATCTGGTCACTGGGGGCGACGCTGTACTTCGCGGTCGAGGGGCGGCCGGCGTACGAGCGGTCCACGATCGCCGAGACGCTGGCCGCGCTGCTCAGCGAGAGCGCCGACCCGCCCACGCAGGCGGGGCAGCTCCGGCCGGTGCTGAACGGGCTGCTGAACAAGGACTACCGGCAGCGGCTCGGCGCCGCCAAGGCGGAGACCCTCATGCGGATGGTCGCCGACACGCCCACGAGCGAGATGCCCGCGCTCACGGCCGAAGACCTGATCGCGCAGGAGGCCGCGTTGCCCGACCCCTTCACCGGTTCCGGCCCTCGACGTCCCTCCGGGCCCCCACCAGGGGCCTCGGGCCCTCAGGGGCGCCCTTCCGGGGCGCCGGGGGCGTACGGGCCGGGCGCCACGCCCGGAGCGCCCACCTCGGGCCCGCAGCAGGCGCATCCCGTGGGGGCACGGCCTTCGCAGGGCGCTCGCCCGGCACAGCCGCCTCAGACCGGCGACGAGGAGGACTTCGACCCCGAGCGGACCGTCAGCGTCATGCGTCCCAAGGCGCCGTTCTCGCCGGGGCCCGAGCAGGGCGGTGGCCGTCCGCCGCAGCGCCCCGACGACGAGGGGACCGTCACCACCAGGCGCATCTCCGCCCCTCCCGGCGCTCCCGGCCAGCAGGTCTACCCGCCGACGCAGCAACCGCCGCGCCCGATGCCGCAGCAGGGCCCGGGACAGGGCGGACCGCAGCAGAGCGGGCCACAGCAGGGCCGACCTGGACAGAGCGGACCTGGACAGAGTGGACCTGGACAGGGCCGCCCGGGGCAGCCCGTACCGCACCAGAGCGGCCCGCATCAGGGGCAGGGCCTCGGCACCGACCTGTTCGCCATCGCCGGGCAGCCCGAGAAGCCGCCCGCGGGCAACCGCAACGGCATGCTGGTGCTCATGGCCGTGGCCGCCGCCGCGGCGGTCGTGATCGCCGTCCTCATCGTGGCGCTCATCTCCAGCTGAACGCGCTCACCCCGGTACGCCGGCCCGCCCCCGCGCGGGACGGGCCGGCGCCCGGACTGCTCGGACTGATCGCACAGCCGTGGGACAGACTGGAGTCATGAGCGAGTTCAGAATCGAACATGACTCGATGGGCGAGGTCCGCGTGCCGGCGGGAGCGCGGTGGCGGGCCCAGACCCAGCGGGCGGTGGAGAACTTCCCGATCTCGGGGCGGCCGCTCGAACCGTCCCACATCGCCGCGCTGGGCCTGATCAAGGCGGTCGCCGCCGAGGTCAACGGCGAGCTGGGCGTGATCGACAAGGATCTGGCCGAGGCCGTCGCGCAGGCCGCCGCCGACGTGGCCGACAACGAGCACGACGCCCACTTCCCCATCGACGTCTTCCAGACCGGCTCCGGCACCTCGTCCAACATGAACGCCAACGAGGTGATCGCGACGCTGGCCGAGGAGCGGCTGGGTCGTCCCGTGCACCCCAACGACCACGTGAACGCCTCCCAGTCGTCCAACGACGTCTTCCCGACCTCGATCCACGTGGCGGCCGCGGTCGAGGTGACCTTCCACCTGCTGCCCTCGCTCACGCACCTGGCCGAGACGCTGCACGCCAAGGCGGCCGAGTTCGCGCAGGTGGTCAAGTCGGGCAGGACCCATCTGATGGACGCCACGCCGGTGACCCTGGGCCAGGAGTTCGGCGGGTACGCCGCCCAGGTCGACCACGGCGGCACCCGCGTCCGCACGGCGCTGAACCACGTCCTGGAACTGCCCCTGGGCGGGACGGCGGTCGGCACGGGCATCAACACCCCGCCTGGCTTCGCGGAACGGGCGATCGCGAAGCTGGGCGAGGCGACCGGCATCCCCTTCCGCGAGGCCGCGGACCACTTCGAGGCCCAGGGCGCGCAGGACTCCATCGTGGAGCTGTCCGGGCAGCTCAAGGTGGTGGCCGTGTCGCTCAACAAGATCGCGAACGACCTGCGCTGGATGGGCTCCGGCCCGCGCGCCGGGCTCGGCGAGATCAACCTGCCGGACCTCCAGCCGGGCTCGTCCATCATGCCGGGCAAGGTCAATCCGGTGATCCCCGAGGCCGCGGCCATGGTCGCGGCCCAGGTCATCGGCAACGACGCGGCGATCACCTTCGCCGGGGCCTCGGGCAGCTTCGAGCTGAACGTGCAGCTCCCGGTCATCGCCCGCAACATCCTGGAGTCGATCAGGCTGCTGGCGAACGTGTCCCGGCTGCTGGCCGACCGCTGCGTCGCCGGCATCACGGCCAACGTCGACCGGCTGCGCGAGTACGCCGAGTCCTCCCCCTCGATCGTCACCCCGCTCAACCGGCACGTCGGCTACGAGGAGGCGGCCAAGATAGCCAAGCAGGCGCTGGCCGAACGCAAGACCATCCGGGAGGTCGTCGTCGAACGCGGCCACGTGGCCGCCGGCACCCTGACCGAGGAGCAGCTCGACGCCGCGCTCGACGTGCTGTCCATGACCCGCCCGCCGACCGGAGAGTGATCCACATAGGCGGGCCCACATCTATGTCGCCCGCACCCATGCGTCCCGGCGCGGCGACCGCCTAGGGTTCGGAGTATGGCGAAGGAGCTGACTGGGCGGACCGCGCTGGTGACGGGGGCTGGGGGCGGCATCGGCGCCGCCTGCGCCCGGCGACTGGCCGCCGCGGGGGCCAAGGTACTGGTGGTCGACAGGCAGGGCGAGGCGGCCGGGAAGGTGGCCGCGGAGGTCGGCGGGATCGCGGTGGTGGCCGATCTGAGCGATCCGGCCTTCGCCGGGTCGCTGCCCGACGAGCCGGTGGACATCGTGGTGAACAACGCCGGGTTCCAGCACGTCGCGCCGGTCGAGGACTTCCCGCCGGAGGTGTTCTCCGCCATGATGCGGGTGATGGTGGAGGCTCCGTTCCTGATCGCGCGGCGGGTGCTGCCCGGCATGTACGCCCGGGGCTGGGGGCGGTTCGTGAACATGTCGTCGGTGCACGGGTTGCGGGCCTCGCCGTACAAGTCGGCGTACACGACGGCCAAGCACGCGCTGGAGGGGTTCTCCAAGGTCGTCGCGCTGGAGGGGGCGGCCCACGGGGTGACCTCCAACTGCGTGTGCCCGGCGTACGTGCGCACCGCGCTGGTCGAGACGCAGATCGACGACCAGGCCCGGGTGCACGGCATCGGCAGCGACGAGGTCGTCGAGAACATCATGCTCCAGCCTGCCGCGATCAAGCGGCTCATCGAGCCGGAGGAGGTCGCCGAACTGGTCGCCTACCTCTGCGGCCCCCACGGCTCCTTCATCACCGGCACCTCCCTCCCCGTAGACGGCGGCTGGACGGCCCACTAGTGAGCACCCCCTTTCTGGAGTTGTTGGCGCGGGAAGCGTCGGCCGTCGAGTTCGAGGGGCCGATCGTGGAGGCCAGGGCGCAGGGCGCCGATCCGGCCACGATCGAGGAGCTGGAGCAGGCCAAGGTCGAGGCGTTGAAGGTCAGGGCGCTGCTCAGGCGGCGGGCCAGGCGGGAGGCCGAGCTGTCGGCGCTCTACGACACGGCCGGCGACCTGGCCGCGCTGCGCGACCTCGACGCCGTGCTCGAAGCCATCGTCCACCGGGCCAGGCAGCTGCTGGCGACCGACATCGCGTACATGACGCTGCACGACCCCGAGCAGGGCGACACGTACATGCGGGTCACCGACGGGTCGATCTCGGCCAAGTTCAGGGCCCTCCGGCTGGCCATGGGCGCCGGGCTGGGCGGGCTGGTCGCGCAGACGGCCACCCCGTACGCGACCGCCGACTACTTCGCCGACGCCAGGTTCCGGCACAAGGGGCACATCGACGAGGCCGTCAAGGAGGAGGGCCTGGTCGCGATCCTCGGGGTGCCGCTGCGGCTGGGCCAGCGGGTGATCGGCGTGCTCATGGCGGCCAACCGCAGCGCCAGGCCCTTCCACCAGGAGGAGGTCTCGCTGCTGGCGAGCCTGGCCGCGCACGCCGCCGTCGCCATCGACAACGCCCGGCTGCTCCAGGAGACCAGGAACGCCCTGGAGGAGCTCTCGCAAGCCCACAGGACGGCAAGGGCGCACGGCGAGGCCGTCGAGCGGGCCGCGCTGGCCCATGACCGGATGACCTCGCTGGTGCTGCGGGGCGGCGGCATCGAGGACGTCGCCGCCGTGGTGACCGAGGTGCTCGGCGGTTCGCTGGCCGTGCTCGACGACCTGGGCCGGCCGATCACGGGCGACGTGGGCGAGCTGGACGCGGGGGTGTTCGAGGCGGCGCAGGCGTCCAGGGCGCTGGGACGTACCGTGCGCAGGGGCGACCTGCTGATCGCGTCGGTGGACGTCGGCGGCGAGCCGTTGTGCACGCTCATCCTGCGCAGCGACGACGCCGACGAACGCATCCTGGAACGGGCGGCGCTGGTGTGCGCGCTGCTGCTGCTGTTCAGGCGGAGCGTGGCCGAGGCCGAGGGCCGGGTCAGGGGCGAGCTGCTGGAGGACCTGATCTCGCGCCCGGACTCGCCCGGCCTGGCCGACCGGGCCCGGCGGCTCGGCGTGGACCTGCGGGCGCCGCACGTCGTGGTGGTGGCCAGGCACGGCGGCCAGCGGGAGCGGGCGGCGTTCTGGGCCTCCTCGCACGCCACGGTCCGGCACGGGCTGGCGGCGGGGCGCGGCGAGGAGGTGGTGCTGCTGCTGCCGGGCGTCGACGCGGGCGGCCTCGCCCAGCGGGTGGCGGCCGAGCTGAGCGCGTCCCTGCACAGCCCGGCGACGGCGGGCGCCTCCCCGGCCCGGCTCCCCGCCCCCTCCGCGGGAGAGGCGCCGGGAGACGGGACGGCGGGGGCGCGGGACGTCGCGGAGGCGTACCAGGAGGCGCGGCGGTGCGCCGAGGCGCTGATCGCGCTCGGCCGGGCCGGCGACGGCGCGAGCCCCGCCGAGCTGGGCTTCGTCGGCCTGCTCGTGGGCGACGGCCGCGACGTGCGCGGCTTTGTCGGCCGCGTGCTCGGCGCGGTGCTCGACTACGACGCCCGCCGCGGCACCGCGCTCGCCGACACCCTGTCGGCCTACTTCGGCACGGGCGGCTCGCCCTCCCGTACGGCCGAGGCCATGCACATCCACGTCAACACCGTCACGCAACGCCTCGACCGGATCGGCAGGCTGCTCGGCGACGGCTGGCTGGAGCCCGAACGCGCGCTGGAGATCCAGCTCGCGCTCCGCCTGCACAAGCTCGGCCACACATCCTCGCCACAGACTGTGGGTCCCGACCCCATATGAGTGACACCGGTCACTCTTTACCGTGACCGGCATGGCAACTTCCATCAAGAGGATCGTCGCCGCGAGCCTGATCGGCACCACCATCGAGTGGTACGACTTCTTCCTGTACGGCTCGGCAGCCGCTCTCGTGTTCAACAAACTCTTCTTCCCCGAGTCCGACCCCCTGACCGGCACGCTGCTGTCGTTCCTCACCTACGCCGTGGGATTCGTCGCCCGCCCGCTCGGCGGCCTGGTCTTCGGCCACTTCGGCGACCGGCTGGGCCGCAAGACCCTGCTGGTGGTCAGCCTGCTGATGATGGGCGCCGCCACGTTCCTGATCGGCTGCCTGCCGACGTACGCCACGCTCGGCTCGTCGGCGGCGCTGCTGCTGACCGCGCTCCGGCTCGTGCAGGGCTTCGCGCTCGGCGGCGAGTGGGGCGGCGCGGTGCTGATCGTGTCCGAGCACGGCGACACCGCCCGCCGCGGCTTCTGGGCCTCCTGGCCGCAGGCGGGCGCGCCCGGCGGGAACCTGCTGGCCACCGGCGTGCTGGCGGTGCTGGCCGCCTGGCAGTCCGACGAGGCGTTCCTGTCGTGGGGCTGGCGGGTCCCGTTCCTGCTGTCGGGCGTGCTGGTGATGGTCGGGTTGTGGATCCGGCTGACGATCAGCGAGTCGCCGGTGTTCCGGCAGGCCGAGCCGGAGCCGACCGCGCCGATCATGGGCGTGCTGCGGCACCACCGGAAGGACGTGCTCACCGCCATCGGCGCCCGCCTGGCCGAGAACATCTCGTTCTACCTGCTGACCGTGTTCGTCATCACGTACGCGAAGAACGCCAAGATCGACAACTCGACGGTGCTGAGCGCGGTGCTGGTCGCCTCGGCGGTCCACTTCGTCACGATCCCGATGTGGGGCGCACTGTCGGACCGGCTCGGCCGCCGCCCGATCTACCTGGCCGGAGCAGCCGGCATCGGCGTGTGGATCTTCGCCTTCTTCCCGCTGGTGGACACCGGCAACTTCCTGGCGATCACCCTCGCGGTCACCGTCGGCCTGCTCTTCCACGGCATGATGTACGGCCCGCAGGCGGCCTTCTTCGCCGAGCTGTTCGGCACCCGGACGCGCTACACCGGCGTGTCGATCGGCGCCCAGCTGTCGGCCATCGTGGCCGGCGCGCTGGCCCCGCTCATCGCGGTGGCGCTGCTGAAGAGCTACTCCAGCAGTGTGCCCATCTCCGTCTACCTTGGCCTGGCGGCGGTGCTCACGCTGGTCGCCGTCTACACCGCCCGCGAGACCCAGGGACGCGACCTGGCCGAGAGGATGCACGTGCGATGAAGGTCACCACCCCCCGCCTCACGCAGCACGTCCTGACCGTCGAGGGCAGGACGTCCGGCGAGCCCGTGCTGTTCGTGCACGGCAACGTCTCCTCCGGCGCGTTCTGGCGCGACAGCATGGCCGCGCTGCCCGACGGCTACCGCCCGCTCGCCCCCGACCTGCGCGGCTTCGGCGACACCGACCCCCAGCCGGTGGACGCCACCCGGGGCCTGCGCGACTTCTCCGACGACCTGGTCGAGCTGACCGAGGCGCTCGGGCTCGACGGCGTGCACCTGGTCGGCTGGAGCCTCGGCGGCGGCGTCGTCCTGCAGTTCCTGCGCGACCGTCCGGCGCTGGTCAGGAGCGTCACGCTGGTCAACCCGATCTCCCCGTACGGCTTCGGCGGCACCGAGGGCCCGGACGGCACGCTCACCCACCCCGACGGCGCGGGATCGGGAGCCGGGGCGGCGAACCCCGACTTCGTGGCCCGCCTGCAGGCCGGCGACCTGTCCGAGGAGTCCCCCACCTCCCCCCGCAACGTGCTGCGCTCCGGCTACGTCAAGCACCCCGAGATCCCCGACGAGGACTTCTACCTGCGGTCGATGCTCACCACCCGGGTGGACGAGGCCAACTACCCGGGTGACGCCGCCACCTCCCCCGCGTGGCCGGGCGTGGCCCCCGGCAAGCAGGGGGTGCTCAACGCGTGCGCCCCCACCCACTTCCGCCTGGACGACCTGCACGAGATCGACTCCAGGCCGCCCGTCCTGTGGATCAGGGGCGCCGACGACGTGATCGTCTCCGACACCTCCCTGTTCGACCTGGCCCACCTGGGCGCGATCGGCGTCGTGCCCGGCTCCCCCGGCACGCCGGCCCAGCCGATGGTGACCCAGACCAGGGCGGTCCTCGACCGCTACGGCCGCTATCGCGAGGTCGTGCTGGACGACTGCGGCCACAGCCCGCACCTGGAGCGGCCCGTAGAGTTCCGCCGCCTGCTGGCCGAGCACCTGGAGGAGGCCTGATGTTCGTCGCCCTCACCCTCGTGGCGAGCCTGCTCACCGCCCCCGTCGCGCACGAGCTGACCGTGCCCGGGGCGGAGAAGCTGGTCAGCGCCACCCTCGACGACCTCACCACGGCCGGCACCACGCCGACCGGCCACACCGACCCGGCCGACTGGGCCGGCCTGCACTCCAAGGCCACCGTCAACCCGACCGGCGTGCCCGGCACGCAGCTCGACGGCTACTTCCCCGACACCTCGACCGGCAACGCCACGCACGGCTGGAACCACGACTCCCAGTTCGTGATCAGGCTCCCCGACCGCTGGAACGGCGGCCTGGTCGTCAGCGGCACGCCGGGCAACCGGGAGCAGTACGCCAACGACTACACGATCTCCGACTGGGTCCTGTCCAAGGGCTACGCGTTCGCCGCCACCGACAAGGGCAACGTGGGCGTGACCTTCTACCAGGACGGCCGCCGCCCCGGCGACGCCATCGCCGAGTGGAACGACCGCGTCACCCAGCTCACCGTGGCCGCCAGGTCGGTCGTCCGGCAGCGGTACGGCCGCCCGCCCGCCCGTACGTTCATGGCCGGCCTGTCCAACGGCGGTTACCTGGTCAGGTGGCAGCTGGAGAACCGCGCCTGGCTCTACGACGGCGGCGTGGACTGGGAGGGCACGCTCTTCCGGGTCAAGGGCGACAACCTGCTGAACTTCCTGCCGCCCGCGCTGAAGGCGTACCCCGACGAGGCGGGCGTGCGGGCGGCCGGGTTCGCGGCGGGGTCGGAGTTCCTGTGGCCCTTCCACCGGCAGTACTACTGGGAGCTCACCCAGCAGCTCTACCAGAAGGAGCTGGACCCGTCGTACACGGGCGCGCCGGCCGACTACGACTACGACGCGCGCAGGCCGTACGCCGCGATGGCCAGGATCGGGCTGACCGGCAGGATCACCAAGCCGCTGATCACGATCCACGGGACCCTCGACACGCTGCTGCCGATCTCCCGCGACTCCGACGTCTACGCCGAGATGGTGGGCCCGCGCCGCCCGTTCCGCTACCACCGGATCGAGGGCGGCAACCACCTCGACAGCCTCGTCGACGTCTACCCCGACCGGCTCAGGCCCATGCTCCCGGCCTTCAGGGACGCCTTCCAGGAGCTGGAGGACTGGGTCACTCCTTGAGGTAGCGATGCCTGCCCGCGCGCGCCCAGCGCACGATGTGCCGCGCCCCGGGCAGGCGCCTGCCGAGGCGGTGGAGCACGGTGTCGTGGCCCATGGGCGAGCGCCGCCGGGGTTCGACCGCGACGGCCGGGCGCGTCTCGACCCGGCCCCGGCGCACCTGGAGCCCGAACCGCAGCCCGGTCTCCTCGTCGGCCGAGCGCAGCGACGACAGCCAGGCGCCCGGACCGAGGTGGTCATCGCCCGAGATGTGCCGCTTGACCGGGATCTTGGCGACGAGCTGGCCGGCGAGCTTGCCCGGCACCCCGGCCTCGACCAGCGCGGGCGCGCACACCTCGCGTTCGCGGCGGCCGGTGCTGCGCAGCACCAGCTCCAGGGGCGGCCCGCCGCTCGGCGGCACGTACGGGACCGGCAGCACGACGTACACGTGACCGTCGAGCTGGCGGACGGTCACCCCCGGCGACACCAGCGCGATCGACTCCGAGAACGAGCGCGGCTCGACGGCGAGCCCCAGCTCCCCCTTGTCCGACCAGCACGGCACCACCAGCCGCATCCTGGGCCGCTGCGCCAGCACGCCCAGGCAGTTGAGCGGCCCCTCGGCCCGGCCGACCCGGCTCCTGGCCTGGTTGGCGCCGCTGAACATACGGACGTGCACCTCCCACTGCCCCGGGCTGAGCGGGCGGCCCATCGCCGCGCTGGTCACGTCCAGCCGGGCCTCGCCCCTGATCTGCACGCGGACCCGGCGGCGGCCGTCGGGCCCGCGCTCGACGTGCTGGTTGATCGGCAGGAAGTGCACCACGCCGGTCCCGCTGTGCCGGATGTAGACGTCCACGCGGGCCCGCTCGACGTCGGAGGTGATGTCGGTGACGTCGTCGGACAGCAGCCTGGTGTCGATCGAACGCGGCGGGATCCAGTGCAGGCGCTCGCCGTCCACGCGGTACCGGTCGGGCAGGCCGTCGCCGGACATGACCTCCACGGTCAGGCCGAGCACCAGGATGTGGGCGTCCCAGCGCATCTCGGTGAGCTCGGCGCGCAGGCCCGCGCGCTTGGAGGAGTTGGCCAGCATGACGATCTGGTCCAGGCGTCCGCTCCTGACGAAGGCGGCCACCGCCCGCATCTGGACGGGCAGGTAGCGGTCGACCCGCTCGGGGAAACGCTCGCCGATCAGCTCCTGCACGACCCGGAAGTGCATGCCCCGGTCCACCGAGGAGTCGGCGAACCTGGCGGTCAGCAGCGGCCTGAGCACGGCGGAGCGGAACCAGTAGGCGTACATGCGGTCGCGCTGGCGGCCGGCGCCGACGTAGGTGTCGATGTCGGTGAGCAGCGTGCCCAGCCCGGCCACGATCACCCGGGGGTCCTCCTCGGCCGCCTCGGGCCGCGGTCCGAGCTGGCAGCAGACGTCCTCGGCCAGTACGGCGATCACCTTGGCGTGCAGGTACGCCCGCATCACGAACGCCTGCTCGGCCAGCCTGCCGCCGGGCATGGCGAAGCCCAGCTCGTGCTCCTCCAGGAAGGCCCGGCGGTAGAGCTGCTGGGGGACGAGCAGCGTCATCAGGCGCTCGCGCAGGATGTCGGCGCGGGCCGTGCTGCGCTCGAACGCCACCATGGGCGGCCCGTAGTCACGGGCCAGCCGGCCGATCAGCACGTCGGCGTCGGTCTCGACCGCGCGCTCGTGCATGCGGGCCAGGGCGTCGCGCGCCAGCCGGTCGGACTGGTCGAGGAAGTAGACGTAATCGCCCTCCGCCGCGGCCACGCCCATGTTGCGGCCCCGCGACGGCGACCCGGTGTGCGGCAGGTGCAGCACGCGGACGTTCTCGCGGAGATCGGCGATGGTGTCCAGGCGGGCCCCGATGCCGTCCGTGGAGCCGTCGTCCACGAAGATCACTTCGTAGTCGGCGGCCGGCAGCGTCTGCTCCAGCGCGGAGCGGATGCACGCGTCCGCGGTGTCACCCGGGTTGTGGACATTGATGATCACACTGACCTTCGCACCCATGCGGCCAGCGTGCGCCGCTCATACACGATCGGGTGAGACGGCTTGCCGATTACAGGAGGAAAGTTGACCTGTTAGTACCATCCTGTGGACTGTGAGTGGCCCCAGGCGCCGCAGGGCGTGCCGTAGCGGCCCTTGATGTAGCCGAGGCCCCACGCGATCTGGGTGGCGGCATTGGTCTGCCAGTCGCCGCCCGCGCTGGCCATCTTGCTGCCGGGCAGGGCCTGTGGGATGCCGTACGCGCCGGAGTAGCGGTTCATCGCCCGCTCGTTCCAGCCGCTCTCCTTCTGCCACAGCAGCTCCAGGCAGCCCCACTGGTCGGCGCCCCAGCCCTTGGCGGCGAGCAACGACTTGGCGACGGCCTTGTTGCTGCCGGGCGAGGGGTTGCTGCCCGGCGGGAAGTTCGCGGGCGGGAAGCCGTTGCCGCCCGGCGCCTTCTTGGGCACGACCCAGTTGAGCTTCTTGGTGCCGGTGCGGCCTTTCTTGAGCTGGTCGGCCCGGAACGCCTGCTCGGCGGCGTTCTTCAGGGCGTCGGTCTCGGGGTCGGGGGCGAACAGGTCGCCTCCGGCGAGCGCGCCCAGCTGCTCGGCCGTGAACGGGTCGACCGGCGGCCTGTTGGCATTGTCGACGGCGCGATAGGCGACGTAACCGCCACCGCCCACGACCACCACCAGCGACACGACCGTGACGGCGACGCGCTTGGGGGTGAAACGCGAAGGCCGGCGGCGCGCCGAGCGAAGGTCATCCTTCGGGGGGCGCTCACTCAACTGCGGACCGGGGCTCACGATCCATGAGCTTGCCCTGTCATGGGGGGTGGTCCGCAACCGGAACGCGGGATTCGGTTGACGTTCTCTTGGCCAACCAGCAGGTAACAACCTTTTTCACGAAAAATTGTGAGTTTCGTCACAGAGGTGGCGCGCCTCCCTTCGAGCGCCCGCACCGAAGGGAGGCCGCTTTCAGGGTTCCGCCCCATCTTCGGGATCTGATCCGGACCGGGTCACAGTTTGATGACATAACCCGGGTATAGGGGACATGGAATAATAATGTGCGCGTGGCCGGCATCCTCCTTGTAGAAGACGATCCCTCCGTCCGCACAGCTCTGGAGCTGGCGTTGACGCGGCAGGGACATTCCGTCACGTCCTATGCGACGGGCGAGGAGGCTCTGGACCACATCCGCGCCCGCCGCCCCGAGATCGCGATCCTCGACGTCATGCTCCCCGGCATCGACGGCGTGGAGGTCTGCCGCCGCATCCGCAAGCTCGACCAGCTCCCCGTCATCCTGCTCACCGCCCGCGGCGACGACCTGGACGTCGTGGTCGGCCTGGAGGCGGGAGCCGACGACTACGTGGTCAAGCCGGTCGAGCCGCGGGTGCTCGACGCCCGCATCCGGGCCATCCTGCGCCGGGCCGAGTCCGCCACCTCCGACCGCATCACCTTCGGCGACCTCGTGATCGACCGGGGGGCGCTCAAGGTCACGCTGGCCAGCAAGGAGATCCACCTGACGCCGACCGAGCTGCGGCTGCTGCTGGAGCTCGTCCGCCACCCCGGGCAGGTGCTCAACCGCCGCTACCTGCTGCGGGTCGTCTGGGACCACACGCACGTCGCCGACTCGCGGCTGGTGGACGCCTGCGTCCAGCGCGTCCGTGCCAAGATCGAGCCGAGGCCGGCCGAGCCCGTCTTCATCCACACCGTGCGCGGGTTCGGCTACCGGTTCAGCCCTCCGTGATCCCGCTGCCCACCGGGCTGCGGGCGCGCCTGGTCATCACGTTCACCCTCGTCGCGGTCACCGCGTCGGTGCTGGTCGCCACCATCGGCTTCGAGCTGGCCAAGACCGCGCTCGTGACCAGGGCCGAGACCACGTCGCTCGACCTGGTGACCCGGGAGCTCGGCCGGATCACCTTCCCGGTCGGCCAGCTCAGGCCGGGCGAGGCGGCGCCGTCCATGAAGGAGCTCAACCAGGTCGTCCGCACGCTGTCCAGCCCCGGCCGCAGCGTCCTGGTCGAGTACGGCAACCTGCTGTCCGCCGACGGCCCGATGACCATGAAGGACGTCCCCAACGAGCTGTACGGCCGGGCCAAGCAGAACGTCGTCACCCAGCGCAAGGTGATCGGCAACGAGCTGTGGCTCGTCGTCGGCGCCGAGGTTCACCGGTACGAGACCGGCACCGCCCCCGAGCCGACCGGGCTGCGCGCGTTCGTCTTCTTCCCGCTGCACGACGAGGAGAGCCAGCTCGCCACGCTGCGCAACACGCTCACCCAGGGCGGCGCGGTCATCGTGCTGATCGCGCTGGTGGTGGCGCTGCTGTCGGCCCGGCAGGTGCTGCTGCCCGTACGGCGGCTCAGCGCGGCCGCCCAGGCGCTCGGCCAGGGCCGGCTGGACACCCGCCTGCCGGTGCACGGCCAGGACGAGCTGGCCGAGCTGACCTCCAGGTTCAACGACGCCGCGGCGGCGCTGGAGCTGAGCGTGTCGGAGCTGCGCTCGCTGGAAGCCATGTCCCGCAGGTTCGTGGCCGACGTCTCGCACGAGCTGCGCACGCCGCTCACCGCCATGACGGCCGTGGCCGACATGCTCTCGGAGGAGGCCGGCCGGCTGCCCGACGCGCCCGCCGAGGCCGTACGGCTGGTGCTGCGCGAGATCGGCCGCCTGCGCGAGCTGGTCGAGCACCTGATCGAGGTCAGCAGGTTCGACGCCGGCACCGCGACGCTCAACGTGGAGCCCGTGAACGTCGCCGACGCCCTCCTCGACTGCCTGGAGGTGCGCGGCTGGAGCGACGAGGTGGAGGTGACCGCCTCGCAGGGGTTGACCGTCAACCTCGATCCGAGGAGGTTCGACGTCATCGTGGCCAACCTGGTCGGCAACGCGCTCAAGCACGGCCTGCCCCCGGTGGAGGTCACCGCGAGAGGCACCGAGAACGGCCTGGAGGTGAAGGTGCGCGATCATGGCAAGGGCATCCCCGCCGAGGCGCTGCCCCACGTCTTCGACAGGTTCTTCAAGGCGGGCGCGGGCCGGGCCCGCAGCCAGGGCAGCGGCCTCGGCCTGGCCATCGCCCGCGCCAACGTGCACCTGCACGGCGGCACGATCTCCGTACGGGCCCAGCAGCCGGGCACCCTGTTCACGGTCTGGCTGCCGCACCAATGAGAGCGCACCGGGCCCTGCCGGCCGTTCTCGCCCTGCTGGCCGCGGCCGCCTGCGGCATCTCGCCGACCGACGTCCAGACCAAGGGCGCCGCGCCCACCATCAAGCTGCCGCCGCCCTCGAAGACCATCTTCCTGATCAGGAACAAGGAGCTCACGCTCGAACCCGCCGACGTCGAGACCGACACCGTGGGGAGCCTGCTCGGCGCCCTGTTCGCCGCCTCCGACCGGCCGCTCGGCGACCGCACCACCGAGCTGCGCGGCCTGGAGTACGTCGGCATGAAGGACTCGCTCGACCCCGTCCAGCGCGACGAGAAGCAGCTCCCGCGCACGTCCACGCTGACCGTCTACTTCAAGGGCGACCGGCCGCTGAGCAGGCTCGGCAAGGCCCAGATCGTCTGCACCGCGCAGCAGGACGCCGCGCAGCAGGACGCCGCGTTCGAGCAGGTCAAGATCGTCCGGGAGAACGACGGCCACCCCTCCAAGGCGGAGGGACGGCCGTACACCTGCGGCGAGCTCAAGTAGGCCCGCCGCGCCTCACATCGTGATGTCCTCCAGCATCTCCGTCACCAGGGCGGCGATCGGGGACCGCTCGGACCTGGTGAGCGTGACGTGCGCGAAGAGCGGGTGGCCCTTCAGCTTCTCCACCACCGCCACCACGCCGTCGTGCCGGCCGACCCGCAGGTTGTCGCGCTGGGCGACGTCGTGCGTGAGCACCACCCGGGAGTTGGCGCCGATCCGGCTCAGCACCGTGAGCAGCACCCCGCGCTCCAGCGACTGGGCCTCGTCCACGATCACGAACGCGTCGTGCAGCGACCGGCCGCGGATGTGCGTGAGCGGGAGCACCTCCAGCATGCCCCGGTCGAGCACCTCGTCGATCACCTCGGGCGAGGTGATCGCGCCGAGCGTGTCGTAGACCGCCTGCGCCCACGGGCCCATCTTCTCGCCCTCGGTGCCCGGCAGGTAGCCGAGCTCCTGGCCGCCGACGGCGTACAGGGGGCGGAAGACGACCACCTTGCGGTGCTGGCGGCGCTCCAGGACCGCCTCCAGACCGGCGCAGAGCGCCAGCGCCGACTTGCCGGTGCCGGCCCTGCCGCCCAGCGAGACGATCCCGATCTCGGGGTCCATCAGCAGGTCCAGCGCGATGCGCTGCTCGGCCGAGCGGCCGTGCAGGCCGAAGACCTCGCGGTCGCCGCGGACCAGGCGTACGGACTTGTCCGGCGCCACCCTGCCGAGCGCCGATCCCTTGGCCGACAGCAGCCGCAGGCCGGTGTGCGCCGGCAGTTCACGGCCCTCCTCCAGGTCGGCCACGCCCTTGTCGAAGAGCGTCTCGACGTCCTCGGCCGTCACCTGCAGCTCGGCCATCCCGGTCCAGCCGGACTCGACGACCAGCTCGGCGCGGTACTCCTCGGCCACCAGGCCGATCGAGGCCGCCTTGACCCGCATGGGCAGGTCTTTGGAGACGAGGACGACGTCGCAGCCCTCGGCCGCGAGCGAGCGCGCGACGGTCAGGATGCGCGTGTCGTTGTCGCCCAGGCGGAACCCGACGGGCAAAATGGACGGATCGCTGTGGTTGAGCTCAACCCTGATCGTTCCATCCCCAGTCGGCATCGGCTCGTCGAGCCTGCCGTGCTGAACCCGCAGGTCGTCGAGGTAGCGCAGGGCTTTCCTCGCGAAGTAGCCGAGCTCGGGATGGTGCCGCTTACCTTCCAGCTCCGTGATGACCACGATGGGAAGGACGACGTCGTGCTCGGCGAAGCGCGTCAATGCCGCCGGGTCGGCCAGCAACACCGAGGTGTCGAGCACGTACGTGCGCTTGGCCGGCTGGTGAGTAGGGTTGCTCGAGGACACTGCCACACGTTCTCCCCCGGGCGCCCATAGGTGCGGGCACCCTGCAGACGAGGTGGGAACCGGACCGGACCCGCGTCCCCGACCGCAACCTGCCGGCGGAGCCGGACTCCGGCCCCCCTCAGCAGATTTCGGTGCAAAGGCGGGCCCTCTCCGGGATGCCCGGCCTGTGGCCGGACACTTCCAACGTTACGTCCTGGATACCCGAATGTCGCATCAAGAACCGTAACGCCGGTGTCTCGCAGCGTAATCGCGCAGCGCCCGCAGGAAATCGACCCTGCGGAAGTCCGGCCAGTAAGCCTCATGGAAGTAGAACTCTGAGTGAGCGCTCTGCCACAACATGAATCCGGACAGACGCTGCTCGCCCGACGTACGGATGAGGAGGTCCGGGTCGGGTTGGCCGCGAGTGTAGAGATGCTCCGCGATGTGTTCGACATCGAGGACCTCCACGAGGTCCTCGATGCTGGCGCCCTTACTCGCATGCTCCTGGAGGAGTGAGCGCACCGCATCGGCAATCTCACGTCTTCCTCCATACCCAACTGCAACGTTCACAATCAGGCCCGGACGGTGTGATGACGCTTCTTTTGCGTTTTTTAGGACATTGGCCGTCCGGGCCGGGAGGAGGTCCAGCGCGCCCACCGGGCTGATCCGCCAGCCCGCGTCCACGAGCTCCTGGACCACGTCCTCGATGATGTGCAGCAGCGGCTCCAGCTCCTCGCGCGGCCGGTTGAGGTTGTCGTTGGACAACATCCAGACGGTGACGACCTCGACGCCCGTCTCGCGGCACCAGCCGAGCAGCTCCGATATCTTGTCCGCGCCCTTGCGGTGGCCGGTGGCCACGTCGCGCATGCCCATGGCGCGCGCCCAGCGGCGGTTGCCGTCGATGATGACCCCGACATGCCGGGGAACGCTGTCCTTGGACAGCTTGGTCTCCAGCCTGTGTTCGTACAGCCGGTAGACCAGGTCGCGCAGGCCCACGGAGTGCCTCCCCAGCGGTGCTGTGCCTTTGGTCGAATGACCCAACAGGCAATTATCACCGCGTTTCGCCCGTGCCTGCTCCCGCAATCGGATTCCTGGCGAGATCTCTTCCGCCGAGGCACCCTTCGGCCTCATGGACCAGTTCACGGACAAACTCGGACAATTCAGCCGACGTCAGGACCGCCCGCATGCCCACGCCGGTGGCCCCCCACGCCTCGACGTAGGCCCGGCGGGTCAGCCGCCACTGGGCGGGTGCGGGCTGCCAGATGGGGATGGTGCGCAGCTGGCAGCGCAGCTCGCCGCCGCCCACCAGCCCCGACCGGGTGCGGTAGCGGAAGGAGAACAGCTCGCTCTCCGGCTCCTCGTCGGGGAAGCGGTCGTCGGGGTCGTTCCACCGCCTGGCCGCCCCCCTTCCCTGCCGCGCCTCGTCGACCCCGCGCGCCAGGCGCGCGAGCAGCCAGCCGCACCGCTCCCCCACACTGCCGTACGGCGTGCCGTCGCGATGGAGCTCAAGGGTGATCTCGTACGGCGTGCCGACGGTGTCCGTGCACGCGACGGGCGTGACGGTCAGATATGACCCATCGACACAGCGTAGTCCCCCCACGCCCTTCCCCGTTTCCGGCCCTAACTCAGCTAAACCCGTAGAAACCTCTGGCTGTGTCCCCGAGGACCAGGTCCCGATCGGTTCCGCCCAGCAGCGCGCCGGTGACCTCCCAGACCGTCCGGTAGTCGGCCGCCTGCAGGGCCACCGGCCAGTCGCTCCCGGCCATCAGGCGCTCCGGGCCGAACAGCTCGACGGCGTGCTCCACGTACGGCCGCAGGTCCTCCACCGTCCAGTTCCGGCGGTCGGCCTCGGTGACCAGGCCGGAGACCTTGGCGTACACGTTAGGGAAGCGGGCCGCGCGGGCCAGCCCACCGGCCCACGGCTCCCACTCGTGGTCCCTGATGCGCGGCTTGGACAGGTGGTCGACGACGATCCTCAGGGACGGATGCCGCCCGGCCAGCGTGACGACGTGGTCGAGGTGCCGGGGCAGGAGCGAGACCACGTCGAACGTCAGGCCGGCCGCCGCGAGCAGGCCGAGCGACTCCAGCACCTCGTCGCGGACCAGCCAGTCGGGGTCGGGCTCCTCGTGGATCAGGTGCCGGACGCCACGGAACTTCGTATTTCCGGCATATCGGGCGATGGCCTCGGCGGCCTCGTCCGGGCGGAGCAGCGGGATCCATCCGACCACCGCGCCGACGAAGTCGTGGGCGTCGGCCAGGGCCAGCAGGGCATCGGTCTCGGCGCAGGAGTCGGCGGCCTGCACCAGCACCGTACGGTCCACGCCGGCCCGCTCCAGCTCGGGAGCCAGGTCGTGCGGCGCGTAGGTCCGGTAGAGCACGCCCGCCTCGGGGGTGAGCCAAGGGTAGTCGCCGGTTTCGAGGTCCCAGAAATGCTGGTGCGCATCGACAATCACCCCCCAAACCTAGGATGTCTGGATATTTCAGAGCAAGGGGTGCCAGCCGTGCTCACGCCAGCCCGGCGGCTGGTGCCACTCCGTCCACCCGAAGCCGGTGACGCCGTCGTCGGACTCCAGCTCGCACATCGCCCTCGGGAACTCGGCCACCGCCCCCTCGGGCGACACCAGGGTCACCGGGGCGAACGCGACCGGCCGCACGGTCACCGCACGGCCGGGGAAGCTCAGCAGCGTCTCCGCCGGACGGTCGCCGTCGAACCGGGTGCCGGCCGTGAAGCCCCCGGCATGCTCGATCTCGCCGCCGGGCGGCACCGTGAACGCCGGCCACGGCAGCGGCATGCCCAGGTTCACCTGCGTGCCGTGCAGATGGGTGCCGTCGGCGAGGCGGCCGCTGCTCCACGTCCAGGAGATCGACCACCAGTCCCTGACGCCCCAGCTGTGGTCGCGTTCGCCGTGGCCGTGGAAGGGCCGGCCGTCGACCGTCCCGGTCACCTCGCAGGGGACCTCGTAGCGGGGGGTGAGCTGGTAGCCGTACACGCCGCCGCGGGTGTGCCATTCGAGGTCGAGCGCCAGGTCCGGGGCGGTCAGGCGCAGCCGTGCGGTCCGGAGGGGGTCGGTCGCGGCCAGGTCCGCCTCATAGGAGCCCGAGGCCATCGCCAGGCCGGTCGGCGGGGCCTCGTGGTCGGTGATCTCCACCAGGCCGCCGCCGCGCCGGACGAGCCGGACCCAGAACCAGGTGCGCTTCCAGTTCGGATAGAGCCCGATGCGGACGTATCCGCCCAGCTCGCCGTCGTCGGAGACGAAGTCGAGGTAGTAGGACTCGTTCCACAGCGGGTCGTCGCCCGGCTCGTGGAGCTGCTCGTCCTGCTCGCCGAGGGGCCAGTCGCCCATGTTGACGATCCGCACGCCGTACCGCCTCCCAAGCGCTTGCTACGAGCAGCTTAGCCGCGATCCCGGCGGAACAGGCGGCTCCACAGACGGGGTTTCCCGTCCGGCAGGAGACCGCGGGCGCGCAGCCAGGCGGCGAAGTCGTCGGCGTCGGCCCGGTAGCCGGGCGGCGGGACGGCACGGGCGGCCGCGTAGGCGGCGAACTCCGCGGCCAGGGCGGGCCCAGCGGCACGGGCGGCGTCCGGGCGGATCCTGGCCACCACGCCGCGCCGCTTGGCCATCAGGGAGGCCGCCTGCACCCGGAGCCGTCCGGCGTCGAAGCCCTCGGGCGGGTCCGCCCCGGCCACCAGGCTCGCGACGACCCGGCCCTGGGCCTGCGCCAGCCGCGCCCGCGCCTGCTCACTCATCTCGTCCGCCCACGGGCTGCCCGGCCCGGACCGTCGCGGCCCGGATCCGCGCCAGCTCCCCGGCCAGCACGGCGTCGCTCGGGTAGTCGTCGTCCCACTCCAGCAGGACGCCGGGCGGCGCGGTCCGGGCGCACAGCTCGGCCAGCAGGTCCAGCACCGGTGGCGGCACGGCCGCGGCATGCGTGTCGTGCCAGATCCCGTGGTGCTCGTGACCGCCGGCCACGTGCACGTACGCCAGATGCGCCAGCGGCAGCGTGTCCAGCGCGTCCACGGCCGACAGTCCCAGGTTGACCTGGTTGGTGTACAGATTGGCCACGTCCACCAGCAGCCCGACCCCCGTACGTTCCACGACCTCGGCCAGGAAGCGGGCCTCGGTCAGCTCGTCGTCCGGCCAGCCGAAGATCGCGGCCACGTTCTCCAGCGCCAGCGGCACGGGCAGCGCCTCCTGGGCCAGCCGCACGTTCTCCACCACGATCTCCAGCGACTCCCGCGTACGCGGCACGGGAAGCAGGTGCCCCGCCTCCACGCCGCCCCCGCGGACGAACGCCAGGTGCTCGCTGACCAGCGGCGCGTCCAGGGCCAGCGCGCAGGCCGCGAGCCGGGCGAGCCGGTCCGGGTCCGGCCGCTCGGCGCCGCCGACGCCCAGTGAGACGCCGTGCGGGATCACCGGCACGCCCCTGGCACGCAGCAGGCGCAGCGACTCGGGCAGGTCGCCGGGGTCGATGTTCTCGGCGACCACCTCGACGAACCCGACGCCCGCCAGCCGTTCGACCGTCAGGTCGAGCTCCGGCCGCCAGCCGATGCCCACCCCCAGGTCCGGCACGCCCAGGTCCGGCATGTCAGCTCCCCCCGCCGCCACAGCCGCCGCCCCCGCAGCCGCCGCCTCCGCAGCCGCTCCCGCCACCGCATCCCGTGGTGCCGCAACCACCGCCGTGCCCGCCGGAGCTCTGCGACTGGACGTGGCCGCCCGGGCCGCTGCGCCGCCGTCGTCCGGGCAGCAGCGTCAGGTCGGGGGAACCGTTGATCGCCAGGGTCAGGTTGGCGTCGTTCAGCTCGCCGAGGCCGTACAGCGCGACGGCCACCGGGCCGCCGGACGTGCCCGGCGGGTGGTCCAGCTTGGCCCGGTCGAGCGCGGCCTGCCCGGAAGCGGTCAGGTCGGTCGGGAACGAGCGCCTGTGTCCGGCTATGGCGGTCGGCGCGCCCACGACCGTCCCGGCCAGGACGCCGAGCGCGGCCAGGGGAAGCGCGGACGTGCCCTCGACGGCCACCGACAGCGCCTCCACGGCCGCCCCGGCGAGGGCCAGCACCGCCAGCACCCGTAACCGGACGATCAGCCGGTCGACCTGGGTGAAGGAGCCGGTGGGGTGGATCGCGCCGATCCTGCCCAGCCGGTGCCGGAGCTCGTCCAGGGTGGCGCTCTGGCTCACGCTGTGCCTGATCGTGCTGGCCCAGCCTCCGGGGGAGCGCTGGACCTCGTCCAGGACGGCGTCCTCGACCGGCTCGCCGGTGCTCCGGGCGCCGGCCACCTGGTGCACCCGTCCGTCGCGGGACACGCGTACGGCCCCCGACGCGGCCAGCAGCCCGACGGCGGCCTCGGCGACGCGCCGCGAACCGCCCGCCATGAAGGCCAGCTCGTAGGGGCCGAGATCGCGCAGGCGGGGTTCGGAAGCCGCGCCCCGGATGGCGGCATGCTCACGCCGGACCGCCAGAACGGTGACGCCCGCCGTCACCGCCAGCGCCACCGCGAGGATGAGAAGGAACAGATCCATACGCCCTCCCCTCGTGCGACCCGTCGGGCCGCGTACCGGGAAGACGTATAAGGAAGGCATAAAGGTTCCGGGCGATCAGGACGCCCGCGCGCGGTGCGGCGGCCAGCACCGCCGCACCGCGGGCGCCCGCTCAGCCGAGCCGGTCGAGCAGGGCGTCGTACTCGTCCCACAACTGCTTCGGCAGGCGGTCGCCGAACTTCTCGAAGTGGGCCGGGATCAGGGCCGCCTCCTCGCGCCACACGTCGCGGTCGACCGACAGCAGCGTGCGCAGGTCCTCCTCGTCCAGGTCGAGGCCCTCGGTGTCGAGCTCGGCGGGCAGCAGGCCGATCGCCGTGGGGTTCGCCCCGGCCTCGCCGTTGAGGCGGTCGACGATCCACTTGAGCACGCGGCTGTTCTCGCCGAAGCCGGGCCAGATGAACTTGCCCTCGTCGTTCTTCCTGAACCAGTTGACGTAGTAGATGCGCGGCAGCTTCGCGCCCTCGACCCGGCCGATGTCGAGCCAGTGGCCGAAGTAGTCGCCCATGTTGTAGCCGCAGAACGGCAGCATGGCGAACGGGTCGTAGCGCAGCTCGCCCACCTTGCCCTCGGCCGCGGCGGTCTTCTCGGAGGCGACGTTGGCTCCGAGGAAGACGCCGTGCTCCCAGCTCAGCGACTCCGTGACCAGCGGCACGGCCGTGGCGCGGCGGCCGCCGAACAGGATCGCCGAGATGGGCACGCCCTTGGGGTCCTGCCATTCAGGTGCGATGGTCGGGCACTGGGAGGCGGGGGTGGTGAAGCGGGCGTTCGGGTGGGCGGCGGGCTCGTCGCTGTCGGGCGTCCAGGAGCGGCCCTTCCAGTCGGTCAGGTGCGCCGGGGGCTCCTCGGTGAGCCCCTCCCACCACACGTCCCCGTCGTCGGTCAGGGCGACGTTGGTGAAGATGCTGTTGCCCCAGAGGGTCTTGATCGCGTTGGCGTTGGTCACCTGGCCGGTGCCGGGCGCGACGCCGAAGAAGCCGGCCTCCGGGTTGATGGCGTGCAGGCGGCCGTCGTCGCCGAAGCGCATCCAGGCGATGTCGTCGCCGATCGTCTCGACCTTCCAGCCCGGGATCGTGGGCTGGAGCATGGCGAGGTTCGTCTTCCCGCACGCGCTCGGGAAGGCGGCCGCGACGTAGCGGGTCTCGCCGGTGGGCGGTGTGAGCTTGAGGATGAGCATGTGCTCGGCCAGCCAGCCCTCGTCGCGGGCCATGACGCTGGCGATGCGCAGCGCGTAGCACTTCTTGCCGAGCAGGGCGTTGCCGCCGTAGCCGGAGCCGTAGGACCAGATCTCGCGGGTCTCGGGGAAGTGGCTGATGTACTTGGTGGAGCTGCACGGCCAGGCCACGTCGGACTGACCCGGCCGCAGCGGGGCGCCGACGGAGTGGACGGCCTTGACGAAGCCGCCCCGCTGCTCGATCAGGCGCAGGGCCCGTTCGCCCATGCGGGTCATGATCCGCATGGACACGGCCACGTACGCGGAGTCGGTGATCTCGACGCCGAGCTGCGAGATCTCGCCGCCGAGCGGGCCCATGCAGAACGGGACGACGTACATGGTGCGTCCGCGCATGCAGCCCGCGAAGAGCTCGGAGAAGGTCTTCCGCATCTGCGCTGGAGCGATCCAGTTGTTGGTCGGACCCGCGTCCTCCTCGCGCTCGGAGCAGATGTAGGTGCGGTCCTCGACCCGGGCCACGTCGCTGGGGTCGGACTTGGCGTAGAAGCTGTTCGGGCGCGCGGCGAGCCGGGTGAGCGTCCCCTGCTCGACGAGGAGGTTGGTCAGGCGCGTCCACTCCTCCTCCGAACCGTCGCACCACTCGATCCGGTCGGGCTGGGTCAGGGCTGCGATCTCGTTCACCCACGCGACCAATTCGCGATTGCTCGTCGGCGCGGGCACTTCCACGGAAACGGACACGACTGTGACTCCTCCACTCTCTCAGGGCCCAGACATCATTAACGACGAAGGCGCATGAAGGCCAATTGGCATAGACCTATTGGCGCGACCGTCGTCGCAGGCAGCGGCCCTGACGATCCGAGGAGCCTACCCAAGGCTCGGCGATTTAAAAGAGGAATTTCCGGGGGGTGGTCCAGGCCAATTCCGGTGGTCTAAACCAATTACCGCAGTGGTTTAGTCCAATTTCCCGAGCTGTTTACGCCGGTCTTCTCAGGAATTGACGTCGGGACCCGCGCTGCGCACTCTGTCGACGTGCTGGAGCGCGTCGCGCAGCTCGGCCAGCCAGGCGTCGGTGTTCTTGCCGACCAGGCGGACGCACCAGGCCAGCGCGTCGCTGCGACTCCTGGCCACGCCGGCGGCCACCAGCGTGTCGAGCACCTGACGCTCCGACTGACGCAGTCGCGTCATGACGGGGACGGAAAGTGTGGTGAACATCACAGTCTCCCCGCCGCACCGCACGCCCCAGGAGACCTTCTGGCGGAAGCGGCGCTCGGCCTCGCGGGCGATCTCGATGCGCCGCTCGCGGGTCTCCTCACGGAACCTGCGGGCCAGCCCCTCGATGAGGGCGAGCCGCTCGGCCTCGGGGGTGTCGGCGGGCGGATCGGGCAGCGTGCCGAGCACCGCGATCTCCTCGCGGTCGCGGACGATCTCGGGGGCCCCGGTGAACCACCCGTCGGGGAGCCGGCCGGTGAACCAGCCGCGGACCTGTGCGCCCATCTCATCTGTTGACATGTAATTACGATTACACAGTTGCGCGCGAAATGCACGAGCGGAACTCCGGGTTTCGCTCAAGGGTTGGCTCAGCGCACGCGGGCGGCCACGACCGGGCTGACCCGGACGACGCCGGCCAGGTTCCGCGTGCTCAACGGGGAGATCTTGACGACGTCACCGGTACGGGGCGCCTGCAGCACCTTCCCGTTGCCCCAGTAGATCGCCACATGCGAGATGTAGGCCGGGTTCGTCGGGTCGTTGCGCCAGAAGATCAGATCGCCGGGTTGCGCCTGGGCCAGCGGCACCTGCGGCCCGGCCACCCACTGCTGGTGCGTCACCCGCGGCATCCGTACGCCCGCCTGCCCGTACGCCCACTGCACCAGCCCCGAGCAGTCGAACGTGTTCGGCCCCTCGGCCCCCCACACGTACGGCCGGCCCAGCTTGGACACAGCGGCCTTCAGCGCCGCCGTGAGCTGCTCCACGGTCATGAACGACCCGGACGGCCAGCTCTTCGGGGTGTCGATCCTGGCCCGCGGCTGGACGGGGTTGACGGTGGCCACCTGCGTGCCCTTGGGCATCGCGGCGAGGATGGCCCTGCGTAACGCGTCGGAGTTCGTGCCGGGGGCGCTGACGATGAGCGCGTTGTCGCGCGGCAGGCGCAGCCGTCGCCCGGTCTCCTTGGACACGACCGCGTCGACCGCGCCGAACCCGGTGGTGGCGTACGCGCCGATCCGCAGCGGCCCGGCCGGCCCGCTCACACGGCTGTGCAGCGCGAGCCCGCCGTCGTTGCCGAGCACGAACGAGACCGCCACGTCGCCGGAGGCCACGTTCTGCCACAGGGCGTCGGAGGAGGCCGTCACCTTGGGGGTGTAGGCCCGGAACGTGGACGGGTTCACCGCGAGCGTCTGGACCCGCTTGCCGTCGAGCGAGATCGAGGCCGCGTCGGCCAGCTCAAGAGCCCGTACGCCGCGCAGCCTGGCGACCTTGCGCAGCAGTTCCTGGGTGAACGGCTTGCGGGTGAGCACGAAGAGGTTGGGTTTGCGCAGCTTGCCCAGCGGCGTCACCGGCTGGTCGGGACGGGCCTGGGCCATGAGCGTCTGCTTCGGAACCGGCCGCGCCCGCACCACCTCGGCCGGCGCGGCCTGCTCCTCGCCCGTCTGGACCAGCACCAGCACGTCGGTGGTCAGCACGGCCACCAGCATCACCACGATGAAGGGGATCAGCCTGGATAAGTCCCGCCGCTTCCGCGTCTTCACCAGAAAGCTGAGATCCTGCGCGATTCCGGACGAACGCGAAAACGCCGCCGGGCCGACGTGGGCCCGGCGGTCAGGATCTGCGGGGGTCAGTTGCCGATGTACGGCACAGCCTCAAGGATCTCGACGGTGTTCTGGCGGCCGTTGGGCATCGAGTACGTCGCCTTCTCACCGATCTTCTTGCCGTTGATCGCCGAGCCGAGGGGCGACTTGGGCGAGTAGACGTCGATCGGAGCGCCGCTCTCCTCGCGGGAGGCGAGCAGGAAGGTGACCTCGTCGTCGTCGCCGACGAACCGGATCGTCACGGTCATGCCGGGGCCGACCACGCCTTCGGTCTTGGGGGCCTCGCCCACCTTGGCGTTGTCGAGGATCTGGCGGAGGTGGAAGATCCGGGCCTCCATCTTGCCCTGCTCGTCCTTGGCGGCGTGGTAGCCGCCGTTCTCCTTCAGGTCGCCCTCTTCACGGGCGGCTTCGATCTTCTTGGCGATGTCGACGCGCCCGGGGCCAGAGAGATATTCGTACTCCGCCTTCAGGCGGTCGTACGCCTCCTGCGTCAGCCATGTGACGTTCTCATCGCGAGAGTCGGCCACGGGTTCTCCTTGCTTGCCTAGGGGGCCCTGAGATCACTTGAGGTTGCGGATGGTTGAATTGCGAAAGGCTAACAACTCAACCGACCGGACGCTTCCCCAAATGTCTCACTATACGAGATTGCAGTACTGGATGTGGACGGTAGTGGCCTGACCGCTGGTGTCGAGGCTCTCCTTGAGCTGCTTACTACCCGCACCAGCCGGGATTCTTACTTCCTTGCTACCGACTTCCGCGTGGTAGACGTCCAGTGCCCTGATCCGGCAGACGGCCACTCTATCGTCGGGCTTGTAGACCTCGAAGGTGATCTCCGCGCGCCCGGGCGCGTCGATGCTGAACGACACGACCTGCGCCGGGGCCTCCGAGCCGCCGCCGGCCGTCATCGACCACATCACCCAGCCCCAGCCACCGGCGACGATGGCCACCAGCACGCCGATCACGACATGCACGACCAGCCGGCCGCCTCTCCTGGGACGGTCGGGGAAGTCGTCGGGTGTGCCGAGAACGGGTCCGTTCCCGACATCTTCGGTGACCATGGCGGAATCTCCCTGCACTCCCTGAGCGTTATCCGAGACAATTGTCGCCCGCGGGGGGCGTGCCCTCGCGACCGCCCAGCAGAAACTAACCTCTCTGGACGAGTGACCGGTCCTCCACCGAGGAGACCCTGTGAGGAGAACACGCCCGTGAGTGCACCCCTGAGGTTGATGGCAGTCCACGCCCACCCCGACGACGAGTCGAGCAAGGGCGCCGCCACGATGGCGCGTTACGTACGCGAAGGCGTGGAAGTGCTGGTCTGTACCCTCACGGGCGGTGAGCGGGGTTCCGTGCTCAACCCGAAGATGGACCGGCCGGAGATCGTGGCCAACATCGGCGAGGTGCGCAAGGCCGAGATGGAGCGGGCCCGCGAGATCCTCGGGGTCCAGCAGCGTTTCATGGGCTTTGTCGACTCCGGCCTGCCGGAGAGCGAGGAGGAGGAGCTGCCCGAGGGCTGCTTCGCCGTGCAGAAGCTTGAGGACGCCTCGGCCCCGCTGGTGGCCGCCGTGCGCGAGTTCCGTCCGCACGTGATCATCACGTACGACGACGACGGCGGCTACCCGCACCCCGACCACATCATGACCAACAAGGTCTCCGTCGAGGCGTTCGAGGCGGCCGGCGACCCCGACCGCTACCCCGGCACCGGCGACCCGTGGCAGCCGATGAAGCTCTACTACCAGATGGGCTTCACCAAGGAGCGTTTCGAGGCGCTGCACGAGGCCATGACCGAGCGCGGGCTCGGCTCCCCGTACTCCGACTGGATCTCCCGCTGGGAGGACCGGCCCGCCAAGTGGCCGGTGACCACGCGCGTGCCGTGCGGCGAGTACTTCCAGATCCGCGACGAGGCCCTGCTCGCGCACGCCACCCAGGTCGACCCCGACGGCTTCTGGTTCGTCTGCCCGCGCGAGCTGCAGCAGGAGATCTGGCCGACCGAGGACTACCACCTGGCGCGCTCGCTCGTCGACACCGGGCTCCCCGAGGACGACCTGTTCGCCGGCATCCACGCCGAGGAGGTCTCACCCGCCTGCCACTGAACGGACCATGGCGGGCTGGTGGCAGACTGAAGGTGTGACAGTTCTCGCAGCTGGTGATGTCAGTCCGGGTCTGCTCGGCTTCACCGTCGTCGCCCTCATCGGGCTGGCCCTCTACATCCTGATCAAGTCGATGAACAAGCAGATGTCGAAGATCCAGGTTCCGCACGAGGGCGACACGGACAAGAAAGCCGAATAGATGCCGATCGAAGTAGTCGACAACTCGTTGGAGTGCCGCTTCGAGGTGCTCGTCGACGGCAAGGTCGCCGGGTTCGCCGACTATCGACTGCTGCCCACCAAAATCGTCTTCACGCACACCGAGGTGCTGCCCGCCTACGAGGGCCAGGGCCTGGCGGGCAGGCTGGTCGAGTTCGCGTTGCGCGCGAGCGTCGACACCGGGCTGCGCATCGTGCCGCTGTGCCCCTACGTGGCCCGCTACATCGAGCGCCACCCCGAGTTCAAGGAGCACAGCGACCCGTCAGTCGCCGGGTGACCAGGCCCGCTCCAGCGCCTTGGGCAGGCCCCACCAGCCGAGCGGGGTCAGCACCTCGTCGGCGTCCACGATGCCCAGGTAGGTCCACAGGCTGACCACCGAGGCGAACAGGCCCTCGGTGGCGTCGAGGTCGTCGTCGTCCTGCTCGTCGGAGTCGATGTCGTCCGACTCGGCGATGAGCCTGGCCAGGCGTTCCGGCGAGGCCAGCACCCCCGGCCCCAGGCGGGCCAGCGCCGCCACGGCGGCCAGCCAGTCGGCGTGCTGGATCGCGCACAGGTTGGCCAGGGCGGTGTCCTCGTGGCTGAGCCGCCCTTCCAGATCGGCGAACTCCTCCGGCACGTCGCCCTCCTCCGGCAGGTCGGAGATCGGCCCGGCCACGCCCGCCGCCACCGCCAGCCACAGCTCCCGGTCGTCGTCGGGCATCGGCCTGTCGTCGAACCCGGCGCAGGCCCTCAGCACGTTCGCGGGGTAGCCGGGCAGGCCCAGCAGCGTGCGCAGACGCGCGGCGGCCAGCTCCAGCTCGACCAGGGGCAGCTCGGGGGCCTTGGGCAGCTCGCCGACGATGCGCCGCAGCTCCGACAGCGCGAAAGCCTCCTCCTCGTCGAGCGCGGCGAACAGCTCCTCGTCCTGCTCGTCACTCACCGCGAAGCCCGGCACCCGGCCGTCGGGCAGCGGCGTGGCCAGCCAGTGCTCCTGGAGCTCCTCGTACGCCCGGCGGGCGGCGTGGTCGCCCAGGGCCAGCGCGTCGGGGTCGACCTCGCCGGACTCGACGCGCTCCTCCAGGAAGGCGACCAGGCGCCCGAACATCTCGGTTGCGACGGGACCGCGCTCGTCCTCCTCGGGCCAGACGAAGTAGCTGGGCGTCATGAGGATCGGCTCGGTGCCGGTGGACTCGACCCAGCGCTGCACGTCGCCGACGGTGGCCACGCCCGCCTCGATGGAGCCGAGCGTCGCCTTGGCGGAGTCCCAGAACGGCTGCGAGAGCGGGTTGCCCGCCGACACCATGGCCCGTCGCAGGTCGGGCAGCGCCACGAGCGCCACGCCCGAGGGCACGGCCAGCAGCGCGCGGGCGACATCCCTGCGCGTGACGGCGGCCGCCGGGCGGTCGGCGTGGGCGCAGACGTAGTCGATGTCCACGCCCGTAACCTACGCCGTCCGCCCGGCCGAAGTCAGCCGCGGGGGTGGCGGGCCAGGCGCGAGGGGCGGTCTAGGGTGAGCGGGGGAGGTCATGATGAACCGGTTGAACGACGCCACGAGCCCGTACCTGCTGCAGCACGCGGGCAATCCCGTCGACTGGCACCCGTGGGGCGAGGAGGCGTTCGCCGAGGCCCGGCGCAGGGACGTGCCGCTGCTGATCAGCGTGGGCTACTCGGCCTGTCACTGGTGCCACGTGATGGCCCACGAGAGCTTCGAGGACGCCGAGACGGCCGCCCTGATGAACGAGCACTTCGTCAACGTCAAGGTCGACCGCGAGGAACGGCCCGACGTCGACGCCGTCTACATGACCGCCACCCAGGCCATGACGCAGCAGGGCGGCTGGCCGATGACGGTGTTCGCCACGCCCGACGGCCATCCGTTCTACTGCGGCACGTACTTCCCGCGCCCGCACTTCCGGCGCCTGCTGACCGAGATCCACCGCGTGTGGACCGGCGACAGGGAGTCGGTGCTGGCGCAGGGGGCCAAGGTGGTCGAGGCGCTCAACCAGAACACCGCGTTCCCGCGCGGCGCCACGCCCGAGGCGGAGACGCTGGAGCGGGCCGTCGCCAACCTGCGGGAGTCGTTCGACCCGGTCAACGGCGGGTTCGGCGGCGCGCCGAAGTTCCCGCCGTCGATGGCGCTGGAGTTCCTGCTGCGCTCCGGCGAGCGCGAGATGAGCGGCCGGACCTTGGAGTCCATGGCCCGCGGCGGCATCTACGACCAGCTCGGCGGCGGTTTCGCGCGGTACAGCGTCGACGCCGAATGGGTGGTCCCGCACTTCGAGAAGATGCTCTACGACAACGCCCTCCTGCTGCGGGTGTACACCCACTGGTGGAAGGCGGGCGGCGGCGACCTGGCCCGCCGGGTGGCGCTGGAGACGGCCGGCTGGATGCTGCGCGAGCTGCGTACGCCCGAGGGCGGCTTCGCCTCGGCCCTCGACGCCGACAGCGAGGGCGTGGAGGGCAAGTTCTACGTCTGGACGCCCGAGGAGCTGCGCGAGGTCCTCGGCGACGACGACGGGCGCTGGGCCGCCGCGCTCTTCGACGTCACCGGCACGTTCGAGCACGGCACGTCGGTGCTCCAGCTCCCGCGCGACCCCGAGGACCACGTCCGGTACGCCGGGGTGCGCGGCAGGCTGCTGGCGGCCAGGGAGCTGCGGGTGCGGCCGGGCCGCGACGACAAGGTCGTGGCCTCCTGGAACGGCCTGGCGATCGCGGCGCTCGCGGAGGCCGGCGTCGTGTTCGAACGCCCCGACCTGGTCGAGGCCGCCACGGCGGCGGCCGAGCTGCTCGAAGGCGTGCACACGGCCGACGGGCGGCTGCTGCGCACCTCGCGCGACGGGCGCGCGGGCGCCAACGCGGGCGTCCTTGAGGACTACGCGAACGTGGCGGAGGGGCTGATCTCCCTCTACGGCGTGACGGGCGTGACGAAATGGCTCCGGCTGGCCGGCGCGCTGCTCGACACGGTGCTCGACCGCTTCTCCGACGGCTCCGGCGGCTTCTACGACACCGCTGACGACGCCGAACGGCTCTTCCAGCGCCCGCAGGACCCCACGGACAACGCCACGCCCTCCGGCCAGTACGCGGCCGCGGGGGCCCTGCTCTCCTACGGCGCGCTGACCGGCTCTGCGAAGTACCGGGACGCCGCCGCGGCCGCCCTGGCCACGGTGTCGGTGCTGGCCGACCGGCACGCCAGGTTCGCCGGCTGGGGGCTGGCCGTGGCCCGCGCGGCGCTCGACGGGCCCGTGGAGGTCGCGGTCGTCGGCAGCCCCGCCGACCCGCGTACGGCCGCCCTGCACCGCGAGGCGCTGCTGGCCGACGTGCCGGGCCTGGTGGTCGCGCCCGGCGACGGCGAGGCCGGCGGGGAGCCCTTCCCCGCGCTGCTGGAGGGGCGCGGCCCGATCGGGGGCGCGCCGGCCGCCTACGTGTGCAGGGGGTTCGCCTGCCGGCTGCCGGTCACCACGGTCGAGGAGCTGCGGGCCGAGCTAGCCGGCGCCTGACGGCCGGCTCAGGTTGTTGTCGCGCTGGGTGTCGCGGCCCTCGTCGGGCGTGCCGAGAGGCTGGTCGGAGGGCGCGGTGGGCGCGTCCTGGGGGCGTTCGTCCTGCCGGCCGCCGGTCCTGCCGTTGTCGCCGAAGCCCTCGTCGGTGGGGGCCTCGCTGACCCCCGGGTCGCCGAAGGGCTGGTCGGTGCTGCCGGGGCCGGGGCCGGGGCTGTCCCACTCGTTCTGGTCGGCGGGCGGCGAGGACGGGTGGTCGGGGACGTCGCGGCCGCGGTCGGGCGGCGAGTAGGAGGACTCGTAGCCGTACTGGGACGGCTCGGGGAACTCCTCGACGGGCTCGCCCGCCATGGCCTCGGTCATGAACGCCCGCCAGACCTGCGCGGGGAGCTGGCCGCCGAACTGCGTGCCGTAGCCGGGGATGGTGACGGTCTTGTCGTCGCTGCGGAACATGTTCACGGCGACGGCGAGCTGCGGGACGAAGCCGTTGAACCAGACGTTCTTGGAGTCGTCGGTGGTGCCGGTCTTGCCGGCGACCGGACGGTCGTAGAGGCGGGCGGCGGTGCCGGTGCCGTACTTGACGACCTGCTGCATCGCGTAGACGGTGTCGGCGGCGGCCTGCTCGCTCACCACCTTCGTGGCGGTGGGCTGGACCGACTTCTTCTCACCCTTGCTGTCGGTCACCGACTTCACCACGTGGGCCTCCATGTGCACGCCCTTGTTGGCGAAGGTGGAGAACCCCGAGGCGTTCTGGACGGCGCTGACGGACGACACGCCGAGCGGGAATGTCGCGTACGCCTGCTGCCCCTGCAACTGCTCCTTGGGGATGCCCGCGGCCTCGGCCACGGCCGCGACCTTGTTCAGCCCGACCTTCTGGCCGAGGTCGACGAAGGCCGTGTTGACGGAGTTCTGGGTGGCGCTGACCAGGTTGATCTGGCCGTAGGAGCGGCCGCTGTCGTTGGGGATGGGCTTGTCGGCCGAGGCCACCCGCAGCGGCGAGTTGCCGTCGACCCTGGTGGACAGCTCGAAGCCGTTGTCGAGCGCGGCGGCCAGCGTGTACGGCTTGAACGTCGAGCCCGCCATTCGCTTGGCCGAGAACGCGTTGTCGTAGTCGCCGACCTGGTCGTGGCGGCCGCCGTAGAAGGCGACGACCTCGCCGGTGGCCGGGTCGACGGCGGCCAGCCCGGTGCGGACGCTCTTCGGCGTGGAGGCCGGGACCACGTCCTTGACCGCCTGCTCGGCCGCCGCCATGAGCTTCTTGTCGAACGTCGTGACGATCTTCAGGCCGCCGCTGTTGATGGTCTCGTCGGAGTAGCCGCGCCGGTTGAGCTCGGCGGTGACCTGGTCGAGCATGTACTGACCCTGGCCCTTGAGCTCGAACGGCTTCTTGGGCGCCTTGAGCACCGGGAAGCGCTCGGCGGCCGCCTGCCGGCCCGACAGCGCGCCCGTCTGGCGCATGGCGTTGATCACGCCCTGCCACCGGGTGCGGGCCGCGTCGAGGTCGGTGCCCTCGGGGTCGGCGAACCGGCTGGGCTGCTGGATGACCGCCGCCAGGTACGCGCCCTCGGCGACGGTGAGCTTGTCGACGTCCTTGCCGAAGTAGGCGCGGGCGGCCGACTGGACGCCGTTGGCGCCGCGGCCGAAGTAGATCGTGTTGAGGTACTGCTCCAGGACCCAGTCCTTCGACTTGGACTGGTCGACCTTCATCGCGATGAGGATCTCTTTGAACTTGCGGGTGACCGAGCGCTCCTGGCTGAGGCCGCTGTAGTAGTTGCGCACGAGCTGCTGGGTGATCGTGGAGCCGCCCTGGAGCTGCTGGCCGGTGACGGTGGACCAGACGGCCCGCGCGGTGCCCTTGAGCGACACGCCGCCGTCGTTGTAGAACGAGCGGTTCTCGGCCGCGATGACCGCGTCGCGCACGTGCTTGGGCACCTTGGCCAGCTCGACGTTCCGGCGGTCGACGCCCTGCCTGGCTAGCACGGTCTTGCCGTCGCGGTAATAGATCACCGAGCCTTCGGCGGTGGCCGATTCCTGCGTGCTGTCGGGAATGGGAGTCATCGCCCAGGCAATAGCGAAAAGCCCGGCGAACACGGCGATTCCGGCGCCGAAAGAGATCAACACAATTCGGAGTACGCGCCGTTTCCGCATGCCTTTTCCACCACCGCCCCGCATCCGAGCCCCCCCTTCGAGACACCCTCGCCCAACCCCCGCAAGCTGGGCGAATGTCAAGGGTAAACGATCGATAACGGTGCCTCGTCCCTAAGCGATGGTACGTCTAGCGTCCGCCGCGGCGTGGAACATCGGCGACCAAAGGCAGCACTCGGTAAGGAACCGGCGTGTCGAGTGCGATGATCGAAGAAGTCCTGAGGACGCCCTGAACATCCACGATTTGGTCGATGACGCGTTGCAGATCGGCATTCGTCCGCGCGACCACCCGGCACAGCAGGTCCGCGCCGCCGGTGATGGTGTGCACCTCCAGCACCTCGGGGATGTGGGCCAGCCGGTGGGCGACCGGGTCGTGGCCGGAGACCTGCCTGATCTCCATGGTGACGAACGCCGTCACGTCGTAGCCGAGCGCCACGGGCGACACGTCGGGCCCGAACCCGGTGATGACCCCCCTGCCCACCAGCCGGTCGAGCCTGGCCTGGACGGTGCCGCGGGCGACGCCCAGACGGCGTGAGCATTCGAGCACGCCCAGCCTGGGTTCGGCGGTCAGCAGGGAGATCAGACGGGCGTCCAGTTCATCGATCGTCATGCTGTACACATTCTCCGACTCGGGCTGGGAACGGGTGGACAGATTGTGCACTCGTACAAGTAACTGTTGCACAACTCGTCCAGCTAAATCGAGAGTTGTCGGTATGACTGATGTCTTTCCGGTTAACGGCATGGATGCCGTGGTGTTCGCCGTCGGCAACGCCCGGCAGGCCGCCCACTACTACTCGACCGCGTTCGGCATGCGACTGGTGGCCTACCGAGGGCCGGAGAACGGCAGCCGTGACGAGGTCGCCTACGTCCTGACCTCGGGCAGCGCCACTTTCGAGTTCAGGGCCTCGGTCCGGCCCGGCACGGACATGGCCAGGCACGTCGCCGAGCACGGCGACGGCGTGATCGACCTGGCCATCCAGGTGCCCGACGTGGAGGCCGGGTACGCCTACGCCGTCGCCCACGGCGCCACGGGCCTGGTGGAGCCGTACACGCTGGAGGACGAGCACGGCAAGGTGGTGATCGCGGCCATCGCCACCTACGGCGAGACGCGGCACACGCTCGTGGACAGGTCCAACTACGGGGGCGCGTACCTGCCCGGTTACGTGCCGGCCGAGCCGCTCGTCGCGCCGCCCGCGACGAAGACGGGACGCCTCTTCCAGGCGGTCGACCACTGCGTCGGCAACGTGGAGCTGGGCAAGATGGACGAGTGGGTGGAGTTCTACCGCAAGGTGATGGGCTTCACGAACATGGCCGAGTTCGTCGGCGACGACATCGCGACCGAGTACTCGGCGCTGATGTCCAAGGTCGTGGCCGACGGCACGCGGAAGGTCAAGTTCCCGCTGAACGAGCCGGCGATCAGCCGCAAGAAGTCGCAGATCGACGAGTACCTGGAGTTCTACGGCGGCCCCGGCGTGCAGCACATCGCCCTCGCCACCAACGACATCCTCACCACCGTCGACCACATGCGCGCGGCGGGCGTGCAGTTCCTCGACACGCCCGACTCCTACTACGACGACCCCGAGCTGCGCGAGCGCATCGGGCAGGTCAGGGCGCCGATCGAGGAGCTGAAGAAGCGCAAGATCCTGGTCGACCGGGACGAGGACGGCTACCTGCTGCAGATCTTCACCCAGCCGGTGCAGGACCGCCCCACGGTCTTCTTCGAGCTGATCGAGCGGCACGGCTCGCTCGGGTTCGGCAAGGGCAACTTCAAGGCCCTGTTCGAGGCGATCGAGCGCGAGCAGGAACGCAGGGGCAACCTTTAGTTTGTCCCGACTTAGTGGTGGTCATGTGGATTTTATGGGACCACCACCAGTTTCTGGGCTGATGAGGCGCCGGCGGCAGGCAGCCGCCGGCGCCTTCGCCTTGCCTCCCTCCACGGTGACGAGTCGTCGAGTACGCGTGACCCAGCGTAAGATTCCGGTCACGGGTTGAAGGGGGCGCGTTCACGTATGCGAATCAGAAGACGCGGGGCAGCCGTGCTGGTGGCCCTGATCAGCGTGCTCGCCTGCGCGCCCACCGACGAGCCGCCGCCTCACGCGGCCACCGGCCGGCACGCGGGCGCGCCGGGCATCGGCGACACCGACTTCCCCCAGGACGGCAACGGCGGCTACGACGTCGCCCACTACGCGCTGACCGTCGACTACACCCCGGCCGGCAAGCGACTGACCGGCCTGACGAAGATCCGCGCCAAGGCCACCCAGGACCTGTCGAGCTTCAACCTCGACCTCACCGGCCTCGACGTCGCCAAGGTCAAGGTCGACGGCACGCCCGCCCGCTTCTCCCGCAAGGGCGGCGAGCTGACCGTGACCCCGGCCGCGCCGCTCGTCGCCGGCTCGCCGTTCACCGCCGAGATCTCCTACTCGGGCGTCCCCACACCGGCCAAGGACACCGCCAACCTGGGCACGTACGGGTTCATCCCCACCGGCGACGGCGCGTTCGTGGCCTCCGAGCCCAACGGCTCCAAGACCTGGTTCCCCAGCAACGACCACCCGGCCGACAAGGCCACCTTCGACTTCACGGTCACCGTGCCCGCCGGCCTGACCGTCGTGGCCAACGGCGAGCAGAGCGCGGCGCCGTCCACCGCGGGCGGCCGCACCACCTTCCGGTGGAGCGAGCGGCACCCGATGGCCACCTACCTCGCCACGGCCACGATCGGCAAGTTCGAGGTGCGCCAGGGCCGCTCGCCGGGCGGCATCCCGACGTACGCGGCCGTCGACCCGAAGTTCAAGACCAGCCTCAACCACGTCTACGACGTCTCGGGCGAGATCACCGACTACTGGAGCACGGTCTTCGGCCCCTACCCGTTCTCCTCGACCGGCGCCGTGGTCGACGACTACTCGGCCGGCTACGCCCTGGAGAACCAGACCAAGCCCCTCTACGGCGGCTTCGACCCCGACGAGGGCATCATCGCCCACGAGCTGGCCCACCAGTGGTTCGGCGACAGCCTGACCATCAAGCGGTGGAAGGACCTGTGGCTCAACGAGGGGTTCGCGACGTACGCCGAGTGGCTGTGGTCGGAGCACCGGGGCAAGAAGACCGCCGACGCCACCTTCAAGGACTTCTACAACCGCGACGCCAAAGACCCGATGTGGGCCTACCCGCCGGGCCGGGCCAAGCCCGGTGACCTGTTCAACGAGTCGGTCTACACCCGCGGCGGCATGGCGCTGCACGCCCTGCGCAAGGCGGTCGGCGACCCGGTGTTCTTCAAGCTGCTCAAGACCTGGACCGCCGAACACCGCTACGGCAACGTCACCACGCGGCAGTTCGTCGACCTGGCCGAGCGGCTGTCCGGCAAGGACCTCGACCCGCTCTTCGACGCGTGGCTCTTCCAGCCGCGCCGCCCGACCCTCGCCTGACCTGCGCGGAAACGCTTTCCTTCGGCCGGTCCAAGTAAAGGTGTAAGGGCGAACGACGAAGGGAGCGAGGCCAGTGCGCCTCAACGAGGACCCGGTGGCCTTCGAGGCCTTCTATCGCCGCCATGTCGACGTCGTCATGCGGTTCGTGGTCCGGCGGGTGAGCGATCCTCATCTCGCCGCCGACCTGACCGCCGACGTCTTCCTGGCGGCCCTCGACTCGGCCCACACCTACGTGCCGGGCCGGGGCAGTCAGACCGCGTGGCTGTACGGCGTGGCCCGCAACGTGGTGTCGGCCCAGCTCCGCAGGTCGGCCCGGGAAGCGCGGGCGGCGGGCCGGATCGCGGGGCGGCGGCTGATGGACGACGACGACCTCGTCCGGATGGAGGAGCGGATCGACGCCGAGCGCGAGATGCGCGGCGCCCTGGAGGCCATGGCGGGCCTGCCGGAGGGCGAGCGCGCGGTGCTGGAGCTCGTGGCGATCGACCAGCTCACCGTCTCCGAGGCGGCCGCCGTTCTGGGCGTCAGGCAGGTGACCGCGCGGGTCCGCCTGCACCGGGCCAGACGTGCCCTTGAGAACGTCGCTTCGCCGTCGGCCGTGTACGTGGAGGGACAGGCATGAACACTTTCGAGGAGCGGTTGCTGCACGCGCTCAAGGAGGAGATGGCGACCGGGACGCAGCCCGTCGTGACGCCGGTCGTCCGGCGGCCCCGGTGGCGGCTCGTAGGGTTGACCGCCGCGGCGGGGGTCGCCGCAGTCGCCACCGTGGCGGCCACCGGCCTGTTCGGCGGAGGGCCCGCGTACGCGGTGACCGGGACGGCCGACGGCGGGGTGTCGGTGGAGATCAACGCCTTCCGGGACCCCGGCGGGCTGGCGTCCGAGCTGGCGGCGGCGGGGGTCAAGGCGGTGGTGGACTACCTGCCGTACGGCCAGACCTGCAAGGAGCCGCGCGGGCAGCGCGGGGGCGGCGAGGGGCGGTTCGAGACGAGCATCGGCAGGAGCGGCGACGGGATCTCCTTCCGGATCGCGAAGGGTCAGGTTCCGGCGGGGCAGACCTTGGTGCTGGCGGTCACCCTGGACAGCAGCGGGCCCGAGGCGCCTCCGATGTCCACCTCGCTGCAGATCGTCAAGGGCGCGGTGAGCCCCTGCGAGCCGGCCGCGATGCCCGTCCCGCCGGCAGGCGACCAGAACGACGGCCGCTCCGACACCCGTACGGACCCGGGCGACGGCGAGGGCACCCAGCAGGGCTGACCTCCGACGAGGACAGCCCTGCTCGGCCAGGGAACACGGGCAGGTCGCGGCCTTCGCACCCTTGGCTCGCGCCTGCCCGCCGGCCCTCCCGCGAAG
>NZ_JBEYTJ010000022.1:0-172077 GCF_040642995.1 Nonomuraea sp. NPDC047529 | reverse complement strand
CCGATCGTGACGAGCGCCACAGGGATCAGATATCCGACGGGCACCGAACCTCCAAAGCCGCACTTCCTTCGAACGCGCCAAGCTTTCCCCACCTGCCCGCCTCGCATCTACGACGAATCCGATAACGTCCTTTAACCCTGAAATGAAGAATGCGGAGGCCCGCCCGTGGAGATGCGAGAGATCGAGATCTTCCTGACGCTGGCCGAGGAGCTGCACTTCAGCCGTACGGCCGAGCGGCTGGGGATCAGCCCCGCCCGCGTCAGTCAATCGATCAAGAAGCAGGAGCGGCGCATCGGCGCGCCCCTGTTCGACCGCACCACCCGAGCGGTCCGCCTGTCCCCGCTCGGTGAGCAGCTGTACCAGGCGCTCAAGAGTGGCCACCGGCAGATCGTGCAAGGGATCGCGACCGCTCAGGCCACCGCCGACGGCACCGCGGGCACCCTGACCCTCGGCACACTCGGCCCGCTCTCCACGCAGATCAAGAACGTTCTCGACCTGTTCCTCGACCGGCACCCGAACGCCCGGCTCCAGCACCGCGAGATCCAGCCTGCCTCCCCTCTGGACCTGCTGAAGTCGGGTGAGGTGGACGTGGCGCACGTGTGGTTGCCGATCCGCGAGCCCGATCTGACCGTCAAACCGACCTCGTACGCCTCCGAGGTGGTGTTGATGGTCTCCGCCGACCACCCCTACGCGGGACGGGACTCCATCTGCCTGGAGGACCTCGGCGACTGCATCGTGGTCGAGGGCCGGTCGATCCCTTCCTGCATGGAGGAGATCTTCAACCCGTACCACACCCCTTCCGGCCGCCCCGTCCGCCGTGGACACAAGGTCACCACCTGGCAGGAGACCCTCAGCGCCGTCGCCTCGGGCCAGGCCACCGCGGGGGTCACCGCCGAGGCCGCGACCTTCTACCCCTGGCCCAGCCTCGCCTTCGTGCCGATCCGCGACGCCCCGCCGTGCCGGTGGGCCTTCGCCTGGCGTACGGCGAGCGAGACGCCACTCATCCGCGCCTTCGCCCGCGCAGCAGATGACGCCCGGCAACCGACGGAGTAGCACCCCCGGATCCGACGTTTCTGCGGGTTGTCGAGTATCCGGCATGGGCCGGTTTCGCGGTTTGAGCCAGCTGTGGCCCACAGGGACCCGAGGGCCGGAGCCTGCAATGAGGCGCGGGCTCAGGACAGGGGCACCTGCAGGGCGCGCCAGGTGGCCACCTTGACGGTCAGTGCGTCAGCCTGGGCGGGCAGGGCGTACAGCGACCAGAACTCCTTCGTCTCGCCGGGCTCGAAGTTCATCGCCGACAATGCCACCCCGGAGGTGTTCGTGCACGCGCAGTACGTGCCCGGTTCCTCTCCCTTGGCCACGATCACGCGGGCCGGGCGGTACAGGCGGCGCGCGGCGGGGTCGGTCACCTGGATGTTCGTCGCCGCGTGGTACTTGAAGGCGTTCCAGTCGTCGGCCCAGTTGAGGTCGTGGTACCACGCCTTGCCGTCACCCCGGTTGGTGATCGAGTAGCGCAGCAGGCCCAGGTCTCCGGGCATCCGGCGGAAGGCCGTCACCTGCAGGTCGAACGGCACCCCCTTCGCGCGCACCGTCGCCTTCGTCCCTTCGCCCTCAGGCAGCGGGGACGTGGTGGTGCCGGCGGCCGGCGCTTCAGCCGGTGCGGGCTTGGCGAACGTGATCGTCACCCGGCGGTTGCGGCGCCGTCCCTCGTCGGAGCTGTTGCTGTACAGCGGGCGGCGGGAGCCGTATCCGTGGGCCCTGAACGTCACCTGGTCGCGCGTGATCAGCGGCATGAGGGCCTGGCGCACCGCCTCCGCGCGGCGGCGGGACAGCGGTTCGTTGATGGCGTTGGTGCCGGAGGAGTCGGCGTGGCCGTCGACCTCGATCGTCGTGTCCGCGGACGTGTCGATGAGCTTGGCCGTCTTGGCCAGCACCGTGCGGGCGCGCGGCGTGAGCGTCGCCTTGTTCAGCGCGAACAGCACGTCGGAGGAGAGGCTGACCTTGAGGTCGGCGCCGTCGTCGGTCGTCTCCTCGGTACGGTCGAGCGACTGCGACGGCGTCTCGATGAGGTGGCTGACGGTCTCGACCTGGGAGGCGTCGGCGTCGGGCAGTTGCCGGCCGGGTGGCGGCACGGGCGGGTCGTCGCTGATCGGGACGTCGACCATCGGCGGGCCGATCGGTGTGACGATCGTCGTGGTCGCGGGGTTGCCGGATGGCGCGGGCAGCACGGCGTAGACCGTCAGCGACTCGCCGGGGTCGATGATCGCTTTGAGGTCGTCGCGGTCGGTGTCGCTGCACAGGCATTCGCCGTCGGCGGGTTTGTACGGCATGAGCCATCGGTGGGCCGGGGCGTCGAGCACCGCGATGCCGGAGGGCCAGCGCCACTTGAGCGGCCGCATCGGGTCGGCGAGCGGCGCCTGCCAGTGCAGCGGCTTGTCGGTGCTGGTGGACAGGCGCAGCTGCACGACCAGGTGTTTGCCGCCGACGCGGTTGAGCCCGACGAGTTCGGCCTTGTAGTTCGACTCGACGGTGCCCTGGACGGTGGCCAGCGCGGGCCGGGTGTCCCCGCCGCCGGACGTCGCGTCCCCGCTCGCGGAGGGCGGAGGAGCGCTGGTCGAAGGCGCGGGAGGCGGCGCGGTGGTCTCGCTCGCCGAGGGCGCGGGGGGTAGCTGACCACATCCGGCGGCCGTTAGGGCGACGGCGGTCAGGGCCATGATCCGGATACGCATGGCGGGCATTGTGCCATGACCGAATCAAAAGTGGTCAGTCAAGGAGATCGTGGACGGGCAGAGGGCGCCGAATGAGCCGGTGCGCACTGACGGGATTGAGCGGCGGAGCATAGGGGAAATCTCCGTCCTGCGGGCCGTCGACTGGAGTGGAGGCCCCTGCGACGTAAGCAACCGCTGGTCATAAGCAGGGTGAACTTCAGGGATGGAGTTGATGCATGGTGGAACGACGCATGTCGGTTGCGACGCACTGGGGTAGTTTCATCGCGGTGGTCGACTCCGGGCGGTTGGTACGCATTGAGCCGAGGGGCGACGACCCCGTGCCGTCACCCATCGGGCCCGGAATGGTGACGGCCGCCGACGACGGCGCTCGCGTGCTGCGCCCCGCGGTGCGCAAGGGCTGGCTCGACGGCGAGCAGCGCATCCACGACGCGGCCAGAGGCACGGACGCCTTCGTGGAGGTGAGCTGGGACGACGCGATCACGCTGGTGAGCGACGAACTCCGTCGAGTGCGTTCACGACACGGGGACAGCGCGGTGTTCGGCGGGTCCTACGGCTGGGCGAGCGCGGGCGTGTTCCACAACGCGCAGAGTCAGCTCCAGCGGTTCCTGGCGCTGGGCGGGGGGTTCACCGACTCCCGCAACACCTACAGCACTGCGGCGTTGGAGGTGATCCTTCCCCATGTGATCGGCGGGCATCCGTGGAGCTACCAGTCGCGGATGCCGATGTGGGACGAGATAGCCGACAACTGTGAGCTCGTGGTGGCGTTCGGCGGGCTGGCCCTCAAGAACAGCCAGATCAACCCCGGTGGGCTGGCCAGGCACCAGACGCTGAACCTGCAGCGACGGTGCCGTGCGGCCGGGGTGCGGTTCGTGAACGTCAGCCCCATCCGCAGCGACGTCGCCGGCTTCCTCGACGCCGAGTGGCTGCCCGTCGTCCCCAACACCGACACCGCCGCGATGCTCGGCATCGCCCACACGATGCTGGTCAACGGGTGGCACGATGAGGACTTCCTGCGCCGATGCTGCGTCGGGTTCGACCGCTTCGCCTCCTACGTGGCCGGTGATCTCGATGGCGTCCCCAAGGATGCCGCCTGGGCAGCGAGGATCACGGGCATCAGTCCCGAGGCGATCGTCGACCTCGCTCGCCGCCTGACCGAGCGACGTTCCCTCATCATGGTCAACTACGCGGTGCAGCGGGCGGACCACGGCGAACAGCCGATGTGGATGTCTGTCGTGCTGGCCGCCATGACCGGGTCGATGGGTCGGCCTGGCTGTGGCTGGGGAGCGGGTTACGCGACGATGGACGCGACAGGTGTCGCCAGAGACCGCCCCTCCGTGGCGAAGTTACCTGGAGTTTCCAATCCTGTCCCGGACTTCATCCCTGTCGCGAGGATCGCCGACACGCTGCTGCATCCGGGTAGGACCATCGGCTACGACGGCCGGCGTCTCACGTTGCCGGAGCTTCGCCTGATCTACTGGTGCGGGGGTAACCCGTTCCACCACCACCAGGATCTCCATCGGCTGGCCCGGGCCTGGCAGACCCCTGACACGGTGGTGGTTCACGAAGCCTGGTGGAACACCACGGCCAAGTTCGCGGACATCGTCCTGCCTGTCGCCACCAGCTTGGAGCGCGACGACTTCGCCGCCGGATTCTCCGACCCCCACCTCGTCGCGATGCCGAAGGTCCGCGAGCCGGCGGGGGAGTCACGCACCGACCATCACATCTTCACCGCCTTGGCCTCCCGTCTCGGATACGAGCAGGAGTTCACGCAGTCGCGCTCCGAGATCGAATGGGTCCGGCACCTGTACGAGCAGACGAGGGCCGAACTCGGCGACGATGCCGCCTTGCCGGGCTTCGACGACTTCTGGCGCAGCTCCACCGCCGAGCTGCCGGCGTTGACCGGACCGTTTCCCGGCAGCTTCGAGGCGCTCCGCGCAGATCCGCAGCGTTTCCCCCTGCCGACGCCGTCGGGCCGGATCGAGATCTTCTCCGAGGAGATCGACTCATTCGGCTACGACGACTGTGCCGGGCATCCGATGTGGTTCGAACCGGTGGAGTGGCTCGGCGCCGATCTGTCGGGCCGATTCCCGCTGCATCTGATCTCGAATCAGCCCGCCTCGCGCCTGCACAGCCAGTACGACAACGGTGGCCACAGCCTCAGTTCAAAGATCCATGGCCGTGAGCCCGTGACGATCAATCCGTCGGATGCCGCGGCGCGCGGCATCGAGACCGGCATGATCGTACGCGTCCACAACGACCGAGGTAGCTGTCTGGCGGGCGCGATACTGTCGGACGACGTCATGCCAGGCGTCGTGCAACTGTCCACCGGAGCGTGGTGGGATCCGGTGCAGCCGGGCCTGAGCGGCACATTGGACCGCCACGGCAACCCCAATGTGCTCACGGCGGATCGGCCGTGCTCAAGCCTGTCCCAAGGACCGAGCGCTCTCAGCGCGCTGGTCGACGTCGAGCTCTACGACGGCCCTCATCCCGATGTGCTCGCCTTCACCCCGCCACACTTCGATGGGTAGACATCTTCCCCTTGCGTTCGCGTAACCAAGGGAATACTTTGCGTAATCGTGACTGCACTTCAAAACCTCAAGTACGGCCAGTGGTTCAGGGGCGCCGACGTCGACGGCGACGGGTTCATCACCCAGCGGGACGTCCGACTGATGAGCGAGCGATACATCGCCGCCCGCGGCGCCGCGTCGGACTCCGAGACCGCCCGCCTGCTCACCGAGAGGATGGACGGCTTCTGGGCGAACGTGATCGCCCCGATGGATCACGACGGTGACGGGAAGGTCGATCTGGGGGAGATGACCGAAGGGTTCAGCCGGGTCCTGACCGACCCCGCCCTGTACCCGGCACAGATCGAGCCGGTGACCGACTGCTTCTTCGACCTCGCCGACCTCAACGGAGACGGCAAGATCGACCAGGCGGAGTTCCAGGAGATGTTCGACTCGGTCGGCGGCGTTCCCGGTGAGGACTGCGCCGCGGTCTTCGCCGCTCTGGACCAGGACGGCTCGGGTGTGCTGGACCGCGCCGAGTTCCATCAGGCGGTCACGGAGTTCTTCTACGGCGACGACCCGGACGCTCCCGCCAACCACCTGTTCGGCAGGGTCACCGGCTGAGCGGGCCCGACCATGTCGGTGGGGCCTGCCAAGATCGCGACATGACGATCGATGAGCTGACGCCGTTCCGGTGGCTGCAGCCGCCGTACGGCGATGAGGGCGACCTGCTCGGCGAGATCTGCTGCGTGACCTTGCTGCGCGGGCTCGACCCGGCCGAGGTGCTACGCCGGTTCGGCGCCCGCACCAGCACGGAGATGAGCTTCGCCGAGCTGGATGACGCGGTCTCCGACTTCACGATGGTGACCGGTGGCGGTGAGGGAGGTGGTTACGTCGGAGTGGTCGCGAGCGGCGACGGGTGCGCGGTGGTGGAGCCGTACGGCTGGTCGGGGACGGACGACCGTACGCTGTCGCGACTGTCGGCCGGTACCGAGGTGGTGTCCGTTCTGCGACATGACTACGCCTGCGACGACTTCCGCTACGCCGCTGACGGCATCGTCATCACCGCTTTCGACCCGATTGCTCCCGAGCATCGCTCCGGTTCCGACCCGAACCGGCTCGCCGGCCTCATGCGCGAGTTCGGCCTGCCCCTGGAAGAGTGCTCGGACGAGGAGTGGGAGCAGCGGTACGACGACCTGTCCGAACACGGCCTCGGGCGCATGTTCGCGATGGCGGCCCGGCTCACCGGTGTGACGTTCACCGCCGACCTGCTGAACGGACCGCTCCTGGTGGGCACGATCGCCGACCTGCCGCAGGAAGACCTGGAGCGCGAGACACCCTGACACGGCATCCCCTTCGGCAGACTGGTCTCTCGCCTGTTCAGCTGTCGCGCGTCGTCGTCCCCTGGGGCCTGTCGGCCGCCGATCGCGATCACTCGCGATCGGTGGCCGAGGCCCGGAATCCCTCCAGTCCGAAGGTCAGCAGCCGCTCTCCCTGGGGTGGGGAGCTCTGCTCGCCCGCCCATGCCGCCGCGTTGACCAGCGCGTACAGGTCCGGGGCGGTGACATCCGGCCGTACTTCACCGGCCGTCCGCGCCCGGGCCAGCAACTCCTCTCCGGCGGCGAGCACCGCTGTGCACGCCGCGTGCAGTTCGGAGGTTTCATCCTCGACGGCCTGCATGAGCGTGGCGCCGAGCCCTCGGTAGATCGTCGTGTGCACCATTGCCGCCCGGGCCCAGGTGGCCAGGCCGTCGAAGGGGGAGCGCGCGGTGAGCAGTTCGGCGCCGGTCGTGGCCAGGGCCCGCATCCGATCACCCATCAGCGCCTCCAGTAGGGCCCGGCGGGTGGGGAAGTGGCCGTAGAGCGTGCCGTTGGCCACCCCGGCCCGGCGCGCGATCGCCTCCAGGGAGAAGTCCGCGCCGTGCTCGGCGAACGCGGCCGCCGCCTCGGTCAGCAGCCGCTCGTAGTTGCGGTGTGCGTCGGCCCGCATGCGACGGCGGGGTGGCGGTGTGTCGGCGTTCATGAGTAACCCTCGCTTGCAAAGTTGAGACTGTCTCGATATTTTCTCGGGACAGTCTCAACTTTACCGTTTCCGGAGGTCCCTCACATGACCACACCCGTGGAGCATCCGCTCTCCACCACCGCCGCGAGCAGGGCCGGCAAGCCTGTCCTGGTCACCGGCGCCACAGGCCGGCAGGGCGGAGCCACCGCCGCACGCCTGCTGGCCGACGGCTGGCCGGTCCGCGTTCTGGTCCGGGATCCCGGCGCCACGGCCGCCCGCGAACTGGCCGCAGCGGGCGCCGAGCTGCTGATGGGCGACCTGGACGATCCCGGCAGTCTCAAGGCGGCCATGGCCGACGCCTACGGCGTCTTCGCCGTCACCCCCGACGACCCGGACAGCGAACGCGAGGTCCGGCGCGGCCGTCACCTGGCGGAGAGTGCGGCTGCGGCCGGCGTCGCCCACCTGGTCTTTGCCTCCGTCGGCGGTGCCGAGCGAGGCACCGGCATCTCCTACTGGGAGAGCAAGTGGGCCATCGAGCAGCACATCGCCGCCCTCGGACTGCCGGCCACCATCCTGCGACCGGTGCGCTTCATGGAGAACCACACCATCCCCGGGCTTGCGCTGGGCGGCATCTCCGCCGACGGAGTCCTGCGCCACCTGTTCGCCCCCGATGTGCCCGTGCAACTCGTCGCCGTGAGCGACATCGGCGCCTTTGCCGCCCTCGCCTTCGCCGACCCCACTGCCTATCTCGGCCAGGCCCTGGAGCTGGCGGGCGACGAAGTGACCCCCGAGGCCACCGTGCGCCTGATCAGCCGGCATCTCGGGCGCCAGATCACCTACCAGCAGGTCGACGGCGAGGAGCTGAACCTGAGCAAGGACGCCACTCGGGCCTTCACCGCCCAACGCGGACTATGGCGCGCCGACATCCCCGCCCTGCGCCACCGCCACCCGGACCTGCTGGACTTCCCGAGCTGGCTGGACCAAGGCGGCGCCGAAGCCATCGCCACACTCCTCGAAGGCTGACCCGTCCGATCCGCCAGGAACCGGTGCGGCGGCTCGCTGCGCCCGGAACTCGTGAACATCCCCCCGCACCTGATCCGGGCGGTGCGCCGTCCTGGGCGTGTTGCGTGGGGGAGGGGCCTCGGGAACGTCCTGAGGCCCCTCCGGGGTGCCGGTCAGGGGTAGATGCCCGGAGGCCAGCGGAGGATGGACGGGACGACCCATTCGGCGTACACGCCGGGGATGCCGAAGGACAGGCTGAGCTCGCCGAGGGTGTAGACGAGCACGCCGCCGTCCGTGACCATGGCGGTCTTGGGGGTGCTCTGCGCTGTCTGGGCCGCCGAGTAGACGTCCTTCTGGCGACAGCACCCCGGAGGTTGACCCGCCCCGTTAAAAATCTACATTGTAAAGGCGGTGGGCGGTCGATTTTTCACCTTCCCCCAACAGCAAACGGGCTACGCCCGCACCCCTCGACAATCGGCAGTGCAAGAGGCTGCGGTGTGGGCTCATTTCTGGCCGGGGCCGTTCACCACCTTGGTCTCCAAGAGGGCTGTCAGGGTGAGCGGCGTGCCGGCCTTGACCTCGTAGTTGGGGCCGTCGGTGTAGTCCGTCATCCGGTCCTGCACGGTTACTCCGTAGGTGCCGAGAAAGCGGAAGTCGACGGGATCCAGGATGAGGTCGTAGCGGGTCCATCCGCCGGTGTAGCTGAAGGCGACCCCGTGCCTGCCGTCGGCGTCGACGGCGTCCTGGTTGACGGTCACTCCGGGGATGGTGGTGAGCCCGCGAAACAGCGCCGCGCGTACTTCCGGTGGTAGTGCCTGGGTGCCCATGATCTGGTAGATGGCCTGGAAGAGCCGTTCGTCCATTGATGGTGGTGAGTCGGGTCCCGTCCATGTCATGTGCATGTCCGCTAGTTTCTGGCGGATTTTTGCGAGTAGCCCTTCGGGGATGACTGGTTGGCGGGCCAGTTCGTCGGCGCTCAGTCCTGGGTGGTTGCCTTGTATCAGCAGCTTGCCGTTGGGGAACAGGGATGCGGTCTGCAGGCCGTCCACGCTGTTCCATTCTTCCCGTACTTCGCGTCTGGACAGGTCGACGCCGTAGCCGCCGTTCGCGGATTGCGGGGCCTGGAGTTCTTTGATGTACAGCCATTGGCCGGGGTCGGGCGTTTGTCCGCGGTCGTCATAGGCGGCTTGAGCGGCTCGTTCGCCCAGTTCGCGTACGCTCGCCACTGGTGTCACGCGGGGGTGGTCGTTGGTCACCATCACGCCGGCGCCGATTGCGACGGCCAGTGTGCCTGCGAGGACCAGTCGTCGGCCGAGTCGTGGGGTGCGTCGGGGTTCGTGGTGAGGTTGGGGTGCACGGGTCGCGGCCAGTAGTCGGGCTCGGGCGGTGCGTTCTGTCTGTGCCGTCATCGGCGGGGTGTTTCGTCGGAAGTCTTTGATCGTGCTCATTGCTGGTCCTCGTCTCCCAGTGCGGTGCGTGCCTTTTTTCTGGCTCGGTGCAGTCGTGACCGCACGGTTCCTGGTGGGATGTCGAGTGCGCGGGCCACTTCCTCGTAGGTGAGGCCCTCCCATGCCACCAGGAGCAGCACGTCGCGGTCGCCGCGTGACAGCGATGCCAGGGCTCCCGCGAGTTCGCGTTCTTTGTCCCGTGCGGCGACTCGGCGTACGACGGCGTCGGCGATGGGTTCGGGCAGGGGGTCGACGCCGGTGCGTGCGAGTGCGCGCAGCATTCGCTCTTCTTGTCGCCGGTGTCTGGCGACGAGGGTGGTGGCGATGCCGTACAGCCAGGGGCGTGCCAGGGGGTGCGAGGTGTCGTACGAGTCGCGTCGCCGGAACGCGGCCAGGAAGGTCTCGGCCACGATGTCGTCGGCGGCTTGGGTGCCGATGCGCCGTGCGGCGTACAGGTGGATCTGGCGGGCGTATCGGTCGAACAGTGTGGCGAACTGTTCGGGTTCGCCGACGGATCGTCTGATCAGTTCGGCGTCGTCGATCTCGGCCGTCTCAATGGTCAACGGCCCTCCTTAGGGTCGGTCGGTCACCCTGCTGTCTCCCGGAGTTCGTGGCAGGGTTCTCGCCTTGGGGGGAAGAGTGACGGACATCACAGCGTCCTGGGCGGTGCGATGATGGGAAAGTTTTCTGCGGGCCGTGTTGATCTGGGGGCTGCTCGTTCGACCAGTGGGTGTGAGGGCCGAGAGGCGGTCCCGCCGGACGAGGAGTGTGCCATGGCGAAGTATCTGCTGATCATGCGGGGGACCGATGAGTCGAACGCGGCCATGATGGCCGACATCGACGAGATGATGGTCGCGACCCGCCAGTTCATCGAGGAGATGGCCAAGGCCGGTGTTCTCCTGGGGGCGGAGGGGCTGGACGATCCGGCTCAGGGGGTCGTGGTCGACTTCGGTGGTGAGGCGCCGGTGGTCACGGATGGGCCGTACGGCGAGACCAAGGAGCTGTTCGGGGGGTTCTTCCTGCTCGATGTGGCTTCGAAGCAGGAGGCGGTGGAGTGGGCCAGGCGGGTGCCGGCGGCTCGGGGGGCCAAGGTCGAGGTTCGGCGGGTGCCTGGGAGTGACGAGGTCCCGCAGGTCGGCGCTTGATCGACGGGGACGGGGGCGCGCGTCGGGGCGGGTTGCCGGGTGCGGCTGAGGTGGAGGCTGTCTGGCGGATCGAGTCGGCGCGGATCGTTGCCGCGCTGGCTCGGTTCACCGGTGATTTCGGGTTGGCCGAGGATGCGGCTCAGGAGGCGGTGGCCGAGGCGTTGGTGTCGTGGCCGCTCGCCTTTCCGGCGAGTCCGGCGGGCTGGTTGATGGCCACGGCCCGGCGGCGGGCGATCGACGCGATCCGCCGTCGGGCCGCGTTGCAGGACCGGTTGGTGTTGCTGGCGGCCGAGTCGATCGATGGGGTGGTCGATGAGGAGGTCGATCCTGAGGGGATCGATGATGATGTGCTGGCGTTGATGTTCATCAGTTGCCATCCGGTGCTTTCTCGTGAGGCTCGGGTGGCGCTGACCTTGCGTGTGGTGGGCGGTTTGTCCAGTGAGGAGATCGCTCGTGCGTTCCTGGTGCCTGTGCCGACTGTGCAGGCTCGTATCACGCGGGGTAAGAAGACGATCGCGGCGGCGGGGGTGCCGTTCGAGTTGCCGTCGGCCGTTGAGCGTCGGGAGCGGCTGGGTGGTGTGCTCAGTGTCCTGTACGTGATTTTCACTGAGGGGTCGACGGCCACGTCGGGTGATCGGTTGTTGCGCCCGGATCTGGCTTACGAGGCGATCCGGTTGGCCCGGACGCTGGCGGTGTTGCAGCCGGACGAGCCTGAGGTGCATGGTCTGCTGGCGTTGTTCGAGTTGACGGCGGCGCGTTTTCCTGCCCGGACCGGCCCTGATGGTGGGCCGGTTCTGCTTGAGGATCAGGATCGGCGGTTGTGGGATTTTTCGGCGGTTCGCCGTGGGTTGGCGGCGCTGGCGAAGGCGTCGCCTCGCGGTTTGGGTCCGTATGGTCTGCAGGCTGCGATCGCTGCGGTGCATGCGTCGGCGGCGTCTGTCGGGGCGACCGATTGGGAGCGGATCGTGGTGCTTTATGAGGCACTCGGCCGGGTCGCGCCTTCTGCGGTGGTGGAGCTGAACCGGGCCGTGGCCGTGGCGATGGCCTCGGGGCCGGCTGAAGCCTTGGCCATCGTGGACGAGTTGGTAGCCGCCGACCGGCTCCCGGGTTCGCATCTGGTCCCGACCGTCCGCGGTGAGTTGCTGGCTCGGCTCGGGCGGCGGGTGGAGGCGCGTGCTGAGCTGGAGTTGGCGGCGGGGTTGTGCGCCAATCAGCGCGAACGCGCGGTGTTGCTGCGCAAGGCGTCCTTGCTGGCCTGACTTCTGGAAGGTGGGAGCCTGCACGCGCTGCGCCGCGACCTGCACCACGCCGAGCAGGGCACGATCATCCGCGTTCCCAGGGCGGGGAGGTGAGCGCCCCTCTCGCGCATCTCCGGCCGGGACGTCAGGTGCGCTGCAGGGAGGACAGGCCCCACAGTTCTGCGATGCGCCCGTCGTGCACCCTGAAGATTTCCAGCATGGTCGGTGACTCCTGGCCGGGTATGCCGTGCACGCTGGTGCGGACGGCGGCGGTGTCACCTTCGACGATCATGTCCTCGACGACGACCTGGGCTTCGGGGAACGCCTCATGGAGGCGTTGCCATGCCAGGGTGACGCTCTCCGGCCCGGTGGTGCCCAGGGGGTGGCTGTGGAAGTCCGGGGTGAAGATCTCTGCCGCGGCGGCATGGTCGTTGGCGTTGAATGCGGCGTACATGCGTTGGGCGGCGGCCCGTACATCGTCTGTCATTGGCTCTCCTGATCGATCATGTTCGCTCGGATGCGGTGGAGGACGTCCAGCATGATGTGCTGCTGTTCTGGGGTGATGCCGTCGAGCAACCGTTCCTGATACACCTGGTGCGATCGCTCCAGGTCAGCCGCGACCCGCTCGCCCGCGGCGGTCAGCGCGGCCAGGGTGTAGCGGTTGTCGGCCGGGGCCAAGCGGCGGGTGACCAGCCCTTCGGTCTCGAATTCCTTGACCAGCCGAGTAACGCTCGCGCCGTCGATGCCCAGTGTGTGGCGCAGGTCGCTGTGGCTGGTTTCGCCGTCACGTCGTAGCCGAACGAGTAGTTGCACTCGGTGGGGGCTCACGCCGATGTGCCGGGCGAACGCCTGCCGCAGCTCGGTGCATGCGCCTCCGAACTCCCGGAAGAACGTGTCTTGGGACGTCTCTTCAAACACGTTCTCTTTATATCGTCAACTCTTGATTCGATCAACAGATGGTGCTGGCCTCTCGTGTCGGGGCGGGCCGACTCGGGTCGGCGTCATGATCTCCACGAACGCCTCATCCGGGCTGACGGCACTGGTCGTTGATGTCGGCGAGGCGTCGCAGCGACGGGTAGAGGGGGGCACGATCCGGTGCAGCAGCGCGTAGGTCGTGGTCTTCGCCTTGGCGCCGGGCAGGGGGACGATGAGCGCGGGCCGGAAGATGAACGCTCGTGATGTCAGCTTCAGCAGGGTGAGGTACGGCAGGGCCGACGCGAACGGGTCGCCCTGCCGGTCTTCGCCGCCCTGCACGGCTACGCCGGCCTGACCGTGAGCGGCTTCCTCCCGCCCGACCCCGCCCGACCCCGCCCAGCATGGACTGGACGACACGATCGCGTCCGTCCTGCGCGGTTGCGAGCCTCCGCCCGAGTGAGGCGGGCGGTCATACGCAGGCGTTGACGTCTCTTCTGACGCTGTCCCCGTCCAGCATGCGGCCGGAGACGTTGTCCGAGGTGATGTCATCGATCTTGAGAGGTGCGCCGGCGAGTTGCCACAATTCCGGGCCGGCGGGATTCTGTGCCGCGATCTGGATACTCCCACCGCCTTTGCCGCCGATGGTGAAGGCCACTTCGGTGCAGGGTCCGACAGGCAACTCGTAGGTGAGTGTCTTCTGGTTCTCGTCGGCGGGGTTCCATCGAGCGTAGATCGTCGCGGGCGCCGTGTTGGAGTTCCGGACGATGTAGTTCCACCCGTCGGGCTGTTGCTGCTTGGGGGTGGTCCATAACGCGATACGCCTGACGAAGGCGGTCTTGGCGGAACTCTCGGCTTCGGACTTCTCGTTCGCCCGCACCCGTTGATCTTCTGTCCGTTGCGACAGTGCGTCGGCGCGTTGCTGCTCGCCGAGGGACAACGCGTTCATGGAGATGATGAGCGCGGGGATCGACGTGAGGCTGCCGACGATGCCGGCGATGCCTGCCCAGAGCTGGACGGAGGTGAGACGGGTGCGGCGTCCTCGCCGCGGTCGAGCTGCCAGGGCTCTGGTGATGCGGGCGGACGGGCGGGGTGCCGTTCGCGAGAGTGGTGAGCGCCGCGGGGGCTTTCGTCCCATGGCCCATTGTGTCGCGCGAGTGTTCTTGATCGCGCGATCGCCTGCCGGGCGGTTCACCGTGGGTGGCCGTGGGCTGCCGGGTCCGTTCAGGCGTCGGACCAGAGGGCGGTGAGCAGCGTGTTCAGCCGTTCCGGCGCTTCGACGTGCGGGTAGTGGGCGCTGCCCGGCACCTGTTCGTGCCGGGCGCCGATCCGCTCGGCCGTGACCCGTGCGCAGGCCATGAGGGGGACGCCGCCGCGCTCCCGGTACGGTTCGGGGGCGTCCTCCCAGGTGCCCGAGACGACCAGTTTGGGGAAGGTCGCCGCCCGCAGCGCCGGCAGCGGGAGGCCCGCCTCCCAGCAGACGCGTTCGCGCAGCGCCGTGGCGGCCGCGCGCAACCGCCGATCGCCTGTCGCCGGTTCCGGCATGCCGGCCGATTCGGCGGCGGCGTGCAGCCATTCCTCGGGCGTCAGGTCGGGAAGGGCGGCGTAGGCGGCGCGGTTGGCGCGCAGCGCCTCGGCCACGGCGGGGTGGTCGGCGGCGGCCTGGTAGGAGCCCGGCTCGATGAGGGTGAGCGAGCGCACCGCCTCCGGCCTGCGTGCCGCCGCGATCATGGCTCCGACGGCGCCGTAGGAGTGGCCGACCAGGTGCGCGCCGGCGCCGAGGAGTTCGGCGACGTCGTCGGCGTCGGCCAGGTAGTCGCCGGGGAACCTGTGCCCGGCGTCCGGGCTGCCGCCGCAGCCCCGGCGGTCCATCAGGAGCAGGCGGAAGCGGCCGGCCAGCGGGCGTTGCGCCGCGAACCCGTACACCGGGTCGTCGCCCCAGCTGGTGGAGCCGTGCACGAAGACCACCGGCGGCACGGACTCGGGGCCGAGCGTGGTCACGTGCACGTCGCCCGGCAGCGGGCCGTTCGCGCGGAACAGCGGGGTGGGGACGGACATCCGACTCCTCCTTGAACATTGTTTAAGGCTCTTGAACGTTGTATAAGGGATCGGAAGGCGACGTCAAGGCGGGTAGGGTGATCACGTGCCGTCGTCAGAGTCCTCCGGCGGGTCCGTGTGGCTGCGTCCCGAGCGGCCGCCGCGCGACCGCCAGCTCACCCGCGAGCGGATCGTCGACGTGGCGGTCGCCGTCCTCGACGCCGAGGGGCATCGCGGCCTGTCGATGCGCCGCGTCGCCACCGAGCTGGGGGTGACCGCCGGGTCGTTGTACTGGTACGTCCACACCAAGGACGACCTGCTGGAGCTGGCCCTCGACCGCGTGCTGGCCGAGGTGCGCGCCGGCCCCGGCACGTCCGGCTGGCGTGACGGCCTGGCGGCGCTGGCCCGCAGCAACCGGGCCATGCTGCTGCGCCACCGGTGGGCCCTGTCCGAGCTGACCCTCAGGCCCAACCTCGGCCCCAACGCGCTCACCCTGGCCGAGGCCGGGCTGCGCCTGCTGGAGCGCGCGGGGTTCGCCGGCCCCGACCTCGACGCCGCCATGGCCGCCGTCAACGACCACGTGGTCGGCGCGGTCATCGCGGAGGTCGCCTGGCGTGACACGCTGGCCCGCATGGGCGGGACCGGGGCCGGCTGGGCGGAGCAGGCGGCCGAGTACCTGCGCCAGGTCGCCGAACGCCACCCGACGCTGGCCGGCCGGATGGCCGCCACGGGGGAGATCGACGTCGAACGCGAGAGCGAGCGGCGCTTCGCCTTCGGCCTCGACTGCCTCCTGGACGGGCTCGCCAACCGGTGCGCGGCCTCGTCCCCGTCATAGCGCGTGCCACTCGGGGGCAACTGGAGGAGTGGTCGGACGACGGAACGCAGACTTTCCTCAAGTGAGGCGAGTCAGGGCAGGAGGGTGCCCACTCGCTTGAGCGTGCGGATCACCGGCGCGGTCTCCAGCTCGCGCACGCCGTGGAGCGGCGCCACCCGCTCGGTGAGGTAGCGGTAGAGGTCCTGCGTGTCACGGCAGGTCACCCTGGCCATGAGGTTGATCGACCGTCGGACGCTGCGCGACGCCCTGCTGGCCGACGTGGCGGAGACGGTCACGTACGGCAAGCGGCTGACCGGCTTCCGGGTCGCGGCCGACCGGGTGACGGCGTGCTTCGACGACGGCGCCGCCGTCGCGGGCGACGTCCTGGTCGGCGCGGACGGCATCAACTCCGTGGTCCGCCGCCGGTACCTGCCGAAGGCCCGCGTCGTCGGCACCGGTCTCGTCCAGCTCTACGGCAAGATCCCGGCCGGGCCGGGCGCGGGCATGGACAACGTGTTCACCGCGATCAGCGGTCCGGGCCATCGCACGGTGGGCGTCGCGTCCACCCGCGACTACGTCACCTGCTCCTTCGGCGCCCGCGCCGAAGATCTCCCGTCCGGCCTGCACCTGATGACGCAGGAGCAGCTCAGGTCCCTGGTCATGGACATGACGGACGGCTGGCACCCGCTCGTCCGGCGGATGATCGCCCAGTGGCACGAGGTCTTCCCCCTGGAGTTGCGCACCAGCGTCCCGATCCCACCGTGGCGGACCAGCCGCGTCACGCTGCTCGGCGACGCCGTCCATGCCATGAGCCCGGCGGCCGGGGCCGGGGCCAACCTCGCCCTGCGCGACGCGGCGGCGCTCAGCGCGGCACTCGCCCACGGCGGCCCGCTCATGCCGGCGCTGCGCTCCTACGAGCGGGACATGATCGCCTCCGGGTTCGCCGCGGTCCGCGTCTCCGCCGCCAACGGCGCCCGCTTTCTCGGCCAGGACCCCCTGCCCTCCAGTTGACGCGTGCGGCTCTCCGGTGGCGACGTCTGACGGGAGGTGATCGTGGCGCCCCTTCAGCGGCCCTGCCACCACGGCTGCGTGCCCTCCACGGCGACGAACTCGTGGAAGTCCATGTTGGCGATCTCCAGGTTGCACGCCATCGACCCGACCATGCGGCAGGGAAGGACGGCGATCCGCCCCGGGCAGTCGTACAGGTCGACGACGGTCAGCGGCCGGCCGGGCTCGGCGAAGGTCCGGGCGTCGGCGAGGACGGCCAGCCTGGGGTTCTCCTCGCCCGGCGGGACCAGCGCCGGGACCTGACCGGGCAGGAGTCCCTCGAAGGCCCGGTCGTCGACGACCGACGCCGTCAGCGGGTAGTGGTCCACGTCGATGTCGTCCGGGTCCAGGTCCGCGCCGACCCAGCCGTCCTCGTCGGCCCCGCCCAGTTCGTCGAGCAGGGCGCGCCAGCCTTCCTCGTCGTCGAAACAGGTGCGGACCAGCAGCTGCCCGGACGGCAGTGCGGGCAAGGGCCGGTGCGGTGGCGCGGTCGGCGTGGGGAAGGCCGGCCGGCCGCCGTCTCCCTGGTACGTGCCGTACACGTCCATGTCGCGCACCAGGTGGTCGAAGGCGAGTGTGCCGTCCAGCAGGGCTGCCAGGATCTCGCCGAGCCGGGCCGGCGGAACCCGGACGCCGCGCCCGGGTGTCGCCGCCAGATCCACCAGCAACAGCCCGCCCCCGTACGCGGCCGGAATGTCCGCCAGGACGGCGACCGGGCCGCCGCCGGGGTGGACAAGTGCCGGGACGTCTCCGCCGCGCAGGCAGTGCCACCTGCCGTCCTCGACCGGTCGCAGCCGCACCCCGTCGCCGACGACGAGCACGTCGCCTTCCCGGCGACCGCCGATCTCGTCGAGCGGCCCGCCCCGCCCTTGCCTGCCGCCCTCGGCGCGCGTGCAGAGCAACAACACCTGACCGGGCTCCGGCTGGGGAAGTTCGGGAAAGGACACGGTTCTCCTCCGGAAAGTTGTCGGGGACGAGCGCCTCGTCGGTGTCACAGGCCGCTGAGGGCCTCAGAGGTCGTGCCGGCGATGGCGTAGGAGCGTTCGAGGACGACCGATCCGGTGCCGGCGTCGATGCCGTAGACCTTCACCCGCACCCGTTTGAACCCGACCTTCCTGACCATCCGCAGCGTGGAGTCGCCGGTCCAGTCGAGCCTGACGTCCGTGTCGGCCTCCGTGACCCTGTCCTCCGCCGGGACCCGCTCCACCTTCTGACCCGACGCCGGCACCGGGAACGTGGCAGTGACCAGCCCGGTCGCCAGGTCGTACAGGGCGATGCGGGGTTTGCGGCCGGCGATGTAGACGGCCACCGTGCGCCCGTCGGCGTGCAGCGCGGCGGTGGCGGCGTTGACCCCGACGAGCCGAGGCGGCACCACACTGGCGGTCCGCCTGCCCTTCAGGTCGTGGACGCTGAGCCTGCCGGCCCTGCCGTCGTCCGTCCGGACGAGGATCTGGTCGCCGTCGCCGCTGAAGCTCAAGGCGTCGTCATGCACCGACATCCCCGGCACCTTGGCCAGCAGGGCGGCGGTGGCGGCGTCGTACACCCGGGCGGGATGGATGGTGTAGCCGGACCAGCAGCAGTCCACCGCCACCAGGGAGCCGTCGTACGACATCGTCACCCGGGTGAGTTCGAGTTCCGACTTCGACGGCCACGCCCTGGCCTTGGACACGCGCGTCCGGCCGTCGAGGTCGCGGACGACGAGCCGGGCGTCCTTGGCCCTGATGTAGGCCAGGCGGCGGCCGTCACCGCTGACGGCGACCGCGTCCTCCCACCGGCCCGCCTCCTTGAGCGGGTGGCGCCTGCCGTCGGTCGTCCGGTACCACCAGGGACCACACCAGGCGGCGTCAAGCCGGCCCTTGTCGCAGTCGGAGGCGGCGGCGTACTGGATGGGGGCGGACGCCGCGCCCGCCGGAACGGCCGCGCGGGCGGTACCCGGGACGGTCACGAGTGCCGAAAGGACGGCGAGCGCCCCACAAAGGATCTTCACGCGGGGTTGGACCACTCATCGCCGCGCAAGGTTGATTGCGATCCGATAACACACCCTGTCCGGTGCGTCTTCGGCATCGAGTCGCCGCGGCGTGCGCCATCGGCGGGCAAGCCCGATCGAGGCCCGCCCGGGGTGGTCGGGGCGGTCGGGCACGCCGATACTGCTCGTGGACGTTTGCTCTGGACGGCAGGTGGAGTATGTGGCGTTTTCACTTCACGGGTGAGGATCTGGCCCGCTTACGGTTCGAGGCGTCGCCCGGCCCCGTCATGGAGTCCTGGTTCGCGCTCAACGTCATGGCCAGGCGGCGGCCCGGGGCGCTGTTCGAGCCGTGGCGGCGGAGCGTGGTGGTCCGCGACTCCCTACGCCTGCTGGGCGGGCTGGCCCAAGGCGTTCATCCGCTCGACGTGTACACCCTCGCGGGGGCGGGGGCGCACGTGGAGGAGGGCCTGGACCGCCTCCTCGGCGTGGGCGCCGCCCCGGTACGCGCGGAGCTCGACAGCTGGGGGCAGTACGGCGACCTGCCGTCCTGGTCCCGGCTCCTGCCTGACGACTCCGAGACGCGCGGGCACTTCGCGGCGGCCGTACGGGAGACGCACACCGCCCTGCTCGGGCCCTACCGTGATCCGCTGCGCGCGCACCTGGAGGCGGAGGTCACCGCCCGCGCGGGCGTCATGGCGCGGGGCGGCGCCGAGCGGCTGCTGTCGACGCTCCACCCCGACCTGCTCTGGCGGGACATGACCCTGGACGTGACCACCCGGTTCACCTCACGCACGCTCGACGTGCACCTGAACGGGCGGGGGCTGGTGCTGATCCCCTCGGTGTTCTGCCGGCTGCCCCTGTTCAGCTACGACAGCTTCCGCCCCGACGACGCGCCGGTGCTGTTCTATCCCGCCCTGCGGGATCCCGCCCACGCCTTGGCGCTGTGGGGACGGCGGGCCGCGGGCGCCCCGCAGCGGGCAGGCACGCTGGGCGCGCTGCTGGGCGTGACGCGCGCGGCCGTCCTGGAGGAGGTCGGCCAGGGCTGCACGACCACGCACCTGGCCAGGAAGCTGGCCATCTCGGCCGCGACCGCCAGCCATCATGTGGCGATCCTGCGGGACAGCGGTCTGGTCATCTCCCGCCGGCAAGGCGGGTCGGTGCTGCACCTGCCGACGCCGCTCGGCCTGGCCCTGCTGAACGGCACCCTCTCCGGGCCGAACTGAGCGAAGCCGAACCGAGCGGCATCGCCGCCACCGCGGGCTTTCGACCACGGTCGAAACCCTTACCGGCCGCACGGGCGGCGGCCCGACCATCGTCGTAGCAGAAATTCCCGACCGAAGGGACACGCTCGATGAACGTCGCAGGAACCGCTCTCAAGACGGCCCTACTCTCGGCGGCCATGGTGGTGATGGCCGCCACGGCCACCACCGGCACCGCTCTGGCCACGGCGGCGGCCCCGCCGGCCTCGTGCCCGGCCATGCGCAACCCGGTCAACGCCACGAACACCGTGACCCGCAAGCAGAAGACCATGCCGAACAGCCAGACCCTGGAGCTGCGATCGGGCACCATCAGCGGCCAAGAGTACGCGTGGGGGCGCATTCTGAACTCCAAGGACGGCGACGTCGTCTGGGTCGACTACTCGATCGACGGCGGGGCCAACTGGCGGCAGTGCGACCTGCGGACGCTCAGCGGCGGCGTGAACTACGGCTACGGGCTGCTGACCAGCTCCAGCTCCAGCGTCTGCATGCGGGCCGGCGCTCGCCCCAAGGCAGGCGCCGTCTCCTACCTGACCGCCTGGTGGTGCTAGGAAGCCGGGACCGGCCTGGCCACCACGCCCGGCTCCCGGGGAGCTCCCGGCGCCGCCCGGCGTCAGTGGTCGATCAGTGTGGTGGCCAGGCGGCGCAGGCGTTCGCGCAGGTCGGGGGCGTGCGGACCGCGCGTCAGGAGGAGCTGGTGCACCGCGCCGACCAGGGCCAGGGCCAGTGAGGCGGTGTCGGCGTCGGAGGTGAGGCGGCCGAGTCGTCGTTCGGCGTCCAGGTAGGCGGTGAACAGGCGTTCGGCCGCGTCCAGTTCCAGGGTGCCGTCGTCGAGCGCCTCGCCCAGCCGGGTCACCAGCGACGGCCTGGCCAGCACCAGGCCCGCGAGCGCCATGAGGTTGCCGGTGAGCAGCGTCTCGATCGCCGCCATCAGGTTGTCCACGACGGTCGCGGTGCCCGCCCGTGCGGGCAGGTCGCCCATGCTGTCCGTCGCCGCCCGCGCCCGGTCGACGAAGAGCGCGGCCAGGAAGGCGTCGAGGTCGCCGAAGTGGTTGTGGAGCAGGCCGGTGGCCACGCCGGCCTCGCGGGTGATCGCCCTGCCCGTGAGCCCTGACGGCCCCTCGCGCAGCAGGACCTGTTCGGCGGCGTCGAAGAGCTGCTGCCGTACCTGGGGGGTGGTCACGCCGCGTGGGGACATGATTCCGAACCTTACCGCCCTGCCAGGATGAACACTCGCTCATACTGTATGAGCGAGTGTTCATCCTGGCAGGAGCATGACGAAGGAAGAGTTCGCAGGAGCGCGCGGCGGCAGGACCGCGAGACGGGTGATCGTCGTCGGTGCGGGCATCGCGGGGCTCGCCGCGGCGTTGCGGCTGCGTCAGGCGGGCTGGCGACCCCTGGTCGTCGAACGCGCCCCGGCACGCAGGAAGGGCGGCTACGCGGTCGTCTTCTCCGGCGTCGGCGCCGCCGCCGCCGGACGCATGGGCGTCCTGCCCGCGCTCCAGGCGCGCCACGTCGGCGGGTTCGACCTCGCCTATCTCAGGGCCGACGGGCGGCCCCGCTTCACCGTCCCGCGCCCGACCGTAGGACGGCTGCTCGGGGACGGCGGCCTGGCGCTGCTGCGCGGGGACATCGAGGCCGTCCTGTACGAGGCGGTGCGCGACCAGGCCGAGATCCGGTTCGGCGCCACGGTCACGGGCGTGAGGCAGGACGCCGGGGGAGTGGACGTCACGTTCGGCGACGGTTCGTCGGAGCGGGCGGACCTGCTCGTCGGGGCCGACGGGCTGCATTCGTCCGTACGCGACCTGGTCTTCGGCCCCGAGGAGCACTTCCGCCGCGACCTGAGCCACGTGGTGGCCGCCTTCACCCTGGACAGGCTGCCCGACGGCCTGCCGGAACGGGCCTTCAGCACGATCACCGCCGTCGGCCGCACGTTCACCGTCGCCGACCTCGGACCCGGCCGGCACGCCGCCTTCTTCACCTACGGCACCGCCGACCCCGGCGCCGAACTGGCCAAGGGGCCGCGCCGGGCGCTCCGGCAGGCGTACCCGGGCTTCGGGTGGACCGTCCCCGACCTGCTCGCGGACCTGCGCGAGGAGGACGTCTACTTCGACAGCGTCAGCCAGATCGTCATGGACCGGTGGAGCCGCGGCCGCGTCGTCCTGCTCGGCGCCGAACTCGAACGCCGCCCGGACGACGTCCCCGCGGCCCTGCGCGCGTGGCAGACCGGCCTGCTCGGCCGCCACCTCAGCTTCCACGACACCTGACGCGAGCCGGGACCGTCAGCCCGGTAGGCGCCACAGGCCCTCGATACACAGCTCGGTGGTCGTCCTGCGGGCGTCCGGGGCCTTGATCGACACCTTCTCGCCCCACCCGTGGTGGCGGGTGTCGACGGAGAGCGTCCTGCCCGCCAGTTCATCGAGGACGTCGGGGAAGGTGAACGTGCTCCGCACCCTGTGCCGAGCAGCTCGGTGTGCCAGAGGTGAAGCTGGTGGGAGTCCCTCCACCAGGTCTTGCCCTTCTTCAGCCGCTTTCCTGCTGAGCAGGACGAGGTCGCCCATCCGGCAGGGCTTCTCGACGGCGTGGAAGGTGTGGCCTCGTTCGCCGTCCCGGCCCAGGCGGTGTCCGCTCAGTCGAAGGACGGTCTGACGCTCCGGTCGCGGCTTCGCTTGAGCTCGAAGAAGCCTTCGGTTCCGGCGACCAGGACCAGGCCGTCCCAGAGCCGGCCGGCTGCCTCGCCGCGGGGCGCCTGCCTGAGCACGGGGCCGAACAGGGCCGTGCCGCTGATGCGGAGAACGGGGGTCCCGACGTCGAGCCCCACCTCGTTGAAGGCCTCGTCGTGGGAGTCCCTGATGAGCTGGTCGAACTCCTCGCCGGTGGCGGCCTTGACCAGCTCGTCGGGCAGGCCGACCTCCGTGAGGGCCTCGGTGATGACCGTGGGGTCGTCGCGACGTCTTTGGTTGTGGAAGCGGGTGCCGATGGCGGTGTACAACGGGCCGAGGACTCCGCGGCCGGCGTGCTCGGCGGCGGCCGCGCAGACCCGTACCGGCCCCCAGGCCTTCTCCATCTGGTTCCGGTAATCCTCGCTCAGCCCCTCGCCCTTGCGCTGGACGAGGTTCAGGTGGGCCAGCGACATGAGCCGCCAGTCGGCGCGCACCGGCCGGACCCGCTCGACCTCCAGCAGCCAGCGTGAGGTGACCCACGCCCAGGGGCACAGCGGGTCGAACCAGAACGGGACCTCGACGAGCTCCGACTCTTGCGTGATCGTCATGATGCGTTCCTTCCTCTGGTCGCCGGGATCGACACCAGCAGAGAGTAAAGGGAATCGCACGAACCGGCGAGAGGCAGCACAACTCACAGAAAAACGCCACTCCCCATTTCCGACACCTTTACCGGCGAAGCACACTCCGGTTCGGTGTTCGCCCGCAGCGCGACCGATCGGGCGCCGTCCTCGGCTATCCCGCGAAATCGATCTTGTCAAGAGTTGATCATTTTGGGGCAGTACCATACTTTTCGTTCATCCGACCCTGACGGGAGCGACGGATGAATCTGAATGCGGCAGTTGCGACAGGAGCCGCTGCTCAGGTCGTACTTATCGTGGTTTTCCTGATAGCGACACTGTCAAAGACCATAACCCACCGCGAACTCGGCCGGACCATCGCACAACTCGGTCCGGCGGCTCTGGGACGGCAGGCCGCGACCGCGGTGATCGCCGCCGAGATGCTGGCCGTGATCGGCCTGGCGGTGGCGCCGTCCGCTTTGTGGCCCCGGGCGCTCATCGTGCTGCTGGCGCTGGCGTTCGCCGGCGCCGGGATCCGCGCGCTGAGCCGCGGCGAGAAGATCAAATGCGGTTGTTTCGGGAACGGCGGCGCGGTGCTCGGCTGGCGCCAGGTGCTGTACCTGCCGCTGTGGTCGGCGCTTGCCGTGCTGGCCGAGGTGAACCCGCCGACCTGGACCGCGCAGGAGGGACTGCTCGGCCTGGCCGTGGCGCTGCTGGCCATGGTCGCCTGGAAACTGAGGGCCGAACTACGCCTGTTGCGCCCGCTGCGGGAGGACCGGATGGTGCTTCCCGACCCCACCGAACCCGAAGCGGAGGTGCACGCCGCATGACGACGGTGCTGCTCATCGTGATCTGCCTGCTGGCCGTGGTGCTGTTCGTCCAGATCGGCGCGCAGGTGGAACTCTTCCAACAGGTCAAGCAGATCCGGGCCTACCTCGACATGGAGGACAAGCCCACCCCGGTGGAGCTGGGAACCCTGGAGGGTGCCCCGCCGAGCCGCTTCGGCCTGCCGGCGGCCCTCGACGAGGCCGAGCGGGCCATGGTGCTGTTCCTGTCCAACAAGTGCGAGACCTGCCACAACCTGGCATCAGCGCTGCGTGGGGGAGCGGTGCCGCCTTCGATGTGGGTCGTGGTCGTCCCGGTGTCCGGCGACGGCAACGAGTTCATCGCCGAGTTCGGGCTGTACGGCGAGCGCGTCATCCTCGACGAGGACGAGAGCATCGTCGGCAGCATCGGGCTCGACATCACACCCGCCGCACTCCACGTCACCGAAGGGAAGCTGACACGGGCCCACACGGTGCCGACGGTCAGGCAGATGTACGCCGCCGCCCCTGTCCCCTACAAGCACAACCTGGCCGGCAAGCCCTCCGTACGGCACTGATCCGATTTCACCCCACGGCCAGAGAGGCCAACATGGATCACCTCCACAAAATGTCGGACGGACCCGATGGAAACCGGCGCGGATTCCTCGGCTGGATGGGCAGGGTCGGTGTCGCGGCGATCGGCGCGGTCGCAGGCGCCACCGTGATGACCAAGCCGGCGGCTGCGGCGAACTGGCGCTGCTGCAACCTCGCCCTCCCCAACACGTTCTGCAAGACCAACAGCAGCGGGCAGTACGTCTGCCCGTCCGGTTACAGCATGAAGGTGTGGCAGTGCTGCAGCGGCTCGGCGCCGTACCAGCGCAAGTACGCCTGTGGTGAGTGCACCAAGGGCGCGGACTGCGGTTCGGGTCCGTTCATCTGCTCGGCCGGCTGGACCGTCAACGCCAACGGCTGCTGACAGCGACCGGGTGGCCGGCCGGGCGTCATGGCCTCGGCCGGTCACTCCGGATGGAGGATGTCGTGTCCTTTGACACCTGGCTGACCTTCGCGCTGGTCCTGCTCATCGCGAGCGCGGGCTTCGCGCAGTTGTTCAGCTTTTGAGGCCTTTCCTTCGTCGGATATCTCCGCCCCCTGGTTCAGGGGAGAGTTCCCGGGGAGAAGCCCATGTACCGGCCGATCCTCATGCTCATGCTCGGTTTCAGCATCTCCGCGCTGCTCGCGTACGGGCTCGTGCACCTGCTCGGTTCCGGCCTGTTCGGCTCGGTGCCGGGGACGGGCGCCAAGCTCGCCGCGGCCACGGTGATGCTCGCCTGCCTGGTCATCGACTCCGGGCTGTTCGGGCTGCGCACGCCCATGTGGCGGCGCCAGACTCCGCAGCAGCATTTCTACCGGTTCGGCCCGGCCAGGGGAGCGCTCCTGTGGGGGCTGGACACCGGTCTGGTCCTGACCACGTTCAGGGTCACCTCGCTCACCTGGGCGGCGCTCGGCGTCACCCTGCTCGGGCTGGTGCCGTGGTGGGCGGGACTGGCCTACGCGATCGGCTTCACCTGGCCGGGTTTCGCGCTGGTCGCGATCGTGCCACCGTCGAAGGACCTGGTGGAGATCCCTGAGCCGATGTGGCTGATCGACTGGCTGATGGAGAAGGAGAAGCCGGTCAGGCGGCTGGCGCTGGGCCTTCTCACGGTCACGTTCGTCGGCGTCGTCGCCTCGTCGTTCCTGGGCTGACGCGCTGCCCGCCGCACGTGCGGGCGGCGCGTCACGGGTCAGCAGGCGCCGTTGAAGAAGGAGATCTCACGCCGGACGACGGGCTGGCCCGGCACCCGGAACTCCAGCGCGACGCACCTGGGCTCCTTCACGTAGAAACCGCCCACGAACATCGTGTCGTGGTCGGAGCAGGCGGTGAAGGACACCGAGTGGTCGGCCTCGGCCGGGGTCCGGGCGTTCCTGGACGGCTCGGAGTAGAGCAGGCCCGCGCTGTCGTGGAACTTCGCCGGGATGGACACCGTGATCGTCTTGCCCTTCCTGACCAGCGCGCCGACTTTGAACCTGTGGTCGCTCCCGTACTGCTCGGCCCGGGCCTCGCCCCACGCGAGCAGGCCGGGGATGAGCAGCGGCCCCACCACGAGGTCGTCCGGCGCGGCGGCGCGGCTCGTCGTCTTCTCTCCCTCGAACTCCCCGTTGCGGTTCGCGCAGTTCAGCACCCGCGGGTTCTCCAGGCTCCCCGGCCGGCCGGCGGTCTGCGCCGCCGTTCGCGCGTCGGCCTCCCCGGCGGCACAAGCGGTCAAGGACGGCAGCAGCGCCACCACCGCCGCCCAGATCGATCCCCTGCGTACACCTTTGAAGATCATTATCCAGTTGTACACCGCGTCGCCGGAGGTGGCCAGAGGTCAGTGGATCACGACGGCGTGGTGCCCGCGGGGGACCAGCTCACCGATCACCGGGGCCCCCGGGACCTCCCCGGCGACCAGCAGTCCGCCGGAGGTCTGCGCGTCGGCGAGCAGCAGGAGCGTCTCCTCGGCCACCGTCCCGGTGTCGGTGTGCGGGGCCACCCAGTCCAGGTTGCGGCGCGAGCCGCCCGGCACGTAGCCGTCGCGCACGGCCTGCCGGGCGCCCTCGATGAGCGGGACGGCCGCCGCGTCGATCACCGCGGTGACGCCGGAGGCCCGGGCGAGCTTGTACAGGTGGCCCAGCAGGCCGAAGCCGGTGACGTCGGTGACGCAGCGGATGCCGGCCTCCAGCGCGGCCTGGGCGGCGTCGGCGTTGAGCCGGGTCATGACCTCGATCGCCTGCGGGAACACCTCGCCCGTGGCCTTGTGCCGGTTGTTCAGCGTGCCGGAGCCGATGGGCTTGGTCAGCGAGAGCGGCAGCCCGGGGCGGCCCGCGTCGTTGCGCGTCAGGTGGGCGGGGTCGGCCAGCCCGGTGACCGCCATGCCGTACATGGGCTCCGGCCCGTTCACGCTGTGCCCGCCCGCCACGTGGCACCCGGCCTGCCGCGCGACGTCCGCGCCGCCCCGCAGCACCTCCCGGGCGATCTCGTACGGCAGGCCGTCCCGGGGCCAGCACAGCACGTTGAGGGCGACGAGCGGCCGGCCGCCCATGGCGTAGACGTCCGAGAGCGCGTTGGCGGCGGCGATCCGGCCCCAGTCGTAGGGGTCGTCGACGACGGGCGTGAAGAAGTCCGCGGTGCTCACGATCGCGGTGCCGCCCTCGATCCGGACGACCGCCGCGTCGTCACCGGTCTCGGTGCCGACCAGCAGTTCGCCCAGCGGATCGGCGGGCTGCTCCTTCCCGAAACCGGCGAGCACGCTCTCCAGTTCGCCCGCCGGGATCTTGCAGGCACAGCCGCCACCCTGCGCGTAGTGCGTCAATCGCTGCATGATCGTAATGTACAGATATGTCGATCATGGTGTAAGTCCGGATGTCATGACCGATCCGCGGCGCCTCATCCCACGCACCGACACCGTACTCGCCGACCCGAGGTTCTCCCAGGCGCTGCTCCGGCTCGGGCACGACCGGGTCAAGGCCGTCGTCAACGAGGCCCAGCGCCTGGCCAGGGAGGGCACGATCGCCCCCGGCGAGGTCGCGGAGGCGGCACTGGCGTCCCTGCCCGCGGACGGCCCGCGCCGGGTCCTCAACGCCACCGGCGTGATCCTGCACACCAACCTGGGCCGCGCCCGCCTGTCGCGGGCCGCGGTGGAGGCGGTGGCCACCGCCGCGGGCAACACCGACATCGAACTCGACCTGGCCACCGGCCGCCGCGGCCGCCGGGGACGCGCAGCGATGGCGGCCCTGGCCGCCGCGGTGCCGGCCGCCCAGGCCGTCCACGTCGTCAACAACAACGCGGCGGCGCTCGTCCTGGCCGCCACCGCGCTGGCCGCGGGCAGAGAGATCATCATCAGCCGGGGCGAACTGGTCGAGATCGGCGACGGCTTCCGCCTCCCGGAGCTGCTCACCTCCACCGGAGCGCGGTTGCGCGAGGTCGGCACGACCAACCGCACGACAGCGGACGACTACGCCGCCGCGATCGGCCCGGACACCGGCTTCGTGCTGAAGGTCCATCCCTCCAACTACCGGATCGAGGGCTTCACCCGGACCCCCGGCGTCGGCGAGCTGGCCGCGCTGTGCGCTCGCCAGGACGTGCCCCTGGTGGCCGACGCGGGCTCGGGCCTGCTGCGTCCCGAGCCGCTGCTGCCGGACGAGCCCGACGCGGCGACCTGGCTCGCGCGCGGCGCTGACCTGGTGACCGCGAGCGGCGACAAGCTCCTGGGCGGGCCCCAGTGCGGGCTGCTGCTGGGCCGGGCCGACCTGGTGGAGCGGCTGCGCCGGCACCCCCTGGCCCGGGCGCTGCGGGTGGACAAGCTCACCCTCGCGGCGCTGGAGGCGACACTCGGCACCACCGGAACGCCGACATCCGCCGCCCTGCACGCCGACCCCGCCGGGCTGCGCCTTCGTGCCGAGACGCTCGCCGACCGGCTCACGCGGGCGGGGGTGGCGGCGCAGGCCGTCGCGAGCGCCGCCACGGTCGGCGGCGGGGGCGCGCCCGGGGTCACGCTGCCCAGCGCGGCCGTCGCGGTCGACGTCACGCTCGCCGAGCCGCTGCGCCTGGCGGAGCCGCCCGTGCTCGCCCGGGTGGAGCGCGGCCGCTGCCTCCTGGACCTGCGGGCCGTGGCCGCCGAGGACGACGAGGACCTGTACAACGCCGTGGTCACCGCCTGCAAGTGAACGGCTCCACCCAAGAAGGATCTTCAATTGGAGCGCCGGAGAGGGCTAAGATCACCAACGGAGGCGTCCGGGTGCCTGGTGGCCCTCTCGGTCTTCAAAACCGATGGCGCCGAGCAACTCGGCGCGGCGGGTTCGATTCCCGTCCGCCTCCGCCAGACCTCACCCCTGGAGCCCTTTGAGCATCGACGCGTTACTGGCCCGGGCACGTACCGGGCTGCGCCGCCTGCCGCCCGCCGAGGCCCTCGCCGCGGCCGGAGGTGAAGACGCCTTCATCGTCGACACCCGCCCGGAGTTCCAGCGCCGCAGCGGCGGCGAGGTGCCCGGCGCCATCGTCATCGAACGCAACCACCTGGAGTGGCGGCTCGACCCCCGCTGCGAGGCGCGGATCCCCGAGGCCACCTCGGCGCACATCCGCTGGATCATCCTGTGCGACGAGGGATACTCCTCCAGCCTCGCCGCCTCCTCCCTCAGGCAGCTCGGCCTGGCGAACGCCACCGACGTGATCGGCGGCTTCCAGGCGTGGACCGCGGCCGGGCTGCGGGTGAGCCGCCCCGCCGCCCTCACCCGGCCGCGCGGCCCGGGCGAACCCGGCACGGACACGAGGCTGACGGCCGCCGAGCGCGCATGTGGGTGATCGCCACCGCCGGGCACGTCGATCACGGCAAGTCGGCCCTGGTCCGCGCGCTCACCGGGATGGAACCTGACCGCTGGGCCGAGGAACGACGCCGGGGCATGACCATCGACCTCGGCTTCGCCTGGACCACCCTCGGCTCCGGACGGCAGCTGGCCTTCGTCGACGTCCCCGGGCACGAGCGGTTCGTCACCAACATGCTCGCCGGCGTCGGCCCGTGCCCCGCGGTCATGTTCGTGGTGGCGGCCGACGAGGGATGGCGGGCCCAGTCCGCCGAGCACCTGGCCGCCCTGCACGCCCTGGACGTACGGCACGGCCTGCTGGTGGTCACCCGCACCGACCTCGCCGACCCCGGACCGGCACTGCAGGAGGCCCGCCTCCACCTGGAAGGGACGAGCCTGTCGGGGATCGACGCCGTCCCCGTCAGCGCCCGGACCGGGCAGGGCCTGCCCGAGCTGACGGCCGCGCTCGACCGGCTCGCGTCCGGGCTCCCCGAACCACGCCGGGACGGCCCCGTGCGGTTGTGGATCGACCGGACGTTCACCGTCACCGGCGCCGGAACCGTCGTCACCGGCACGCTCACGCACGGCACGCTGCGGGTGGGCGACGAACTGCTCGCCGGGTCCGACCGGCTCCAGGTCCGCGGCCTTCAGACGCTCAACCAGCGGCGGGACGCGGTGACGGCGACCGCACGCGTCGCCGTCAACGTCAGGGGCGCCGATCGCGACACGCTGCCCCGGGGCACCCCGCTGCTCACCCCGGACGCCTGGATCACCACCCGGTCCGCGGACGTGCGACTGGAGCCCGGCGCGGACGTCGGCCGGGAACTCGTCTTCCACCTGGGCTCGGCCGCCGTTCCGGTGCGGGTGCGCCCGCTGGGATCGGACACGGCCCGCCTCACCCTCGCCCGGCCCATGCCGCTCAGGGCCGGTGACCACGGCCTGCTCCGAGATCCCGGCCGCCGGACGATCGTGGCCGGGGTGCGCGTCCTGGACGTGCGGCCGGCACCGCTGCGGCGACGGGGAGCCGCGTCGGTCAGGGGGGCCGCGCTCGCCGGGGTGACCGTGCCCACCGCCGCGGACCTGCTGCGCTGGCACGGACTGCTGAGCCGGGCCGAGCTGACCGCGATGGGCGCCGCCCCCGACATGCCGCCGGTGGCGGGCGACTGGTTCGCCGACCCCGGCCACTGGTCCGAGCTGCGCCGCAGCCTGACGGAGCAGGTGTCGCGGCGCGACCAGGGGATCACCGTGGAGGCCGCCGCCCGGCTGCTCGGCCTGCCCGACCGGCGGCTGGCCCGGGCGCTCGTCGTCGAGCCCCTGACGACCAGAGCAGGGGTGATCGTCAGCGGCGACCGGGCGCCGATGCCGCCGCAGGTCGAGAAGGCCGTCGACCGGCTGCGGATCGACCTGGTCGGCCGTCCCTTCGACGCCCCCACCGCCGAGCGCCTGGCCGAGCTCAAGCTGACCGGCGCCGCCCTCACCGCGGCCGTGCGGGCGGCGGCGTTGCTGCCCATCGGGAGGAACGTCGTTCTCCTGCCGGACGCGCCGGAGCTGGCGGTCGCCGTGCTGAGCACGCTGCCCGCGCCCTTCACCGTCAGCCAGGCCCGCACGGCCCTGGGCACGAGCCGCCGCGTCGCCGTACCGCTCCTGGAGTACCTCGACGCCCAGGGCCACACGCGGCGGGTCGACAACGAGTCCCGGATCTGCGTTCCGTCCGCCGCCGGGCGTGCATGATCACGTCAAGCGGTCGCGTGGCCCACGCCCGGGTGAGGGCGTCGCCGGGGCGGGGTGCCCCCGTACTCGGGGTGGTGCTCGAAATGCCACCACTCGTTGTCGAACATGCGGAACAGGTCGTAGCGGGCGCCGTGCTCCTCCAGCCAGCGGGCGCCCTCGTGGGGACGCACGTCCAGGGCGATGCCCTTGACATGGTTCGATTCCGACGGCGGCAGGACGAGCATGCGCGCCAGGTCCGGGGAGCCGGTGCGGCGCACCTCCTCGTCGAACATCCGCAGCTGGACGAGCGGGTCGCGGTATCCCGACGTGAGCCCGAGAAGCTGGCCGTGCCGCCAGAGCGCCTCGGTGCGCGCGGCGGTGAACGCCGCCAGGGCGCCGTCGGTGAGCCCGGTGAGGTCCTCGGCGGGGAACCGCATCCGTAACGCCCACCGGCAGGCCAGCTCGCGGGCCCGGCCGGGACGGCGGACGAGCGCCGCGGGCAGCAGGAGCACGGCGAGCACCAGCGTCACCACGGCGAACAGCCGATCGCGGGGACGAGCCGGAACAGTGCGTGGTTCGTTCATGACGAACTACGATTGGCGCCGAATATGTGTGGGTCGTCTGCCGAATGTCACCGTTCATCGACGGCGACCACCCCGGTCCGGCCGTGACACAACGATGACATGGCACAGACGAAGCGAGGACATGGCTGTCCCAGAGTGGACGGAGTTGACCGCGAGCAAGGTTACGGAGCGTGCTGTGGTACTCGGCGGCGTGTCGCGAGTGTTGCTGATCGAGGACGACCCGGCCGTGCGGGAGGGCCTTGAGCTGGCCCTGACCCGGCACGGGCATCGGGTGGGCGCCGTGGAGTCCGGCGAGGAGGGGCTGGAGCGGCTGCGGGCCGACCTTCCCGACGTCGTCGTGCTCGACCTCATGCTGCCCGGCATGAACGGGTTCGAGGTCTGCCGCCGCATCCGGGCCATCGGCGAGGTCCCGATCATCATGCTGACCGCGCTCGGCGACGACATCGACGTGGTGGCCGGACTGGAGGCGGGCGCCGACGACTACGTCGTCAAACCGGTGCAGCCCAGAGTGCTGGAGGCGCGCATCCGCGCCGTGCTCCGGCGGATCGGCCGCGACCAGGCGGAGCTGGAACGGCACGGTGACCTGACCGTCGACCGGGCCGGGCTGGTGGTCACCAAGCGCGGCGCGCCGGTCAAGCTCACCCCGGCCGAGCTGCGCCTGCTGCTGGAGCTCTCCGGCACGCCGGGCCGGGTGCACAGCCGCCAGCAACTGCTGGACTCGGTGTGGGAGCACGGGTACTTCGGCGACTCCCGGCTGGTCGACGCGTGCGTGCAACGGCTGCGCGCCAAGATCGAGGACGACTCGGCGTCCCCCGTCTACGTGCAGACGGTGCGGGGGTTCGGTTACCGGTTCGGGCCGGTGTGAGCCGCCCGGTGACGTCCGGGCCGAGCCTGGGGCTGCGCGCCCGGCTGTTGTTCGCGTTCGCGCTGCTGTGCGCGGTCACCGCGGCGGCGGTGGCCGGCGGGCTCTACGTCCAGGCCCGCAACGACATCCTGGAACGGACCCAGGACGCCGCGCTGAAGGCGACGAAAGAACGCCTGGAGACGCTCTTCCCCTTGCGGACCCCCGCTCCGGACCGGATCGAGCTCGGCGCCATCGCCGCCACCATGGCCGAGGGCAACAGCTACGCGCTGGCCGTCTACCGCGAGGAGTACGTGGAGGCCGGCCCGCCGCCGGGCCCGCCGCCGACCGCGCCGGGCGGCGGGCGGCCGGACCGGAACGGGCCGCTCCTGAGCTCCGAGACCGTCTCGGCGGACCTGCGGCGGACAGTGGCGGCGGGCGAGATCGCCTGGCAACGGGTGGTGCGGGAGGGCACTCCCTTCCTGATCATCGGCGCGCCGCTGGTGACCGTCGAACAGGACCGGTCGCGGGTGTCCGGCATCGAGGTCTACACCGCGCGCAGCCTGTATCCCGAACAGCGCAGCATCGACTGGCTCGCCACGCGCGCCTGGCTGATCGGCGGGGCGGCCATGGCGTTCGCGGTCGTCGTGGCGCTGCTGGCGACCCGCAGCGTGCTGCGCCCGGTGCGCGAGCTCGGCCGGGCGGCCCGCCTGCTGGGCGAGGGGGAGCTGCGGACCCGGATCGCGGTCCGCGGCTCCGACGAGCTGGCCGACGTGGCGCGTACCTTCAACGACACCGCCGCGGAGCTGGAACGGCACGTCACGCAGCTGCGCGAGATGGAGGCCGACGCCCGCCGGTTCGTGGCGGACGTGTCCCACGAGCTGCGCACCCCGCTGGCCGCGCTCGCCGCCGTCGCCGAGGTCCTCGACGACGAGGCGGTCCGGCTGCCCGAGCCCGCAGGCAAGGCCGCCAGGCTGGTCACCCAGGAGACGCTCAACCTCACCACGCTGGTGAACGACCTCATCGAGATCAGCAGGTTCGACTCCGGCGTCGCCGCCCTGTCGCTGAACGAGGTCGACGTGACCGAGCTGGTGCCCGCGACCCTGCGCGTGCGGGGCTGGTCGGACGCGGTGCGCACCGAGCTTCCCGCCTCGGCGACGGCGAGGCTGGACCCGCGCCGCGTGGACGTCGTCCTCGCCAACCTGGTCGGCAACGCCCTGCGGCACGGCGAGCCCCCGGTGTCGGTGCGGCTCACCGCCGACCCCCACTGGATCACCTTCGAGGTCCGCGACCACGGGCCGGGGCTGGACGCATCGGTGCTGCCGCACGCGTTCGACCGGTTCTACAAGGCCAGCGCGGCCAGGGCCAGATCGGAGGGCAGCGGCTTGGGCCTGGCCATCGCGCTGGAGAACGCGCGCCTGCACCGAGGCGACCTCACCGTCGCCAACGCCCCGGACGGCGGCGCCCTGTTCACGCTGCGCCTGCCGCGCTGGGCCGCCGATCCGGACGGAGCCTCCGCGTGAGGGCCGGGCCCGCCCGCCGCATGCTCGCCGCGGGCCTGGTGACGCTCGCCGCCGTGGCCGGCTGCGGCGTTCGTCCCAGCGACGTCATCTCCGCCGGCGAGCCGCCGAAGGGAACCGTCGCGCCGACCACGACGATCGTCCTCTACCTGGTGAAGGACGGCCGGCTCAGCGCGGTGACGCGGCCGAGCGCCCGTCCGGTGTTCCGGACCGAGAGGCTCGCGCTGCTGGCGGCCGGGCCCACCCCGGAGGAACGGACGCTCGGGCTCACCACCGAGGTCCCGCCGGAAGCCGGCCCGTTCTCGGTGACGGTCAGGGCGGGCGGGCGCATGGTGCTGACGGCGTCCGTTCCGGGCGGTGCCCTGTCCACCCTGGCCGTCCGGCAGGTGGTGTGCACGGCCGCCGCGTTGCCGGAGAGCCCCGCCCGGATCGCCCTCGCAGGGGCACGGGCGAGCGCCGACCCCCGCGACTGCCCGCGGTGACCGATGGCGGAGGTGCGGGTCGCTCCAGCCGAACCTGACGAAGGTCGGCAAGGGCGAGGGCCCGTGCGCGTGAGGAGTGAAGACGGAGGGGTATGCGCAGGTGGGGGCCGGTGTGATGGCGAACGGGGGATCCATGCTGGGGCTGCCTGAGGGGATTCGGGGGTGCCTGTTCGACATGGACGGCGTGCTGACGCGCACCGCCACCGTGCACGCCAGGGCGTGGAAGTCGATGTTCGACGACTTCCTGCGAGCCTGGAGCGACAGGACCGGGACCGCGTTCGTGCCCTTCGACGAGGGCGCCGACTACGACCGTTACGTGGACGGCAAGAAACGGGTGGACGGCGCCCGCAGCTTCCTGGACGCCCGAGGCATCGCCCTGCCCGAGGGGACGCCGGACGACCCACCCGGCACGATGACCGTGTACGGCCTGAGCAACCGCAAGAACGACCTGGTACAGGCCATCATCGACCGGGACGGCGTGGACGTGTTCCCCGGCTCCGTCCGCTACCTGGCCGCGGTCCGGGACGCCGGGCTGCGCCGCGCGGTGGTGTCCTCCAGCGCCAACACCGAGCAGGTCCTGGCCGCCGCCGGGCTCGCCGCGCAGTTCGAGGCCCGGATCGACGGCGTCGTGGCCAGGGAGCGGCGGCTCGCGGGCAAGCCGGCTCCGGACATGTACCTGGCGGGCGCCGAGGCCGTGGGGCTGACGGCGTCCGAGGCGGCGGTGTTCGAGGACGCCCTGGCCGGAGTCGCCGCAGGCCGGGCGGGAGGGTTCGGCTTCGTCGTCGGCGTCGACCGGGCCGGGCAGGCGGACGCGCTGCGCGCCCACGGCGCCGACGTCGTGGTCACCGACCTGGCCGACCTGCTGGAGCGGGGCACGCCGTCCCGGGAGACCGGATGATCCGGCATCCGGCGTTCGCCGTCGAGCCGTGGACGATCCGGGAGCAGCATCTCGACCTGCGGGTGCTGGCGCAGACCGAGTCGGTGTTCGCGCTGTCCAACGGCCACATCGGGCTGCGCGGCAACCTGGACGAGGGCGAGCCGCACGGGGCGCCGGGCACGTACCTCAACGGGTTCTACGAGGTGCGGCCGCTGCCGTACGCGGAGGCGGGCTACGGATACCCCGAATCGGGACAGACGGTAGTGAACGTCACCAACGGCAAGGTGATCCGGTTGCTGGTCGGCGACGAGCCGTTCGACCTGCGGTACGGGACGCTGCACAGCCACGAGCGGGTCCTCGATCTGCGCGCCGGCACCCTGACGCGCACGGTGCACTGGAGCTCCCCGACCGGGAACCCGGTCCGGATCAGGTCCACCCGGCTGGTGTCCTTCACCCACCGCGCGGTCGCCGCGATCCTGTACGAGGTCGAGGCCGTCGACCGGCCGTTGCGGGTCGTCGTCCAGTCGGAGCTCGTCGCCAACGAGACCCAGACGTACGCGGGCGGCGACCCGCGCGCCGCCGCCCCGTTGCACGCGCCGCTGGTGGTGGAGGAGAACGTCCCCTGCAGCGACGGAACGGCCATCATGGTTCACCGCACCCGGGCCAGCGGCCTGCGCGTGGCCGCCGGGATGTGCCACGAGATCGACGGGCCGGACGGCACCCGGAGCGAGGCGCAGCTCAGCGACGACGTCAGCCGGATGACCGTGGCCACCCGCCTGTCGCCCGGCCGGACGCTGCGGCTGGTCAAGTTCTTCTCCTACGGATGGTCGGCGCAGCGCTCCCGGGCCGCGCTGCACGACCAGGTGGCCGCGGCGCTGGCCTCCGCCCGTCTGGACGGATGGGACGGCCTGCACGCCGACCAGCGCCGCTACCTCGACGACTTCTGGGAAGGCGCCGACGTCGAGGTGGAGGGCGACGCCGAGGTGCAGCAGGCGGTGCGTTTCGGGCTGTTCCATCTGCTGCAGTCGGCCGCCCGCCTGGAGGAGCGCGCCATCCCGGCCAAGGGCCTGACCGGCTCCGGCTACGACGGGCACGCCTTCTGGGACACCGAGATCTTCGTGCTGCCGGTGCTCACCTACACCCATCCGGCAGCCGTCGCGGACGCGCTGTCGTGGCGGCGCACCACGATCCCGCCGGCCCGCGAGCGCGCCAGACAGCTCGGCCTGCACGGCTCCGCCTTCCCCTGGCGGACCATCCACGGCGAGGAGTGCTCCGGCTACTGGCCCGCCGGAGCCGCGGCCTTCCACGTCAACGCCGACATCGCGCACGCGGCGGCCCAGTACGTGGACGCGAGCCAGGACATGTCGTTCGAACAGCAGACCGGCCTGCCGCTGCTGGTCGAGACGGCCCGGCTGTGGTGTGCCCTCGGCCACCACGACGCGGCCGGGCGCTACCGCATCGACGGTGTGACCGGCCCCGACGAGTACACCGCCGTGGTCGACGACAACGTGTACACGAACCTGATGGCCCAGCAGAACCTTCGCGCCGCGGCCGAGGCCGCGTCCCGCCATCCGGGCCCGGCGCAGCGGCTCCAGGTCACCGCCGAGGAGATCCGCCGCTGGCGGGATGCGGCGGAGGCGATGTCCGTGCCCTACGACGAGCGGCTGGGGGTCCATCCGCAGTGCGAGGGCTTCACCCGGCACGCGCCCTGGGACTTCGCGGCCACCGGGCCCGACCAGTACCCGTTGCTGCTGCACTTCCCGTACTTCGATCTCTACCGCAAGCAGGTGGTCAAGCAGGCCGACCTGGTGCTCGCCATGCATCTGCGCGGAGACGCCTTCACGCCGGAGCAGAAGTCCCGCAACTTCGCCTACTACGAGCCTCTGACCGTGCGGGACTCGTCCCTGTCGGCCTGCACCCAGGCGGTGATCGCCGCCGAGGTGGGCCATCTGGAGCTGGCCTATCGCTATCTCGGCGAGGCGGCGCTGATGGACCTGGCGGATCTGGAGAAGAACACCATGGACGGCGTGCACATGGCCTCGCTGGCCGGAGCGTGGATCGCGCTCGTCTCGGGCTTCGGCGGGATGCGCGCGGGTCAGGGACGGATCTGCTTCGCCCCGTCGCTCCCGCCCGGCATCACCCGGCTCGCCTTCCGGCTGCGCTACCGCGGCAGCCTGCTCAGCGTCGGCATCGCGCCGGAGGCGACGGTCTACCGGCTGCTGCGGGGGCCGTCGATCACGGTGACCCACCACGGCGAGGACATCCTCCTGGACCGGACGGAGGTCACCCGGCCCAACCCGTCGCGGCCGGCGCCGGAGCAGCAGATCCACCAGCCGCCCGGCCGCGAACCGGGCCCGCGCACGGGACGGGTCTCCCAGTGACCGAAGCCGCCCCCGGAGGCTTTCAGTCGTTGCAGCGGCTCGACGACCAGGTGATGTAGCCGCTGAGCCTGCCCCAGGTCGAGACCGAACGATCGCAGAACTCCGTCCTGACGCCCACCAGGTTGGTGCGCGCGGAGTCGGAGAAGTACTGGGTGTTGCACAGGTAGCCGACCGGGCAGGCAGGGACGGCCTGCGCGGCGGCCGGGATGACGGCGAGCGTGGCGGCGGCCAGGACCGCGACGGCCAGTACGCGACGGATCATGGATCGTCCTTCCTGATTCGCATGGAAACGGGGGGAATCAGCTACGGAATTTCGGGCCAGTCCTGGCGTACGGTGCGCACGCCCCATTCCTAGAAGGAGTAACGGTCCCTCGGCTTCATGAGCGGCTCAGCCGGTGATCGAAATGATCCGTCCCAAAGGGAGAAAACGCAAGGGGAGCGCATATCGGACCTTCCGCCGCGGCCGGGATTTGATCGGCACCCTTGGGGGCCGCGCGGATGTTCCGGAGAGTGTTGTCCCGGTGACGTTCGGTCGGGATGCTGATGTGCATGAGCAGTGGAGGTCGGGGCCGCTGGGTGGTGTCGCCGGTCGCGCTCGCGGTGGTGCCGGTCGGGATCGGGCTGGTGGGGAACCTGGCGACCGGCACCGTCGAGCTGAAGGCCTGGTGGTGGGCCCCGGCCACCTGGCTGTTGACCGGTGTGCTGGTCGTGGTCGCCGTCGCGGCGCAGGTCGTGCGGTCGCGCGCCGTGCCGCCGAGCCAGGAGGCGGCGATGCGCGGCGCCGTGGGGGAGTTGCGGCGGCGGGTGCGGGAGCAGTGGGAGCACGAGGCGGTGTTGCGGGGCGTCCGTCAGCCGGTGCCGTTGCGGGTGCGGTGGTCCTCGACCGGCCGACCGGTCGCGGAGGCGCGCCCGGTGGTGCTGGACGAACCGCAGAGCACGTGGCAGGACCTGCCGCTGGAAGGCGACATCACGCAGATCGTCGAGAAGTTCCGCGGGCTGCCCCATCGGCAGTTGGTGGTGCTCGGAGAGGCGGGCGCGGGCAAGAGCGTCCTGGCGATGCTGCTCACGCTCGGACTGATCGAGCAGTCGGCGGCGGACGATCCGGTCCCGGTGCTGCTGCCGGCCACGTCCTGGGATCCGCGGGAGGAGTCGGTACGCCGGTTCACGGCCCGGCGGCTGGCCGAGGACTACCCCATGCCGCCCGGCCTGCCGGAGGGCCGCCACCTGATGGACCTGCTGATGAGCGAGGGGCGGCTGCTGCCGGTGCTGGACGGCCTGGACGAGCTTCCGGCCGAGTCCCAGGAGCGGGCGCTGCGCAAACTGGACGAGTTCGCCGCGACGGGACGACCGCTGGTGGTCACCTGCCGCCCCCGCGAATTCCAGCGAGCCGTGGACGCCGGCCGCCGGATCGTCTCCCGGGCCGCGGTCGTGGAGATCATGCCGGTCGACGTGGAACAGGTGATCGCGTTCCTGTCCCACCCCGAGCCGTTCCGGCATCGCTGGGAACCGGTCTTCACCCACCTGCGTGACGCCCCCGACGGGCCGCTGGCACGGGTGCTGTCCACGGCCTTGACGGTGTCGCTGGCCCGTGCCGCCTACACCTCCGCGGAAGCCGACCCCACGGCCCTGACTCGCCTCGGCGGCCGGGAAGCCGTCACCGCGGCGCTCATGGACACGTTCGTGACGAGTGTCCACGACCCCGACCGGCCGGTGCCGCCCGACGGGCGGCCGCCACGACGGCACACCTCCGCCGCGGCCAGGCGCTGGCTCGGGTCGCTGGCCCTGCACCTGCGGCTGGCGGGCAGGACGGAACTGGTCTGGTGGCAGTTGTCCCCCGACCTGTACACCTTCGACGCGGAGACGATCAGGGTACGGGTCGTGACGGTCATCGCCGCCGTCGTGGGCGCCGGCGTCACGGCGGCGGCCGGCGCGATACCGGGGGGTGTGGCGGCGCTCACCGTGGCAGCCGCCCTGGCCGCCGCCGGGGCGGGCCTGCTGCGGCCACTCTGGCCGCACGCCTACCCGCCGTACGCGCCCACCTCCTACACACCGGTTCGCCGCTCCCGGGTCATGACGTCGCGAGCCGGATTCGGCGTCGTGCCCGGGCTGCTGACCGGGATCATGACCGGCGAGCCGGAGGCGGGAGCGGCCGGCGCCCTGGTCGTCGGGCTGCTCACCCTGGTCGTGCCGTTCCTGCCGTCGCGGACCGGGCCGCGGAGCACCACGCCACGCGCCACGCTGAACGCCAACCACCGCGCCACCGCCGTCGCCGCCGCCCAGCACGGCGGCACCGCCGCACTGGTCTTCGCCGCCTCCGCCGCGGCGCTGGCCCCGGCGGCGACTCCCTGGACCGCCGTCACCGCCGCAGCCGTCTACGGGTGGTTCGCGGCCTGCGGCGCGGGACTGTCGACCTGGATCGACTACAAGATCACCCATGTTCGTCTCGCCGTGAAGGGGCGGCTCCCCTGGAGATTGTGGGCGTTCCTGGAAGACCAGCACCAGCGCCAAACCCTGCGTCAGTCGGGGACCGCCTGGCAGTTCCGCCACGCCCTGCTGCAACACCACCTCACCGCCACCCCGTATACCGAGCATCTGTACGCCTGCGCCCGCCAGGGCGACGCGGGCGCCCTCGCACTCGTCGCCGACCGGCTGGTCGAAGAGGGCAGGCTTGAGGAGGCCGTCGTCATGCTCGGCGCGTGGGCCGACCACGGCGCCTCGGGCACCGCCGCGTCGGCCGGCCTCAAACTGGCCCGCTTGCTGGCCGAGCACGGCCGCGTCGAGGAGCTGCGCGCCCGGGCCGACGCGGGCGACGGGCACGCCTGGGCGATCCTGGCCTACCTGCTGGAACGGCAGGGCCGGATCGAGGAGGCCGTCACCGTGCTGCGTCCGCACGCGGCGCGGGGCGCGGCGCCGCAACTGGCTCGGCTCCTCGCCCGCCAGGACGGTGCCCAGGAGGCCATCGACCTCCTCCACGCCCACCCCGACCAGGACCCCCACTGGGCCGGCACACTGGCCGAGCTGCTGGCCCGGCAGGGCCGGACCGAGGAACTGCGCGACCGAGCCGACCGGGGCGACCGCGCCGCCGGGGACCGGCTGGCCCGGCTGCTGGCCGAACAGGGGCGCGTGGAGGAGCTGCGGGCGCGCGCCACGGCGGGCGATCCGCACGCGGCCCACCGCCTCGCCCGGCTGCTCGCCCGGCAGGGACGGCCGGAGGACGCGGTCGCCCTGCTCCTGCCATACGCCGTCCCGGCGGAGCGATCGGTCGAGACGCATGCCGTCCTGCCGTTGCTCAGCCGTCTTCTGACGATGGCAGGGCGGGAGGAGGAGGCCGTCACCGTGCTCCGCGCCCACGCCCACCTGGGCGACGCCGTCGCCGTCAGGCTGCTGGCCGAGCGGGCGGAAGCCTGACCGAAGGGGCCGTACGCGGACACCCGCAGCTTCTGCGATGATAATGCTCTATACATCCAAATATTTAGATCTATGGAGTGTAGATGTCGAAGGTGCTGATCGTCGGGGCCGGGGCGTTGGGGCAGGTGTTCGGGGCGTGGCTGGCCGCGGCCGGGGCCCGGGTCAGCTATCTCGTGAGGCCGGGCCGGGAGGGCTGGGAAGGGGCTTCGCTGTACCGGCTCAGGTGGGGGCGGGCCCCGGTGGGCGAGCGGATCGTGCCGTACGAGGTGAGCAGCGAACCGCCCCGCGAACGGTGGGACATGGTGTGGCTCTGCGTGGACTCGCCCGCGCTGCGCGGCGAGTGGACGAGTGCGCTGCGCGAGGTGACCGGCACGGCCACGGTGGTCACCATCGGCCAGGATCCGGGCGATCTGCACACCCTCGCCCGAGTCTGGCCACAGGAGCAGATCGTCCAGGTGACCCCGATGCTGCTCGCCTACCAGGCGCCGCTGGAGCGGGAGGTCCCGGGGCCGGGGGTCGCGTACTGGGTGCCGCCGGGTTCGGCGACGGGCGTCACCGGAGCGCGTGCCCCGCAGGTCGTCGCCGCGCTCCGGGCCGGCGGCGTACGGGCCAGGCAGGTGACGCGGGCCGGCACGGGGGAGCTCACCGCCGCCCGGATGATCCCCTACATCGCCGAGCTGGAGTCCTCCGGCTGGCGGTTGCCCGCGTCGAGCACCGGGTTGCGGCGCGCCGCCGCGGCCGTCCGGGAGGCCGCCGGCGTCGTCTCCGCCCAGCACGGACTGCGCGCTCCCCTCTCCGTCCCGTCCTGGGCGGTGGGGCTGGCGTTGCGCGTGCTGCCCTGGCTGCTCCCCCTCGACCTGCGACGCTACCTGGAGACGCATTTCACGAAGGTGAGCGCGCAGACGCGGCTGATGCTGGACGGCTGGATCGCCGAAGGCGCCGCCAGGTCGCTGCCGGTCGGCCGGCTGTCCGCCCTGCGCGACTCGCTGCCCGCATGAGCGGCTCCATCGACGCCCGGGACGTCCTCGCGCTGTTCGCGCGGACCCGGCCGCTGTTCACCGCCCTGGGGGACGAGCGCAGGCAGGAGATCGTCGTCTTCCTGCTGGAGTCGGCGGCCCCGCGCAGCGTCGGCGACATCGCCGCGCACCTGGAGCTGTCCCAACCCGCCACCTCCCACCATCTCAAGATCCTGCGCGACGCGGATCTGCTGACGGTGCGGCGCAAGGGCACCCTGCGCCTGTACGACCTCAACGCCACGGCCTACCCGGACCTCCTGACCCCGATGCGCGACCTCATCACGACGATCATCTCCTGCGCGTCCGACCTGGGGGACCAGCCGAACAGCCAGTAGAGCGCCGGGAGCGGGCGGCCCGAAGGCGCCTGCTCCCGGTTGACGAAGATCGCGGACGTCAATACCCTTTTACTAATCTAATAGGAAAAGGGTATTGCGGTGATCAAGTTTCGCCTCGACCCGAGCTCTGGTGTGGCGACCTATCTCCAACTGGTGCATCAGGTCAAACACGCCCTGCGGCTCGGTGTGCTCAAGCCGGGTGATCGGCTGCCGACGATCAAGGAGGTCGTCGGCGACCTCGCGATCAACCCGAACACCGTGGCCAAGGCCTACCGCGAACTCGAACACGAGGGCCTCGTCGTCGGCCGGCCCGGGCTGGGCACGTTCGTCCGGCGGTCCCTGGGCAGCGGATCCACGGCCGATCACACCCGGCTCTTCCACGACCTCGCCCGGTGGGTGCACGACTGCCGCGAAGCCGGGCTCGACCAAGGAGACATGGAGGCGCTGTTCGCCTCGGCGCTCGCCGACCCCGCCCAGGAGGGGATCGCATGACAGCGGATCGGACAGTCAGGATGTTCGGCGGCGGCTCCGGTGAGTTCACCGCCCTCGCGCAGGGCCCGACCGCTCTGGAGGCCATGGGGCTCGCCAAGCGGTATCGGGGCACATGGGCGTTACGCGACTGCACGCTGTCCGTCCCCGCCGGCCGGGTCATCGCGCTCGTCGGACCGAACGGCGCGGGCAAGTCCACGTTCCTGCATCTGGTCGCCGGGCTGATCACCCCCACCCGGGGCAGCGTGCGCGTCTTCGGCGAACCGGTCGGGCAGCGGGCGGCGGCTTTGGCGCGGGTGGCGTTCCTGGCCCAGGACAAGCCCCTCTACGGCGGCTTCACCGTCGCCGAGATGCTCCGGTTCGGACACCATCTCAATCCGGGATGGGACGACGCCTTCGCCCGGCAACGGCTGGCGGAACTGGACCTCCCGCTGAACCGCAAGGTGGGCAAGCTCTCCGGCGGCCAGCAGGCGCAGGTCGCGCTGACCATCGCCGTGGCCAAACGGCCGGATCTGCTGGTCATGGACGAGCCGCTCGCCAACCTCGACCCCGTGGCCCGGCACGACGTGATGCGCTCCCTGATGACGGCGGTCGCCGAGACCCGGATGACGGTCGTGCTGTCCTCTCACGTGGTCTCCGACCTCACCAACGCCTGCGACTGGCTGGTGGTGCTCAACCGCGGCCAGGTCCAGATCAGCGGCGAGGTCGACGAACTGCTCGCCACCCACCGGATGTTGTCCGGCCCGGCCGAGCTCGCCGACGGGGTGGCGGCCCGGATGCCGGTGATCAGCGACAGCCGCAGCGAACGGCAGGCCGACCTGCTGGCCCGCACCGGCCCGGAATCGCCGTTGCTCGACCCGCGATGGAGATCGTCCGGTGTGAGCCTGGAGGAGCTGGTGCTGGCCTACCTGCGCCGCCCCGACGCCACCTCGCTACCCCGTCCGGCTTTGACCGTTTCCTGACCTGAGGAGAACTGGAAGTGTTGTGGCTCACCTGGCGGCAGCACCGCACGCAGCTGCTGGTCACCATGGCGGCGCTGGCCGTCCTCGGCGCGGTTCTGCTCATCAATGGTCTGGGCGCGGCCGGCTTCGCCGCCCAGCACGCCCCGGCAGCCGACTGCGTGGCCGACACGCCCGAGTGCAGCGCCTACCTCGTGGAGATGAACGAGCGCATCCGGCCGGTGGGCGAACTCCTCAGCTGGCTTCCGCTGCTGGCCCCGGCCATGATCGGCGCCTTCTGGGGTGCTCCGCTGCTGGCCCGGGAGTTCGAGCAGGGCACGCACCAGCTGGCCTGGACGCAGTCGGTGACACGGCGGCGCTGGCTGGCGGCCAAGATCGTCGGGCTCGGTGCGGCGGTCACGCTCGGCGGGCTGGTGCTGGCCTGCGCCGTGAGTCCGTGGCTGGCGGCCTTCGATGTCGCACCCTTCAACGTCGACCGCTTCGACCCGCGCTGGTTCCGCCTGGTCGGCATCGTGCCGGCGGCCTGGTGGTTGTCCGCGTTCCTGCTCGGCATGGCCGCCGGCGCGCTGTTCCGGCGGACCCTGCCGGCGATGGCGGTGACCCTGGCGGTGTGCGCGCTGGCCTTCTTCGGGCTCCTCAGGGCGCCGTCCTCGTACGCGGCGCCGGTACGAGCCGTGCAGGCCGAGGTCATCGACGCACTCACGCCGGAGGGCTCCCTGTCCGTGGACGACTACTGGATCGACCGGAGCGGCAGGCAGTACACCTCTCAGGACAGGACGCTCGCGCTCGCCGGCCTCTGTGGGACGGACGAGACGACGAAGAAGTACGCTAAATGCTCATTCCGTCACGGCTTTCGGCAGGTGGCCGAGTTTCACCCGGCGGGCCGGTTCTGGCGGTTCCAGTTGACCGAGGCGGGAATCCTGCTCATCCCCGCTCTCGCGTTGGGCGGCGTCGCCGTCCGGCGCACCCTTCGGCCCCGCATCTGAACCCGGACGAGGCCAGGGCCGGCGCCCATGGCGAGCCCTGCCCTTGCCAGGGCGCGGACGCAGGCCGATCCTGGAGCCGGGCGACGCGACCGGCGGGGGACGAACCATGTCTCGACACACAGCATCCATGGCCGTCACCTGCGTCCTGATCGGCGGCCTGATCTCGGGCTGCGACCAGAGCGACTGCGCCGCGAAGGCGATCGCCGGCGTCTACGAGTCCTATTCGCCCATCGTCCTCGCCGTCCTGCCCGAGGTGGTGCCCAAGGCGATCCCGGGGATCGCGGTCAGTCTCGGCCTGTTCGCGGCGGACGCCCTGGCGCGCTACCTCATCGAGCACGCGGTCCCGAAGGACAGGACGTGGCTGCTGATCGAGCAGACCCTCCACGGGCAGCAGCGGACGAGCGTGTTCGAGCTCGGCACCGATCACGAGCTCAAGGTCGGCGTGAACGGCGCGCAGCTCAGGCACGTGGACCTCTACGTCAAGGAGCGGCAGATCAAGGTGGTCATCCCGCGTGGCACCGCGGCGGAGGTCACCGTCACCGACGCCGGGAACGGCGACGAGGTCGCGGTGCGCGGCACCGTCCCCGGCGACCTGGACGGCTCCCTCGACCTCGACACCGGCCGCACCTCGCCGGACGACTCGCCCGAGGCTCGCGCGGCGGACATCCAGATCGAGACGTTCGGGTTCGACGTGGGTCCGAAACTGGTCAACGGGGCGACGGCCGCGCGGTTCGCCGGGACCGGCCGGCCGACGCTGCACGCCTGCATGTCCATACCCGCGACGGCCTGGACGAGCGAGTTCCAGGACTGGCAGCCGGGAACCCCGGACCGCTCCTGGTGCGTCAGGACCAACGCCGGGCACTACGGCCTCGCCGTCCCGAAGCAGACCGAAGCCTTCTGGATCGGCCCCGCCGAGGACGCCGGTGCCGTCTCCTACCTGCTCTGGGCCCAACCGGGCCTGCCCGCGGCCCCCGCCACCGCCGTGCCCGGAGCGCGGATGGACGGGTGCTGACCCGCACGCCGACGGCCGCCTATTTCTCCACCCCGGTGCTCATGATGCCGCGCACGAACGTGCGCTGGAAACAGATGAAGAGGATCACTGGGACGGCGATCGTCATCATGGCGCCGGCCTGGATGTAGGCGGGTTTCGTCGAGTACAGGCCGTTGAAGGCGGCCAGGCCCACCTGCAGCGGCTGGAGCTCGGGCCGGCCGGAGAGGTAGATGAGCGGGGTGAAGTAGTCGTTCCAGGTGTAGACGAAGTTGAACAGGGTGACGGCGGCGATCGCCGGCCACGCCTGCGGCACGATCACCGAACGCAACGTGCGCAGCGGTCCGGCGCCGTCGATCGAGGCCGCTTCGTCCATCTCGCGGGGGATGGTCAGGAAGTACTGCCGTAGCAGGAAGACGCTGTAGGCGTTGCCGAAGAAGGCCGGCACGAGCAGCGGCAGCCAGGTGCCCACCCATCCGATGTGGGCGAAGATCGCATAGGTCGGGATCAGTGTCACCGCGGTCGGCAGGAAGATCGTGGCGATGAGCAGGGTGAACAGCGGTCCGCGGCCGGGGAAGCGGAAGCGGGCGAAGCCGTAGGCGACCAGCGTGCACGACAGAACGGTCCCGATCGTGCTGATCACCGCGAGGGCGATGGTGTTGAGCAGCAGCCGGGGGAAGTCGATGAGTTTCCAGACCGCGGCGTAGTTCGACCAATGCGGCGCCAGGGTCCAGCTGGGTTCGAGGGTGCGCCAGGAACCCCGCCAGGTGACGGTCCCCTTCTCCGGCGCCGCCGGGTCGACGAACTCGCTCTCGGCGCGCCCCTTCTTCACCAGGGCGAGTTCGCGGACCGCGCCGTCGACCGGCACCCGGTACACGTCGTACCGCCGGCCCTCATGGGTGAAGGTACGCGGGTCGGACGGCAGCAGCGGCGCGTGCGCCTGGCTGACCTGCCGCTCGCTCTTCAGCGACGACAACGTCATCTGGACGAGCGGCGACAGGAACGCCACGACGACGCCGAACATCACGATCGTCATCAGCGCCGTCCGGATGCGGCGGGCCGGGGTCGGGGTCACCGGGTCACCTCTCGCTCGTGTAGTGGACCCACCGCCTGGACAGCCGGAACAGCACCAGGGTCACGACGAGGGTGATGACGAACAACAACCACGCCAGCGTCGAGCCGTAGGACATCTCCTGATAGGTGAAGAAGGTCTGGTACAGGTAGAGGTTGAAGAAGCGGGTCGCGCCGCCGGGGTCGCCGGTGCCGTTGAAGAGCACCAGCGGGATGAGGAAGTACTGCATGACCTCGACGACCGCGAGGACCAGCGTGTAGAAGATCACCGGCGACATCATCGGGATCGTCACGTGCCACAGCCGGCGCCACCATCCGGCGCCGTCGAGCCGGGCGGCGTCGTACAACTCGGTGGGGATGCCGCGCAGCCCCGCCAGGTTGATGATGATGCCCGAGCCGAGCCCCCACAGGCCGATCATGGCGAGCCCGGGGATCACCCAGGCGGGGTCGCTCAGCCAGCTCGGCGCACCGCCCACGCCCAGCCAGTGCAGCGCGGTGTTGATCCAGCCGTCGTCGACCAGCATGTTCTGCCAGATCAGCGCGCCGGCCACGAACGGCACCACGTACGGCATGAACAGCAGCACCCGCACCAGCCCGGCGCCGCGCAGGTACCTGCTGTTGACCGCGACCGCGAGCAGGAACGGCAGGGCGACGACCAGCGGCAGCCAGAGCAGGGCGAAGCGGGCGGTCACCCACAGCGAGGCCCACGCCTGCTGGTCGGCGAAGAGCCGCCGGTAGTTCGCCAGGCCGACGAACATGAGCGGCTCCTGCTCGGCCAGCGAGATGTTGAGGAAGGTGAAGACGAACGTGGCCGCCATCGGCAGCGCCGTGAACGCGAGGAACCCGATGATCCACGGAAGGACGAACAGGAATCCGTACCGGGCCTCCCGGCGGGCCGGCCGGGACATCGTCTCGCCCCTCATGAGCGGTTCCACGCCGCCTGGATCTCCTCGCGCATCTCCTTGAGCTGGGCGTTCATGTCGAGCCCGCCCTTGGTCATCCAGCGGCTGCGGTAGGTGCCGAGGATGGTGAGCGTCTGGTTGTACTTGGGCGTGTACGACTCCGAGTGCGGGTTGTCGGCGAACGCCACGCTGTCCTTGGCGACCTGCCAGTCGACCTTGTGGGTGAACTGCCCGGCCAGCTTGGCGAAGAAGGCCTCCTGGTCGGCGGTACGGGCGGGCATCGCGCCGTACGCCGAGAGCAGTTCCTGGGAGGCCGGGCCGACCAGGTAGGCCAGGAACTCGAAGGCCTCGGCGGGGTGTTTGCTGCCGGACAGGATCCGGAAGGTGTCCGCGCTGGTGGGCGAGGTGGTCCTGCCCTTGTACGAGGGCATCGCGGCCAGGTCCCAGTCGTCGCCGGCGCCGGCCACGCCGTAGGTGGACCACAGGAAGTTGACGCTCATCGCGACGTGCCCGGAGAAGAAGGAGGCGCCGTCCCCGTTGAACTGCTCGCTCTCGAAGACGGGGCCGGTCATGATGAACCGGTCCTTCCACATGCCGTCGTAGAAGAAGCGCCAGGCGTCGGCCCAGGCGTCGGGGATCTTCACGGTCTTGCCGTCGCCCGTGTCCAGCGATCCGGAGGCGAAGGCGGCGCCCTGGTAGCGCAGGTCGTCGCGGGCCGGTTCGAAGCCGTACTGCACGATCTCGCCGGGGTCGAATCCCGCCTGGGTGGCGTCCTTGCCGTTCTTGTCGACGGTGAGCCTGAGGGCCAGTTCCCTGAGCGTGTCGTAGTTCCACTCGCTCTGGCGGCCGTCGGGCCAGGTGTACTTCTCGCCGTACTTGTGCGGCGGCTCGGCCAGACCGGCCTCCTCGAACATGTCGGCCTTGTAGTACAGGGTCGACGGGTAGATCGCGAAGGGGATTCCCTCCTGCACGGAGCCGATCCGGTAGAGGTCGGCGCTGCCCTTGGCGTACGGGCTGAGGTCGAAGCCGCTGGACTTGATGAGGGGAGCCAGATCGAGCCACTGGCCGTGGAAGGCGGCGGCGCCACCGACACCGACGGGACCGGCGAGGTCGGGCCCGTTGCCGGAGGCGATCTGGGTGGCGAGCGTGTCGCGGGCGGAGTCGTAGGTGACGACCTCGAGCTTCACCCTGATCCTGCGCTGGGCGGCGTGGAACTTCTCGATCACCTTCTGCTGCACCTTGACCTGCTCGGCCTGCTCGCCGGTGCCCAGGCAGCAGTACCAGCGCAGCTCCACCGTCGCGGCGTCACCGCTCGGCGGGGAGGCGGAGCCGCAGGCGGCCAGTGCCACGGCTGATGCGATCGCGACCAGGGCGTTCGATAACCGATTCACGTGTCTCTCCCGAGGCTGGGGTTCGGGGGGCGGGCGATGGAGAGCTCGAAGGAGAGGCGGGCGCGGTCGCCTCTCACGTAACTGCGGGTGAACTCGACGGGCTCGTCGCCGGGGCCGAAGGCGATCCCCTCGACGAGCATGGCGGGGCGTTCCACCGGCTGGTCGAGCAGGCGGGCCTCGTGGGCGCGCAGCCGTACCGGCTCGATGACCTCGCGGGCGCGCACGATCCTGGCCCCGTAGTGCTCGCCCAGCAGGCTGTAGAGGGAGTTGCGTTCGAGGTCGTGGTCGAGCAGCCCGGCGAAGCGGTCGGCCGGCAGGTAGACCTGCTCCAGGATCAGCGGCTCGCCGTTGGCGATGCGCAGGCGCTCAAGGTAGACGACCTGCGCGCCGGCGGTCAGGGCCAGTGCGGCGGCGACCATCTCTCCCGGCCTCTCGATCCCGGACTCGATCAGCCTGGTGTCCGGGTCCATGCCGTGCATGTGCATGAGGTCGGCGAAGCTCTGGCTGGTGCCCATGTCGACTTCCAGCCGGGAGTGCAGGACGAACGTGCCGCGTCCGCGGGTGCGCTCCAAGCGGCCCTCGCGGGCCAGCTCGGCCAGGGCCCGCCGGACCGGGATGAGGCTGCATCCGTAGCGGCGGGCCAGCTCTCTTTCCGGTGGCAGGCGGTCTCCGGCCTGCCATTCCCCCTCGTCGAGCGCGGTGCTCAGGTCCAGGTAGACCTGGTGGTGGAGGGGGATCGGACCGGCTTCGAGCCGATAGCGGGCCATCGGGCGTTCGCTTCCTTCCGGAATCTGCCAAGCGGTTGTTTGATGACAATGTTGTCAGCAACACCGACACTGATCACAGCCGCTACCTCTGTCAAGGCGGCCCCGACTCAGAGGCAGGTGCAAGGCGTGACGCAGTCACCCCTAACCCGACCGGCGCCCTGGCGAGTGGCGCTGACCTTCGACGTCGAGCACGGCGACCAGCCCGCTCACCCGGACGGCACCCGGCACGTGCTCGAAACGCTCACCGAGCGCAAGACCGTGGGGACCATGTTCATCCAAGGGCGCTGGGCCCAGGCCAACCCCTCGCTGGCCGAAGAGCTGGCCGCCCGCGGTCACCTGATCGGCAACCACTCCCATCACCACGCGCCGATGAGCTGGTTGTCGCCCAAGGCCTTCAAGCTGGACGTACAGCGCGCCGAACGCGCCATCCGCCGCGCCACCGGCCACGACCCGCGTCCCTGGTTCCGCTGCCCGTTCGGCGACGGCAGCGAGGACCCGGCGATCCGGTCCGCACTGGACCGGCTCGGCTACCGGGAGACGAGCTGGCACGTGGACCCGTTGGACTGGCGCGGCAAGGCCACCGGGCCGGGCGTCGCCCGCCTGGTCATCGAGGAGGCCACCGCGCACGGCGACGGCGCCGTGGTGCTGTTCCATCCATGGACCAAGGCCACCGGCCGTGCCCTGCCGCTGGTCATCGACGGTCTGCGCGCGGCCGGTGCCCGGTTTGTCCGCATGGACGAACTCGCATGAACCGCCCACCGTGGGAGGGGCCGATGAGGTCGTTGTTCGTGGAGTTCCCGAAGCCGGGCCAGGTGCGAGTGGCGCACGAGGACGTCGCTCCTCCGGGCTTCGGCGAAGTGCTGTGCCGCACCACGCTGTCGCTGATCAGCCCCGGCACCGAGCTGGCCTGTCTGCGCGGCGAGTTCGACCCCGGCACCAACTGGGAGGAGTGGGTGCGTTACCCGTTCCGGCCCGGGTACAGCATGGCCGGGATCGTGGAGGCGGTCGGCGAAGGCGTCACGGCGTTACGTCCCGGCGACCGCGTGCAGGGCTACGCGGCCCACCAGGAACTGGTCACACTCACCGAGCGCGAGGCCCGGCTGCTGCCCGGCGGCGTGACGGCCGAGGAAGCGGTGTGGGTCCCCCTCGTCGTCACCGCGGCGGCGGGCATCGCCAGAGCCGCGATCACCCTGGGCGAGACGGTCGTGGTCCTCGGACTCGGCCCGGTGGGTCAGCTGGTCGTCCAGTACGCGGTCGCGCACGGAGCCTCCCGCGTCGTCGCCGTCGACACCGATGCCAGGCGGCTCGACCTGGCGCGGGCGAGCGGCGCGAGCGACCTGCTCACGGCCACCGCGGCCGACGCCCGCGCCGCCGTCGCCGACCTGACCGGCGGCCGGCTCGCCGAGGTGGTCTTCGACGTCACCGGCAACCCCGCCGTGCTCTCCCAGGCCGTACGACTGGCCCGGACGCTGGGCCGGGTCGTCCTTCTCGGCGACACGCCCACGCCGTCCCGGCAGATGCTCGGCCCCGGCGTGGTCAGCAACTCGCTGACCATCCTCGGGGCGCACGCCGACCTCGTCTCCGACGACCCGTCAGCCGGCCCGCTCAACCGCGACGCGGTGACCGGGTTGTACTTCCGCCGCCTCGCCTCCGGCACGTTCCGCACCGCCGGGATGATCTCCGAGCGGGTGTCCCCCATGGACGCGGCAGCCACCTACGCACGCCTGCGGGACGGCGGCGCACCGGCCGGAGCACTCTGCTTCGACTGGACCGACGCGAAAGGGGAACAGTGACCCGGCCCTGGCCCGCAAGCGCGGAGATCGCCCGGTCCGTCCTGCCTTGATGTGCTCGCCTGCCGCCCGGCTTGCTCGTCGAGGCCCGCGGCGCCGGAGTAAGCCTTTTGTGGCTGTCATCCGGTTTCGTTCGGGTAGCGTCGCCGGTTGCCGTCGGCGATTATCGACGCGACGTGACCGCGCTGCGAAGGGGTCGGACATGACGTGGCACCCGTGGAGACGGACGTTCCTCGCGACGGGGGCGGCCGTGGTCGGCTTCGACCCGTCCACGCGCACGTGGGTCACCGACGCCGCACAGTCTCAGGGGATGGTCGACCTGCCGCTGCTGAAGGGCAAGGTGATGACCGATCCCGCCTCCCGCGGCCAGGCGGCCGACGACTTCGGGCACCTGATCCATCGGACCCCCAGGGCCGTGCTGGAGCCCGGCGACGTCACGGACATCATGCTGATGATGAGGTACTGCCGGACGCACGGCCTCCAGGTGGCCGCGCGCGGTCAGGGACACGCCACCTTCGGCCAGGGCCAGGTAGAGGGCGGTCTGATCGTCGACATGACCCCGCTCAACGCGGTCGAGGTGCGGGAGGACACGGCCGTCGTGGAGGCGGGCGCGCTCTGGAGCAGCTTGGCGCAGGCAACCCTGGCCCATGGCCTGACCCCTCCGGTCTTCACCGACTACCTGGAGCTCTCGGTCGGCGGCACGCTCTCGGTGGGCGGTCTCGGCGGCCAGACCCACCACCACGGATCCCAGGCGGACAACGTCGTGGAACTGGAGGTCGTCACGGGGGACGCCGCCCTGAGGAGATGTTCCGCGCAACTGCGCCGCGACCTCTTTCATGCGGTGCTGGCCGGCAGAGGACAGTGCGGCATCATCACCAGGGTCACCATGCGCCTGCGGCCCGCCCCCGCGACGGTCCGCCACTACCTGCTCTCCTACCCGAGCGTGGCCGCGCTGACCGCCGACCAGCGGCGCGTGGTCCACGACGGCCGCTTCGCCTACGTGGAGGGAGAGCTCGGGCTGCCCACCGGCTCCGCCGGCTGGAGTCACCAGCTTGAAGCGGTCGCCTTCTTCGACGGTTCGACCCCGCCCGACGACGCCAAACTGCTCGACGGCCTGGGCGACCAGCCCGGCGACCGGCAGATCCAGGACATGTCCTACTTCGACTTCCTCAACCGGCTCGCCGCGGGCGTCGCCGATCTGAAGTCCGCAGGCGAGTGGTACCGCCCGCACCCCTGGTGGAACATGTTCCTGCCGGCGAGCCGCACCGACGCCTTCGTGGAGGCCGTCATCGAGGACCTGACCGAGACCGAGGTCGGCGCCAGCGGCGTGGTCCTGCTCTATCCCTTCCCCCGCGCCCGCCTGCGCCTGCCCCTGCTGCGCGTGCCCGACGAGGAGACGGTGTTCCTCTTCACCCTGCTCAGAACCGCCTCGCACGGAGCCGGGAGCCCGGAGGACATGGTGGAGGCCAACCGTTCCCTCTACCTGCGCGCCCGAGCCGCCGGGGGTTACCAGTACCCGGTCGGCTCCATACCCACCACGCCCGAGGAGTGGCGCACCCACTACGGCCCCGCATGGGCCGCCTTCGAGGCGGCCCATGAACGCTACGACCCCGACGGAATCCTCACCCCGGGCCAGGGCGTCTTCCCTCCGGGACCGTGACGTCCCCGCCCGCCGACCCGGCCTCAGGGGTTCTGGAAGGCGACTTCCGGGTTGGCGGGTGACGGGCCGTTCAGCAGGGGCTGGTTCTTGCCGCGGAGGTGCTGGTCGAAGAAGGCGCCGACGTACGCCGTGGTGATCTCGCCCGATCGCTTGCCCGACAGGGGCGCGGAAGGGTCCACGATCCCGACCTGGGCGCCCAGGATGGGCAGGTCGATGAAGGTGAAGTGGCCGGAGTCGGCCACGGTCAGCCAGCGCTTCCAGCCGTCCAGGCGTGGCCAGTCCCGTCCCCAGGTGGTGTCGGCGGAGCCGGGTGAGTGCTGGACCTTGGTGCCGAGCATGAGGAACGGCCGCCCGTCGAGCCCGGAGACCGGGACCGGGGCGAAGAACGAGCCGTCCAAGTTCGCCCCGGCGCGGACCCGCTGGTCGGCGGCCATGACGCTCGCCGCGGCGTTGCCGCCGAGCGAGTGGCCCGCGGCGCCGATCCGGCGCGGGTCGATCATCTGCCAGTGCCTCCAGGCGGGCGCGGACCGTACGGGGCGGGTCAGCCGGTCGATCACGAAGGACAGGTCGGCTGCCCGGCTGACCGAGGCCTTGGCCATCAGCTCCTTCTCCGCCTCGTCGGTGGGGGCGCTCTCCACCGTCTCGCATGCGACGCAGGTCAGGGTACGACCGCCGGGGAAGGTCGCGCCGAACGACTCGTAGGCGTGATCCACAAGGGCGACGACGTAGCCCTTGGAGGCGAGGTCCTCGGCGAGGGTGGTCAGGGTGGCCCGGTTGAGGGTGAACCCCGGGGAGAGCACCACCAAGGGGTGCCTGCCGCCGACGGGACGAGCGTTCAGGTGCGCGTTCGTGCTGACGTCGGCGAGCTGCTCGGCCTTGAAGACGGTGTCGAGCCTCTGCCCCTTGAGAAGCAGCCGAGCCTCGTCGACGGTCATGTACGGCGCGGCGCTCCCGCCGGTGCGCGCCGGGAAGTACACCGACACCATCAGCTCGCGTGCGGCCGCGGGCATCCACGGGTCGCGGCGGCCGGCGTCGACGAGATGCAGGGTGTCGCGCCCCACTTCGTACTGGCCGGTGGGCCGCGGGATCGCGACGCGTACGTCGGAGGTGTCCGCGGTGGAGGCGGCGGCGGGCGATGCGGCCGCCGCCGGGAGGGCCAGCGCCAGGGCGAGGAGGAAAGGTGCGGGGTTACGGCGAGTTCTGATCATGCACGGAACTGTAGAAACGACGCCACCACCCCCCACATGCCCGAAAGACAACTTCGGCCCCTTACTTTCGTCAGGGAGTGGAGCCCGTCGGGTGGCGGCCGATAATGAGCGAATGATCAACGTGGGTCGCGCCGGCGGCGGCCGCTGTCGGCCGTGCTCGCCGTACCGGCGCTGTGGGTCGGCGTCGAATACCTGATGGCGCTGGCCGGACCGCACGGCGCCTGGTGGAGCCTGGCATACACGCAGGCCGACGTGCTGCCCGTCGTGCAGACGGCCTCCGTCGCCGGCGTCTGGGGGATCACCTTCCTGCTCCTGCTCGTGCCCGCCGCCGCGGCCGCGCTTCTCGCACCGGGCGCGACCCGCCGGCTCCCTGTCGCGGTGACCGCGGGCGCGCCGGTGGCGCCGGCCCTGGCGTACGGCTTCGTGCGGCTCGGCACCGGCCAGGACGGCGGGCAGCACCGCGAAGTCGCGCTGATCTCCACCGACAACCCGCTCGGCACCGCGGAACCGGACACCCCGCAGGGGCGCGACCTGCTCCGGCGCTACGGCCGGGCCGTCGAGGCGGCCGCCGCCTGCGGTGCCGGGATCGCGGTGCTGCCGGAGATGACGTTCGACGCGGCCACCGCCCACCTGCCGCTGGCCAGGCCGGGAGTGACGGTCGTCGCCGGCGTCGCGCTCGGCACCGGCGCGACGCGGACCAACAGCGCGCTGGTCTACCCATCAGGCGCCCGCTACGACAAGCACCACATGATTCCCGGCTTGGAGTCGGAGTTCACGTCCGGCAGCACGCTGACCATGCTCGGCCCGACGACGGGCCTGATCATCTGCAAGGACCTCGACTTCCCCTGGCTGGTACGCCAGTACCGTCAGGCCGGCGCGACGGCGCTGCTCGCCCCCGCCTGGGACTTCGACGACGACGCCTGGCTGCACAGCCGCATGGCGATGGTCCGCGGGGTGGAGAGCGGGTTGTCGGTGGTCCGCGTGGCCCGCCAGGGCTTCCTCACGGTGAGCGACACCCGGGGACGGGTGCTGGCCGAAGGCCGCAGCGGCGAATCCGGCGTGGAGACGGTGTTCGCGGCGCTGCCGCAGCAGGGCGCCTCGACCGTCTACACCAGCCTGGGCGACTGGGCCGCCTGGTCCTCGGTCGCGATGCTGCTCGTCGCACTCGCCGGACTCCGCATCGCCGCCCCGCACAGGACGCCGGATCAGCAGCCTTTGGCGGGCTGAACCCGCACGATCTTCCCACGGACGGGAGGCGCCCTGTCACGACCGGGGATCTGATCAGGACACCGAGGTCAGGTGGCCGTATCTGGACAGGGCCGTGGCCAGGTCGCCGGATTCGCCACGGAGGACCGCGTCCAGGAAGGCGACGGTGGCCTCCGCGGTGATGCGCGGCCCGGCGGTCCGGCCGAGCGAGCCGACGAGCGCGGGCAGGGGCGGCAGGAAGAGCGGGGCGTCGGTGAAGGTGAGGTGCGCCGTGCCGGGGACGGTGAGCCGGTAGCTCGTCGCCGTGCTGAGCTGAAGCACCCGCGTGAGGCGCGGGATGTATTCCGGCGTCTCGCCCGGTTCGACGTCGTGGGTGAGCGCGAGCACGGGCTGGTGGAACGGTCGCGTCACGGGGTCGCGGGGGAAGCCGTCCAGGTCGATGACGGCTGCGAACCGGGGGTCCTGGCGGGCGGCCTGCAGGGCGGCGGCGCCTCCGAGGGAGTGGCCGGTCGCCGCGGCGCGGCGGATGTCGAGCCGCCCGGTCAGGAGGCCGGGGATCTCTCCACGGTCCAGGCGGCCGAGCTGGGTGAGCACGAAGCTGAGATCGGCGGCCCGGACCGCCGTCCACCCGGCCGCGCGCCTGTCGTCCTCCGTCTGGTCGCCGGTGGCCGCGACCCGGGTGCGGATCGTCCGGCCGTCGGTGAGGGTGACGACGGCCGAGTCGTACGGGTGGTCGAGGGCCGCCACGACGTACCCGCGGCCGGCCAGTTCCTCGGCCCAGGCGGTGTTCTGGGTGCGCACGCCGCCGAGCCCGGGCGAGAACAGCACCACGGGGAACCGGCCGCCTCCGCCGGCCACCGGCGCATCGGGCACCGAGCTCGTGCGGGCGCGTGGCGGCTCGTCGAGGATGAAGCCCGGAAGGCCCAGGTAGTCGGCCTCACCACGGGCGACGAGCTGTGCTTCTCGCATGGTGCGGCCGAGGTACCGGGCCCGCTGGGCGGCCGGGGGAGCGTCCTGCGCGGGATACCAGAGCTGGACGACGACCGTCCGCTTGTCATCGGTCCGGGACGTGGCGTTCTCCGCGCGATCAGGGTCGCTCCATTGCACGACGGTGGTGCCGACGGCGTAGGCGCCCGACGGCTCGGGGAACACGGGCACGGGCAGCGCCCACGCCGCCACCGCGCCCGCGAGGATCAGGGCCAGGCAGGCCGCCGATCCCGGCAGGGCCAGCCACCATCGAGCCCGCCGTACGGGCCGTCCGGCACGCCATCGCAGCAGTGAAGGAGCAGCGAACGCCAGCGCGATGGCCCCTCCCGCGAGGACGGGGAGGAGTTGCCAGCGGATCCCGAGCACGGCCAGCACGGTCGCGGACACCGCGAGGAGCGCCGCGCCGGCCAGTGTCGAGAGGTGGCGCGCCCTGGGCGGCAGCCAGCGGGCCGGCACCAGTGCGACTGCGGATGCCAAGGCCACGAGCTCTACGGGGGAGAGCCCGAACACGGTCACGTTCATGTGATCACCGTGGCGGACCGACCCCGACCGGACATCGGGCCCAGTACCGAGAGTCGCCTGCGACCCCGGTATGACCCTTCGCGCCCCGTCTGCGACTGTGGGCTGATCTCTGCCCGACCACGCGAAACCTCAGCGGAACGGGTTCCGGCCCTCATGCGATTTCTTCACCGGAAGATGTGGATGTTCTCCCGGACCCAGTCGTGAAGGGTCAGCGGCGGCTGGCCGGTGAGCCTTTCGACGGTGTCGAAGACCTGCCGGTCCCAGGCGGTCGACTGGCGCTTGAGCTCCAGCAGCGCCTCCAGCCGAGGCCCCGACCAGCCGAGGCGTTCGAATTCCGCCCGGGTTTCGGACGGCGTGCGTTCGACGAGCTTGATCGGGTGGCCGAGCACCTGGCCGACGATGTCGGCCTGGTCCCGGGGCGAGAGGGCCCGGCCGCCGGTGAGGGTGTACGCCTGGCCGTCGTGGCCGGGCGTGGTGAGGACGTGCGCGGCGACGGCCGCGATGTCGCGGGGATGGATCATCGCGGAGACGGGGTCGCCTTGGGTGACGTACATGGTGTGCTCGGCGGCGATGGCCGGGGCGTAGCCGTACAGGTAGACCATGAAGGTGCCGGGGCGCAGGATCGTCCACGGCAGGCCGGAGTCCATGATGACCTGTTCGCCGAGCCGGTGGCCGGTGCTGATGGGGTCGGTGGCGTCGAAGGTGACGCCGCTGGTGGACAGCTTGACCAGATGTGACGCCCCGGCCCGGGCCGCCGCGGCGACCAGGTTGCGTTCCTGGACGGGGCCGTCGGGGCCGTAGCCGGGCGGCAGGACGAAGACCTTGTCGACGCCGTCGAGTGCGGCGTCGAGGGTGCCGGGCCGGTCGAAGTCACCGGTGGCGACCTCGACGCCGGCGGGGAACGTGGCCTTGGCGAGATCGCGGGTCATGGCCCGGACGGGGACGTTCCGGCCGGCGAGCAGGGCGAGGAGTTCGGAGCCGACCGTGCCGGTGGCGCCGGTGACGAGGAACATGAGAGGTCCTTTCTCGGAGTTCAGGAACGGGAGAGCTTGACGTCGGGGAGGAACAGGGACAGGGCCAGCCCGATCGACGCGATCGCGATGGAGCACCGGGCCGGCGTCGATCACCGCGCACAGCAGCCCGATCAGCGCGAACAGGACCATGCTCGCGAGGGGATGGTGGCGCCGGCGGGCGCGGTCACGGCAGGTACGGAAGAACGGGAAGTCACGAAGATCCTGGCGATCAGAGAAGCAAACTCCGGCGGAGCCTGCGAACGAACGGAAGAACATCGGCCCTGAACGGGCGACGGAGATGGGATCGGTCAGGCGTGAACCTGACGCGAACCGGCCTGCTCGGCCCTCTCAACCCTGATCCACCCGCTCGCGGGCTTGTCGATCAAGGTCCTTCATGTGTTCGTCTGTTCTCGAGGCTCCCGATTGATCGCCAGGATGCGGAAAGTCCGGAGTTGATCAACCGGACGGCGGCGACGCTAACACTCCAGGCCGGGGCGCTGCAACTTCGGACCGGCCGGTGAACGTCCGCAGACCCGCCGGACCGCCCTGGACGGCGGGGTGGCCGATGGCGTCCAGGGAACGGCGTGCGCGGGTGGCTAGCCGAGGAACGCCGTCCGGTTCTCCTCGGCCCAGGAGGCGAACGTCCGCGCGGGCGTCCCGGTCAGTTCCTCCACGAGCGAGGTGAGCTCGATCGGCCGGCCGTCGCAGCCCTTCCAGTAGTCCAGCAGGGCGTCCGCGAGGGTCGCGTCCATGTACTGCGCCATTTCGGCCTTCCACTCCTGCCTGGTGACGGGTGTGATCGCGATGTCCCGTCCGGTGACGCGCGAGAGGGTCTCGACCTGGTCGGTGAACGTGAGCGACTGCGGTCCGGTCAGTCTGTACGTCCTGCCGCCGAGGGCGGGGTCGGCCAGGACGGCAGCCGCCACCGCCGCGATGTCCGCCTCGTGGATGGCGTCGACGTGCGCGTGCGGGTAGGGCAGGGTGATCGGCCTCCCCGACTTGATCGCCCACGACCATGCCATCGCGTTGCCGCAGAAGGTGCCGGGCCGCAGAACGGTGCTCGGCACGGGTGAGGCGGCCAGGGCGCGTTCGGAGACGAGATGCGAGGCGGCCAAGGGGCTGCTGTCGGGGTCGGGCGTGAGCACGGCAGCAGAGGACAGCAGCACGACGTGCTCGACCCCGGCGGCCTCGGCCGCCGCGGCGAACTCCTGCGCGTGTGACGGTTCGGCGTAGAGGAAGACCGAGGTCACGCCTGCGAGCGCGGGAACGAAGGTGGTCGGGTCGCCCAGGTCGCACCTGACGACGGACGGGTCGGCGGGGGCCTTGGAGGCCGGTCGTACGGGCAGGCCCTGCTCGCGCAGGAGGCCGATGAGCGCGGTCGCGACAGCGCCGCGAGCGCCCGTGACAAGAGTGGTCATGTCAGTACAGATCCCCTCACAGGCGCTCGCCACCTTGAGCGAGGCGCCTGTCGATAGAATGAAGGCGTGACACAGAAGTTGTGTCGCGCAAGTATTGCGTGACGCACATTATGAGGAGGATGGAGCCGCCCGTGTCAAACCGAGCCGAGACACTCAAGCGCATCAGCGACGAGAGTCAGCGCCACTACGCGGCCTACACGCTGTTCAACCAGGCCATGGCCGACCGGCTCGGCCTCCATCCCACCGACCTGCAATGCGTGGCCCTGCTGGATCTGGAGGACGGGCCGATCAGCACCGGTGAGATCGCCCGCCTGGCCGGTCTCACCCCGGGATCGGCCACCCGCCTGGTCGACCGCCTGGACAAAGCAGGTCTCGTCGTACGGCACGCCGACCCGGCCGACCGCAGGCGCGCCCTGGTCGCCCTGTCCCCGGAGGCCCGCGCCCGGATCGGTTCGGCCTGGGACGTCCCGGGCAAGGCGTTCGTCGAGATGCTCGACCACTACGACGACGACGCGCTGGCCCTGATCGCCGACTACCTCCACCGGGCCGCTTCGGTGGGCCGCGCGCAGGCGCAGCGCCTCACGGCTTCCACCTAGGGTCTGCTTCGGCCACCCGGCCGCCCCCGAGACCCCGTTCGGCAGGACGGTGAAAGCATGGTCTAGCGTGATCGCCATGAAGGCGGCAGCTCGGTATCTGTACTGGTTGGCGTGGGCGCAGAAGGGCCGGGTCGCGCTGGGTGCGACACTGGGCACCCTGTGGACGGTCGGCCTCACGCTCCCGCCGTACCTGCTGTCCAGGGCGATCGACGACAACCTGGCGCCCGGCTGGGTCCTGGCGCTGCTCGGCTCCGGCCTCGCCAACGCCTGGCTCGCGATGATGCGGCACCGCACGATGACCAAGATCCGGATGGACGCCAACTTCCGCACGGTGCGCGCCCTGGTGGAGCAGATCAACACTCTCGGCGCGGACCTGACCAAGCGCACCTCGGCAGGCGAGGTCGTGACGATCGGCATCGGCGACGTCATCACGATCGCCGCCGCGCTGACGGTGACGGGTCCCGGGGTGGGCGCGATGATCAGCTACGGGGTGGTGGCGGCGCTGCTGCTCCAGGTCTCCGTGGTGCTGGCCGTGGTGGTGCTGCTCGGCGTGCCGGTGCTGGCGATCGTGCTCGGGCCGCTGCTCGGGCGGCTGATGAAGGTGCAGAACGGCTACCGCGAGAGCCAGGGCAGACTGACCACCCGGCTGGTGGACCTGATCGAGGGGCTGCGGGTGCTCAACGCGTTCGGCGGCAAGGACGCCTACGCCGAGCGTTACCTCGCCGACTCGGCGCGCCTGCGCGAGCAGGGTTACCGAGTGGCGTCGCTGACGAGCTGGATCGGCGCGCTGGGCGTCGGGCTGCCCGCGCTGTTCCTGGCAGCGGTGACGTGGCTGGGCGCCAGGCTGGCCGCAGACGGCGCGATCACGGTGGGCGAGCTGGTCGGCGTCTACGGATACATCGCCATGCTGGTGGTCCCCGTTTCGTTCTTCATCGAGGGCAGCTTCCAGATCAGCCACGGCCTGGTCGCCGCCCGGCAGGTCACCCGCTTCCTCGCGCTACGGCCCGGCGACCGCCCCCGCTCCCTCGGGACGCTGGAGATCACGCCGGGAAGCCTTGTGGGGCTGGTCAGCGCCCGCCCCGAGGAGAGCGTGGCGCTGCTGGAGAGCCTCGGCGGCTTCGACGGCACCTCGTTGATCGCCGACCACGACGCCGCGCTGTTCGCCGGCACGCTGCGCGAGGTGCTGCAGGGCCGGGGCGCGGCCGACGACGAGACCATCCGTCGCGCCGTCACCGTCGCCGCCGCCCAGGACGTGGTCGCCGGACTGCGCCACGGGCTGGACTCCATGATCGAACCGGCCGGGCGCAACCTGTCGGGCGGCCAGCGGCAGCGGGTGCGCCTGGCCAGGGCACTGGTGGCCGATCCCGAGGTGCTGCTGGCGGTGGAGCCCACCTCCGCGCTGGACGCGCACACCGAATCCCTGCTCGCGCAGCGCCTTCGTGCGGCGCGCGCCGGCCGTACGACGGTCGTCGCCACCACGTCGCCGCTGCTGCTCGCCCATACCGACCAGGTCGTCCTGATCGAGGACGGCCGGGTGTCCGCGACCGGCACCCACCGCGACCTGCTGGAATCCAGCGACGAGTACCGGACGGTGGTGTCATGATCCGCGACCTCCCCGTCGCCGACCGCAAGCACGTGCGGCAGGCGGCCCTGCGACTGATCCGCCGCGACGTCCCCGGGTTCACCGCCACCCTCCTCCTCAACGGCCTGGCGGCGTCCGCGGCCCTGGTCAGCCCGTGGCTGCTGGGCCGCATCATCGACACCATCTCCGCCGGCGGCGCCATCGACGTCCTGGCCGCGGTCGCCGTGGGCGGGGCGCTGCTGCAGCTCATCCTGTCCCGATATGCCGAGAAGGTCGGCACCCGCTTCAGCGAGCGCACCCAGGAGCACATCCGCCAGGAGTTCCTCGACCGGGTGCTCGCCCTGCCCGCCGCCACGGTCGAGCACATCCGCACCGGAGACCTGACCGCCCGTGGCACCACGGACGTCGGCGTGGTCGGGCGCACCCTGCGCGACGCCGCCCCGGCCGTGCTGATCTCCTCCCTGCAGGCACTCTTCCTCGTCGTGGCCGTCTTCCTGGTCGACCCGCTGATGGGAGCCTGCGGTCTGGTCGCGCTCGCCGGCGTCGCGGCCGCCTCCCGCTGGTACCTGCGCCGCGCCCGCGACGCCTACCTGGAGGAGGGCGCCGCCCGCTCGGAACTGGCCGAACACCTGGCCGCCAACGCCGCCGGCGCCCGCACCATCGAAGCACTCGGCCTCCAGGACCGGCGGACCAGCGCCGCCGAGCGGGTGATCGAGCGCGGGCGGGTCGCCCAGCTCAGAACCCTCTTCCTGCGCGGCGTCCTCTGGCCGTCGGTGGAGGTCTCCGCTCTGCTCCCTCCGGTCCTGGTCCTGCTGCTCGGCGGAGTCCTGCTGGACAGCGGCCAGGTCACCCTCGGCGCCGTGGTCTCCTCCGTGCTCTACCTTCGCCAGCTCCAGCAGCCCGTCGAGACCATCCTCATCTGGATGGAACAGCTGCAGAGCAGCGGCGCCTCCTTCGCCCGGCTCGAAGGACTCCGGACCCCGGCGGCGCGGGCCGACGTGACCGCCCCTGACCCCCAGGACGACCACATCGTGGCGACCGGCGTGCACTTCGCCTACGAATCCACCGACGACGTCGTCACCGGCGTGGACCTGACCGTGCGGCCCGGCGAGCGCCTGGCCGTCGTCGGCCCGTCGGGAGCCGGCAAGTCCACGCTCGGCAAGCTGCTGGCCGGCATCGACCGCCCCCGCCTCGGCACGGTCACCGTCGGCTCGGTCCCCGTCGCCGACCTGTCTCCCGCCCAGCTCCGCAAGCACGTCGTGCTGGTCACCCAGGAGCAGCACCTGTTCCTCGGCACCGTCCGCGACAACCTGCAGCCGGCCGACCCCAATGCCGACGACAACCAGATGGAGAAGGCCCTGGCGGTCGTCGGCGCGGACTGGGTCACCTCACTGGACGACGAGCTCGGTTCGCAGTCCTCCGGCGCCGAACTCGGCCCCGACCGGGTGCAGCAGCTCGCCCTGGCCCGGGTCGTCCTGGCCGACCCGCACACCGTCATCCTCGACGAGGCCACCGCCATGCTCGACCCGCGTACGGCCCGTCGCGCCGAACGGTCGCTGGCGGCGGTGCTGGACGGACGTACGGTGATCGCGATCGCGCACCGGCTGCACACGGCGCGGGACGCGGACCGGGTGGTGGTGATGGAGGCCGGACGCGTCGTGGAGGTCGGCGCGCACGACGAGCTGGTCGCGGCCGGCGGAGTCTATCAGTCGTTGTGGAGGGCTCACACTCCTGAGTCATCGCTCTGACCTGCGAGATCGGTGAATCCGCGTGCACGGCACAGAGCGTGTGCGAACGAGAGCAGTCGGTGTGTCCGTCTCGCGTCTTTCTGCCGGTACGTCGGGACAGGAAACTGCGGACGGCGGCCGGCGGTCAGGGCCGCCGTCACGCGAGCGGAGGAGGGGCCACACGCCGACGCCGGGCCGGTCCCGCGCTCCCCGGAGCCTGAGTGGCCGCCCCTCGCGCACCGGGACCGATGGCTGTCGTGGGTTCAGATCCTCTGCCTACGCCTCATTCCCGCGGGCGAAACTTGCCCGAGGGGCGCAGGCAACCTCCTGAGGCGCTCAGGCGTATGGGTGGGGGACGTCACTTCGCATCTCTGGAGGAAACCCATGAAGCTCGCGACCGCCCCGGTCCGGCCGCTGATCGCCGTCGGCACCGGCCTGGCCGCCGTGGGCGCCGCCGCCCTGCTGGGCCTGCCAGGCGTCGTGAAGGCACCGGAGACACGGCTCGCGGCCGCCGCGTCGGCTCCGGCGGAAGGCGCCTACTGGCATACGAGGGTGCTGACCCGGCGCACCGGTCCCCGCCAGATGGGCAGCGGCGCGAATCGCTACTGGGTGGTGGAGCAGACGCTCAACGAGGAATGGACCGCGCCCGACGGCAAGGCCTGGTTCGGGTACCGGACGGCGGGGGCGTACCCGAAGAGCGCGGCGGACCGGAAGGCGTGGCGTCGTGACGGCTCGCCGGCCAGGTGGACCCGCACGGCCGACGGGCAAGTCGTGAAGCTGTCGACCGAGCCGGACAAGGGCCGCGTCGGGCCCGTACGGGGCAAGGACGACACGTTCTTTCTGGCCGGTCAGCGGCTGACGTACGACGAGGTCCAGCGACTGCCCGCGGACCCGAACGCGTTGAAGTCCTGGCTCTCCAAGGCCGCGCGGGTCTCACGGGTCAGTCAGAACAGCATGGACGAGTTCATCGCCGGGGCGCTGCTGGAGATGCTCTATCGGCTTCCGACGCCCAAGAACGTCCGCGCCGCGGCCTATCAGAGCTTGCTGACGATACCCGCTGTCCGTTCGCGGGGAGAGTCCAAGGACAGCATGGGCAGAGCGGGCGCGGCCCTGTCGATCGACCACCCGAAGGTCGTACAGCGGAACGGACTGACGATCAAGGACAAGACCAACCTGATCGTGGACACCGGCACGATGCTTCTGCTGTCCGAGAGCCAGACGACCGCGATCAGGGGCAAGCTGTCCCTCGACGAGACCAGCACCCACACCGTGCTCGCGGCCGGCTGGACCAACACCGCGCCGGCCGTGCCCGCCCTGCCGTAGCGACGCGCGTGGGGGAGCTCATCACTCCGCGCTCGCGTCGGGATCGGTACCCGCGCCGTCCGCCGGCGGATCGACTGCGTCGGCATGAAACAGACCCCAATCCGTCCCCGGACCGCGTGACTGAGCACGCAGTCCGGGACGTGGTTCATCGCGTCATGCGGAGGCCGCGTCGGAGTGGACTCCCTGGTCAAGCAGGGTGTTGATCATCTCCTGGAGTCGGTCGCGTCCGACGGTGCCGAGTGCACCGGACAGGGCCTGGGCGAGCTTGTCGAACGGGTCGTCCATCGGCAGCTCCTTCACCTTTTCGGCCAGTTCCTCCACGCCCCACAGCCCGTCTTTGTGGATGTGGCCGCCGAGGGACCAGCCATGATTGACCGTGACCGTTCCGCCTCGTACCGACAGCACCTGGCCGGTGAGCGGGCAGGCTGCGCCGGCCAGGTAGGCGGCAACAGGTGCGCAGGCGGCCGGGTGCAGTGGGTCGAACCGGCCCGCCGGCGGTTCCTCGCTCATACCTGGAACGGCGAGAGTGAGGCGGGTCCGGGCCATCGAGGGCGAGATGCAGTTGACCCGCACGCCGTACCGGCCGAGTTCGAGGGCGGCCACGGTGGTCAGCGCCGCGACCCCGGCGTTGCCTGCCGCATAGGAGACCTGCGCGGGCAGCGGGTTGAGCAGCCCGGAGCCGGAGGAGGTGTTGACCACGGCGCGGTCGGCGTGGACCCCTGCCTGATACCGGTCGCGCCAGTGGCGGGCCGCCCAGTGCGTCACCGTGAAGGTGCCCTTCAACTTGACGGCCACGACGTCGTCGAAGTCCTCCGCCGACAGGTCGGTCAGGCCCATGTTCCGTTCGATGGTCGCGTTGTTGACCACGACGTGCAGGTCGCCGAAGGACTCCAGAGCCGTCTCCACCATGCGGCGGGCGCCGTCCCAGTCGGTGACGCTGTCGGTGTTGGCCACGGCCTGTCCGCCGTGGGCGGTGATCTCTTCGACGACCTTCGCGGCTACGCCGGCGTCGCCGCCCGTGCCGTCGATGGCGACGCCGGGGTCGTTGACAACGACCTTGGCCCCTTCGGCGGCGAAGAACAGCGCCTCTTCCCGCCCGATGCCGCGCCCTGCTCCGGTGATGAGGACGACGCGTCCGTCCAGACTTCCCATGAACGATCTCCTTCACTGACTGCAGTCTATGTAGTGATTCACAGTATGCATTAATTCAGAAGATGCAATAAACTGCCCTGCGTGATGGAGAAGCATGGACTGCGAGAGCGCAAGAAGCAGCGCACCCGGCAGGCACTCATCGAGGCGGCGGTGCGCCTGTTCGAGGCCAAGGGCTACGACCACGTGACGGTGGCCGAGATCGCCGACGCCGCGGAGGTGTCCCCCCGCACCTTCTTCCTCCACTTCCAGAACAGGGAGGATGTGCTTCTGGCCAATGCCGACGTGCGCGTCGATCTGGCGCTGCAGGCGATCGCCGAGCGCCGCGCCGGGGAACAGCTGTCCGAGGTGCTGGTGCGGGCGATGGACCAGATGATCGCCGATACCTGGGACAGCGACCTCCCCAGCGGGCTCGCGGCACTGCGGGCACGGCTCGCGGCCTCGGTGCCGGCGCTACAGGCCCGGCTGCTTCAGCGATACCTCACTGCGCAGGCCGAACTGGCGCAGGCTCTGCAGCGGGCATTCCCCGACAGGCTCGACACGATCACCGCCTCCGCCCTGGTCGGCGCGATGGTGGGCGCGATCAGCGCAGCCGCACTGACCGCGCTGCAGCGCGGCGACGGACCCGGCGAGGTACGGAACGCCATGCGGCAGGCCATGGCTTTGGTGGCGCAATCCGTCACCTGACCCCGTCCATCCGGCCATGTGCGGAAGCCGTAACTGGCTCGCGTGGGGGAGGCGAGCCACCCGCACAGGCGATCAATCGTCCTGGAGGCCGGGAGAAGGTGCAGGCATGGCGATGAAACTCGTGCATGCGGCCCCGGCCACCAGCGACACCGCACAACCTGCCCCACGCTGGGCGCTCCGCACCGCCTACGCGCTTCCCTGGCTGCTGCTCCCCACGTGCCTGTGGAGGTTGCCGTTCGCCTTCCACTTCGACATGGGCCAGCTCAACGACGCGCCTGTGGCACCGTTGTGGATCAGCATCCCCTATGTCTTCGGGCTCAGCGTGCTCACCGAGTCGGCGGCGCTGCTCGGCATCGGTCTGGTGCGCGGCTGGGGAGAAGTGGTCCCGAGCTGGATCCCGGTCATCGGCGGCAGACGTGTGCCGCCCATGGCAGCGGTCGTCCCTGCCGTGGCCGGTGTGCTGCTCTTGACTGCGGTCTCGGTCTGGATGGTGCTCTCCTGGGTCGGCGTCTCCGACAGCATCGCGTACGAGAATGGCTGGTGGCGGGCGCTGGCGATGGTGTCCATCATTCCGACGGCGCTGTGGGGCCCGACAGTGCTCGCCCTGGCCTGCTTCTACCACCTGCGCCGCCGCCCCGCTCGCGGTTGAGAGGTCCTAACAGAATGATCTTTGTCGTGCTTTGCTCTCTCGCTGTAGCCGAGAGGAGCACGGGCTGCCGAGCCGAAGCCGTGGGAGGTCAGTGACGAGCTGTGGGCTGTGATGAGCCGCTGTTACCCCATCGTCAGCGGCGTTTCCGTCATCCAGGGCGCAGGCGGCTGGATGACGGGCCGGCCTTGCGGGGCTGTCCGGACGGCGCCCGGTCCCGGCCCGCCGCCGGCGGCCGGCGACATCTGCCCGCACACCGGCCGCGCTCGCGTCCTGCTGGAGAAGTACGCCGGGCTCGAATCTGCACCGGCTGCGCCAGTCTGCAGCCACCCACCTCGGCGACGCCGAGATCCCGCTGCAGCTCATCATGGGCGAGACCCGGCACAAGAACCCTCGCACCGCCATGCGCTACGTCAAACCCGGCGCCGAGGCCATCGCCAAGGTCACCGAGGTCCTGGCGCCCCGCCGCCGTACCCACTGATCATGACGGGCGGCTGGCTGGAGCTGTAGGAAGTCCGGGCCATCACGTCACGGATCACTAACTGGCGAAGAAGCCCCAGGTCGCTACCGCTGATTCCGGCACTCAGCTCCTCGAAGGCCGACGACCGTGGCTCCGGCACGGCGCGCGATGCATGGTTCGTGCTGCTGTGGCTGTCACCAGGGCACCGTTCCGGCGTCGTCGAAGAACTGGCCGGTCGGTCCGTCGTCAGGCAGGGTGGCGAGGCGGATCGCGATGGCCGCGCCCTGTTGTGGTGTGCGGACGCCTTGGAAGCCGTTGAGGTCGGTGGCGGTGAAGCCGGGGCAGCCGGAGTTGATCAGGATGTTGGTGCCGCTCAGTTCCTTGGCGTACTGGATGGTGAGCGCGTTGAGGAAGGTCTTCGAGGCCAAGTAGGCGGCGGGAACCTGGCCCATGTCGATGCCCGGTGTGGTGTGCAGGGCGAGCGAGCCGACGCTGCTGGACATGTTGACGATCCGCGGTGACGCCGAGTCGCGCAGCATCGGCAGCATCGCGTTGGTGACCCGGATGACGCCGATCACGTTGGTTTCCACGACAGCTCGCACGGTCGCGGGCTCGACCGTGGTCGGCGTCTGTGGCATCCCGCCGGTGATCGCGGCATTGTTGACCAGGACGTCGAGCCCTCCGGCATGGCCGGCGATGAGCTTGGCCGCGGCGGCGACACTTTCGTCGTCGGTGACGTCGAGCGGCACGCCGAACGCATCGGTTCCGGCCGCGCGCAGCTTCTCGACCGCGGTGTCGCGGCGATGTCGATCCCTCGCGCCCACACCGACTCGCCAGCCAAGGGCGCCCAGGCCCGCGGCGATCTCGTATCCGATCCCCTTGTTCGCGCCGGTCACCAGCGCGATCGTCCGTTCACTCATGCCGTCGATCATGTTGCGGACTCGGGTGGGCGTCCAAGACCGGTCAGGTGGGCGACGATACCGCACGGGTATTGGTCAAGGTCAGCGCCGGATACGATGAGCCGGTGGAGACGCGGGAGTTGCGATACTTCGTCGCGGTAGCCGAGGAGTTGCACTTCGGGCGGGCGGCACAACGGCTCGCGATGGCGCAGCCGCCCCTGTCGCGGGCGATCCAGCAGCTGGAACGGCGGCTCGGAGTCGTTCTGCTGCACCGCACCGCTCGCGCCGTCGCCTTGACCGAGGCCGGGTCGGTGCTGCTCCGGGAGGCCCGGCTCGCGCTCGACGCGGTCGAAGCCGCCGAGCGCCGCACCCGCCGCGCCGCGGCCGACCGGCCCGGTGTGGTCCTGGCGACCAAGGCCGGAGCGTCCAGGGAACTGTTGTCGAAGCTGCTGCATGCCTACGCCGCTGAACCGGGCGCCGTGGCCGTCGAGGTGATGCTGTGCGGGCCGGGCGAGCCGGAACCGCTGCTGCGCACCGGGCGTGCCGACGTTGCTCTGCTCCACCGGCCCTACGACACGACAGCCGGATTCGACACCGAGGATCTGCACACCGAACAGCAGGTCGTGGTCCTGCCCAAGGGGCATCCCCTCGCCAACCGGGCGTATCTGTCGTTGGACGAGGTCAAGGCCCAGACGGACCTGCCCCTGCCGCGCTGGCCTGGACCGGGTGGCGGTCATCCGGACGGCCCCGGCCCGCAGGTGCGCGACCATACCCAACTGTTCCATCTGATCGCCCTCGGGCTGGCCTGCGCCGTCGTGCCCGAGTCGCTCCGCGACCAGCTACGCGACGACCACGCCGTCGTGCCGGTGCCGGACGCCCCGGCCGTCACGACCGTCATCGCCTGGCCGCCGCACAGCAGATCCAGAGCCGTCGCCGACCTCGTCCGCACCGCGACCCGCGTATAGCCGATACCCGCTGTTCGGGGGCCGCGGGCCGTACCGAGCATCACCAATGATTCGGGATATATCCGGAAATACGGCGTGGAGCTCGCGGGGCAAGGGTGCGCCTCTCCCGCTGGTCACAGCAATACCGTCGTCCGGTCGGTGACGGACGACAAGATCCGACCGCTCACGCCGGGTTGACGAGGTTCAGCCGTGGCCACCACCGGCGACATCCAGGTGTGCGCAAGGGACCACGGATGATTCCCGGCGGCGGTGTTCCGGTTCGCTCCGGAGACTCACGCAAGCGTTCGAGCGCGAGACTGCATGGAGCGAATGACGGCGACGTCGAGGCCGATCTGCTCGGCGAATGCCCTGGTGTCCCAATATGAGCGCACCCGCGTGATCAGGCCTTCACGGTTGAAGGAGAAGAACGCGGCGATGTCCATCCTGTACGGACGACCACGCGTCGGGCCGGTGGCAAGGGAGTCGGCCAACCCCGGCGGGACAGTGAGGGTGCCGGTCTCGACGAACTCGCAGGCGACCGTTTCGCCCTCGACCACGGTCCTGACCACCTCCTCGTGGATGTCAGGGGTGACCTTGGCGAAGCGCCGAGCGCCGCCCTCACGAAACAGACGTGGACCTCGTGGCGCGGTCGATGATCACTGCACTGGCCGCCCGCCGCCCCGAACGCGTACGCGGCGCATATCACCTGTTCGACGCCAAGCCGGCACTTCAAGCTCGCATCCACCAGTTGGTGTGGCGCGACCAGGAGCACGTCGTCGAAGCCCTGCTGACCGGAGTGCCCCGGACTCCCGAGGCCGAGTTCCGCGCGCGTGTCATCACCCACGCCGTCACCGGGACGATCCGCGTGGCGGTTGTCGCCTGGATCCAGTCCGGCCAGCGCAGCACCGTCGTCGCACATTGCGAACAAGCACTGACGTTCTTGCGCGAAGAGTTCGCTCACTGACGGGGCATTTCCGGAAGGAGCGCGACAATCGCGACGCAACTGCGGAGGTCACGAAGTACGAGGACGGCGAACGCCGTTGCATCGTTCAGCAGATCACCGACGAGTTCGGCGTCACCCGCCCCACCGGCTACCGACCTGCAACGCCGCCCTGGACCGGCAGGGTGGCGATCACGCGAAGAAGGGCGAGCCGTGGATCAGCGTGCCGCCGCTGGACAAGCAGGAGGAGTCGGCCGCCCTGAAGGCGCTGAAGGCGGAGATCTCCTGTCGGTGGGGCGATCGATCCGCTGGACGTGCTCAAGGACGTCGCCCACGTCACCGGCTGCACCGCCGCGTTCACCTCGGCGGCCGGCTGCTGTCGCACGGCTCAGAGCCGGTCCATCGCGTCGTCCAGCTCAACCAAGAACTTGTCGACGGCGCTCCTGTCCAGGCATGGAGAGGTGATCGCGCGGGCCGTCGCCGGGGCCGGATGACCGACCGTGTCGAATGAGTTCTCGATCGCCGTCGGTGGCGAGGGTCGACTTGGGCGCCTCAAGGACGCGGTCTGCGAGGCGCCGCCTCCCGGCCCGTCCCGCGGCTGCGGGTCGCGCTCGCCGTGAATCCGCTCCCCGAGCGGCGACATGCCGCCTCCCGGCCCCGGGACGGGCCGGGAGGCGGCGCGCTACAGCGGGCGCGAGCAGGGGACGCCGCCGCCTGCGTGGTTGATCAGATCCTGGTAGACGACGCTCTTGACGATCGGGGTGTCACTCTTGACCGTCTGGACGACCTTGCCGTTGCGCTTCAGCTCGAAGACGGGGGTCGTCCCGGGCACCATCGGCGCCTTGAAGGACACCATGCCCGGCCCGGTCACCTCCTTGGTCTGGACGTCCGTGCCCTGCTTGATGGTCAGGGTGCCGGCCTCCTTGACGAAGGCGAGCAGTTCGACGTTGTTGGTGGCCGCGTCACCGTAGGGGATGGAGATGGCGCCGATGGTCTGCCTGGAGGCGTCGAACGGCGCGTCGGTGCGGTGGCTGCGGTGGAAGTAGTACAGGGCGTCGCGCTTGACGCTGGGCTCCTTGCCGGTCTTGAACCAGGTCGTGTAGTAGGCGACGACGTCGGCGGGCGCGTAGCCGCGCTCGACAGACGGCGCCAGCCACGACTCGGCGTAGTCGTTCCAGGTGAGCAGGTTGACGATGTCGGCGTCGCCCTCCATGGCCTTGACGAACGACTGCCGCAGGGTGCCGCTGTTGGACGGTTCCCAGTAGCGCTTGTCACGCGGGCGGACGTCCTCCAGGGCGGCCGGGGCCATGTAGAACTTGCCGCGCTTGGCCGCCTCGATGCCGGACTTGCGGTAGCCGTCCGTGGAGCTCTGCCAGCGGACGCCCCAGGAGGAGTAGCCGGCGACGGAGTCGTTCCACTCGGTCTTGCCCGAGCCGCTCCAGTCCAGGAAGATCGGCACCAGCACCGTCTTCATGCCCTGGGCGGCCAGCTTCCCGCGCACGGTGTCCCACCAGGCCGGGCTCTGACGCTCGGGGTAGAACGGCGCCAGCGGGATCGTCCCGTCGGGCAGCTTGTACAGCGACGGGTGCCCCTTGGCCATCAGGACGTCGGAGATCACCTTGTCGGGCGCGGCGCCCTTGGTGGTCGGGAAGTCCGGGCTGAGCATGATCCGGAAGCCGGGGTCCACCGCCTTGGCGGCCGCCAGCATCTTGGGGAACTGGTTGAAGCGCTGGTCGCTGGTCGAGGTGTGGTGCTCGTAGACGAAGCCGTCCAGGCCCATGGCGATGGCCTGACGCACCTCGACCTCGAAGTCCGCCTGCCGCCAGTCGCCGGAGCGCACCGGACGGGTCAGCGGCCGGTCGCGGGAGTGGCCGCCCTGCCCGGCGTACATGCCGTTGGAGCCGGCGGGGTCCAGCCAGGAGGCGTACTGGTCCTTGGCCGGGTCCTTGTTGTCGATGGACAGCGGATAGGGCGGGAAGTAGAAGGCGAACACCTTCTTGTCGTAGGAGCGCAGCGTCGAGGCGGCCGGCTTGTCGAACGGCAGGCAGGGCACGCTGCCCGTCGCCGTCGGGGAGGCCGTCGGAGATGTGGTCGGAGATGTGGTCGGAGATGTGGTCGGGGACGCCGTGGGGGTGGGGCTGGTGGTCGGGGTAGCCGTCGGGGTGGCGGCAGGCGTGTAGGTGACCTTGAGGTTCGGTCCCTTGCCGGTCGTGCGCGAGGAGTACAGCACCGCCACCGGGCCCTTGGACGCGGTCAGCCCGAAGGAGTAGCTGCCGTTGCCGGTGTAGGCCTCGCTGACGTCCAGTTCCGCCGACGTGTCGGCGGTGAAGCCGGTGTGGCTGGTCAGCGCTGTGCCGAACGTCGGTCTGCTGGTCCAGGACGTGGTGGTCTGCGACCACGTGCCGGTGACCTTGTGCGCGCTGACGGTGGTGTCGCTGGTGCGGGTCGAACGCACCTGGAGCGTCAGCTTGACGTTCCGGGCGTCGGCCGGGACGCCGGAGACCTTGAACTGCATGAGAGCTCGGCGCTCGGCGTTGGTGGCGTCGTTGCAGGTCTTGACGCAGACCGACATCCACTCGGCGCTGCCGTAAACGGTTTCCGGCGCGGCCTGACTGATGAACACGTCGTTGGTCGAGGGCACCACGACGCTCACCGGCGCCGCCGAAGCCGAAGCCGACGCGTCCGCCGCGCCCGCGCTCAGCGCGCAGGCCACGGCGACGAGGACGGCGGGCACCGCCCGTCGATAGGTTGACAAAGGGCCTCCAGTCGGGGGGTTCCCTGGGGTGAATGTGGATCACCTTAGCCGCGCCTTACAAACCTCCGGCGATAAAATCCACCTTTTTGTCAGCTCCATAAATAGCCGTTTGCGCTGTAAATCCGATTGGATCGGGCCATGTTCCGACATGTGATCGTCCCGTCACACGGGCAGAGCCGCCACCAGGAGTGCGGAAGGGTGAAGTGGGCCCTGACCATGTCGGCCGGGCCTGCCAAGATCGCGACATGACGATCGATGGGCTGACGCCGTTCCGGTGGCAGCTGTCGCCGTACGGCGACCGAGGCAACTCCCTCGGCGAGATCTACTGCATGACCTTGCTGCGCGAACTCGACCCGAGCGCTCGTACGCTGAACCAAGCCGGATCTTCGGTGGCCGTAGAATCGCCGCGGCAGCCTTCACGGGAAGCGGGGAGCCGCGGATGAGAGTCGGAATCTCCGGCGCGCACGGGACCGGGAAGACGACGCTGGCCGAGGCGCTGTGTGCGCACCTGCCGGGCCACGTGGTGGTCGACGAGCCGTACTACCTGCTTGAGGAGGAGGGGTACGAGTTCGGGTTCCCCCCGTCCTTGGAGGACTACCGGGCCATGCTCGCGCGCTCGGTGCAGAGTATGACCTCGCCGCTGTCGGCGGCCGGGGTCGTCTTTGACCGGACACCACTGGACTACCTCGCGTACCTGGCCGCGATCGGCGCCGACCCCTCGGGGGAGACCGGAACCGCAGGGCTCCGGGCCGCCTTTGCGGGCCTTGACCTGCTGATCGTCACGCCGGTCACAGCGGAGACGGAGCGGGTGTTGCCGGCTGCGGAGATGCACGTGCTCCGCTCGCGGGTGAACGACGCGCTGCTGGACCTGGTCTATGACGACCCGCTGAGCGCCTGGGAGTCCATCCCGGTGCTGGAGCTGAGCGGGTCGCTGGATGGCCGACTGGCCGCGGTCCTCGCCGCGCTGGGCCAGGCGGTGTCCTGGCCGAGCGTGAATGAGCTGTCGGGAAGCCTTCTGAACTGACGCCCCCTCGTCGGCGATCGGAGTCCCCGGAGCGGACTGCTGCGAAGATCAGCCGAGCGTGAACGTCCTGGCGCGGATGCGGTGCCGGCTGGGAGGGTGGGCCTCATGATGGAGGACTTGAGGGACGCCGAGCGCCGGCTCCAGGCCGCGCAGCTCGCTGGAGATGTCGAGGCGCTGGATCGGCTGCTGGATGATCGGCTGATCTTCACCTTCGGTGCGAACGTTGCCACCAAGGCGGACGATCTGGAGCTGCACCGCACTCGGACGCAGGTGGTGACGAGGGTGGCCGAGGAGGAGTTGACCGTGCTCGTCGATGGGCGCACCGGGGTGACGTGGTTTCTCGGCACCATCGAAGGCACCGTTTCCGGGGCGCCGTTCGCGGCCAGGATGCGCTACACCCGTACTTGGCTGTACGACGACACGCACGGCTGGCGAATCATCGCCGTGCACGCCGGCACGACCGATTGACATAGCCGACATGTTGTCCGACGGCCGGCCGGCCGGCCGGTCGTCGGCGAGATTCGACCGAAGGGAGCTCGCGCAGTAGCGGGTACAGGCTCGCACGCCGCCGCTACGCGCGAATCACCATTCACCTTCGACCTGCGAAGCGGGAACGGCGCCCCGGACGTGCACTGGTTCAGCTCAGAGCGGCTCGAACCAGGTCGAGGCCACGGAGATGTGCGGGCGAACACCCTGGAAGTCGAGGTCGGCGTCCCCTGACGGACACGCCGTGACCTGGGGTGATGCCGCCCGTTCGGGCCGAGGTCGTCATCGACGCCCTTCACGGGCGGGAACCCGACGGGCGCGCCATCGGCGTCGACGTGGCCGACAGGAGGTCCGCGGGCAGAGGATCGGATCCGAGGACCCGACAGACAGCCGTCGACGCCGATCACGAGATGAAGCACCTTCGCCGGCGACGACTCCGACAGCCTCGGCGTCACGCACGCCCGCTCACGTCACGCACGCCCGCTCACGTCACGCACGCCCGCGATGTCGGTGGTCGCCACGCGGAATCTGGACCGACGCCTCGGCCCCGACAAAAGGTGCGAAACGTGCATCGTGCACGTTCGTGCAGGTCTGTTGACCATCCGTTCACAGGCACGTCACAGTGGCGCGACACCCCAGCACTGACTGAAGGAGTGCCTGTGACTACCCTCCGCTTTACGCGCGACATCCCGATCAGTGATGCCACCGACGTGCTCGTCGTGGGCGGCGGCCCCGCCGGGATCGCCGCGGCCGTCGCCGCCGCGCGCGCCGGCGCCTCCGTACGGCTCGTCGAGCGGTTCGGCTTCCTCGGCGGCAACCTGACAGCAGGGCTCGTCGGCCCGTGCATGACGTCGTTCTCCCTGGACGGCGGCACACAACTGGTCCGCGGGATCTTCGACGAGTTCGTCCGCAGGATGGAGGACGCCGGCGGCGCGGTCCACCCCTCGCGGACGAAGTCCGGGAGCGAGTACTCCGGGTTCATGGTGTTCGGGCACGAGGCGGTCACGCCGTTCGATCCCGAGGCGGCCAAGCAGGCCGCGATGGAGATGTGCCTGGAGGCGGGGGTCGAGCTGCTGCTGCACAGCTTCGTCGCCGACACCGTCGTGGCCGACGGCCGGGTCACCGGCGTCGTCGTCGCGAACAAGAGCGGCCTCGCGCTCCTGCCCGCCACCGTCACCGTCGACTGCTCGGGCGACGGCGACGTGGCCGCCCGCGGCGGCGCCGCCTTCGAGTACGGCCGACGGCGAGGTGCAGCCGATGACGGTGTTCTTCCGGGTCTCGAACGTCGACGACGCCAAGGTACGGGCCTACCAGGACGCCCACCCCGACGAGCTGTTCCCCTACCAGGGCATCGTCGAGCGGGCCCGGCAGGAGGGCCGGTTCCCGATCCCGCGCCGCGGCGTCCAGCTGTTCAGGACGCTGGAGCCCGGCGTCTGGCGGATCAACACGACGCGCGTGCTCGGCATGAACGGCACCGACGCCGGCGACCTGACCCGCGCCGAGGTGCTCGGCCGGCGGCAGGTGAGCCGGCTCATGACCTTCTTCCACGAGAACCTGCCGGGCCTTGAGGAGGCCAAGCTGCTCGACACCGCCGCCACGGTCGGGGTGCGCGAGAGCCGGCGTATCGTCGGCGAGTACGTCCTGACCTTGGAGGATCTCATCGACGGCAGACACTTCGAGGACGTCATCGCGGTGGCCGGCTACCCCGTCGACATCCACAGCCCGGTCGGCGGCGACGGGCCGTTCGAGGACGGCATCCCGCCCACCGCCAACATCTACGAGATCCCGTTCCGCAGCCTGGTCCCGGCGGAGCTCGACGGCGTGCTCGTGGCCGGGCGCTGCGTCTCGGCGACGCACGAGGCGCTGGCCGCCGTACGGGTGATGCCGCCGTCGTTCGCGATGGGCGAGGCCGCCGGGCTCGGCGCGGCGATGGCCGTCGCCGCCGGCACCGCGCCGCGGCTCGTGGACGTGCCCGGCCTCCAGCGGCGGCTGCTGGAGCAGGGCGCCTACCTCGGCCCGCAGGCCGAGCGGCTCGCCGTCGCGGGCGACCGGTCAGGAGCGGCCCAATGATCCGCCGCGTGGTCTCCGCGAGCACGATCGGGACCGCGCTGGAATGGTACGACTTCATGTTGTACGGCACCGCGGCCGCGCTCGTCTTCGGCGGCGTGTTCTTCCCCAAGGGCGACCCGCTCGCGGCGACGCTGGCCTCGCTCGGCACGTTCGCGGTCGGCTTCTTCGCCCGCCCGGTCGGCGGCCTGCTGTTCGGCCACCTCGGCGACCGGTACGGCCGCAGGTTCGTGCTGGTCGTGACGCTGACCGTGATGGCGATCTCCTCGACGGCGATCGGCCTGATCCCCGGTTACCAGTCGATCGGCGTCGCCGCCCCGGTGCTGCTGGTCGTGCTCCGCGTGGCCCAGGGGCTCGGGGCCGGCGCCGAGTACGCGGGCGGCGCGCTGATGGCCGCCGAGCATGCCCCTCCGGGCCGTCGCGGGCTGTTCGCCGCCATCCCGCCCACGGGCAACGCGCTCGGCGTCATCCTCGCCACCCTGGTGTTCACCCCGTTCACCTGGCTGGCGCAGGACGCGTTCCTGAGCTGGGGGTGGCGGGTGCCGTTCCTGCTCAGCATCCTGATCCTGCCGATCGGCCTCTACATCAGGTCGCGGGTCGACGAGACGCCGGCGTTCACCGAGTCGGTCGAGGCGGGTGAGCGCAGCGCGGCGCCCGTCGTCGCGGTCCTGCGGGAGGCTCCGGGGTCGCTGCTGAAGGGTTTCCTGGTCAGCGTCGGGCCGAACGTCGCGACGTACATCCCGAGCGTCTACGCCCTCTCCTACGTGACCGGGAACGTCGGGCTGGCGGCGGCGGTCGCCACCGGCGGCCTGCTCGTGGCCAACACCGTCAAGCTCGTCACGCTGCCCCTGTCCAGCGCGTTGTCCGACCGGTTCGGCCGCAGACCGGTGTTCGTCGCCGGGGCCACGCTGTGCGCCGCCGCGGCGTTCCCGTTTTTCTGGCTGCTCGACACCGGGAACCCGATGCTGGTGTGGCTGGCCATGGTCCTCGTGCTGACGTTCGCGAACGACCTGATGCTGGGGGCGCAGGCGTCCATGTTGCCGGAGCAGTTCCCGACCAGGATGCGCTTCACGGGCGTGGCGGCCAGCCGGGAACTGGCCGCGGCGGCGGCGGGCGGCACGCTGCCGTTCATCGCGGCCTTCCTGACCGCGCGCACTCAGGGCACCTGGGCGATCTCGTCGCTGATGGTGGTGATGTGCGCCATCGCGATCGTCGGCGCGCTGGGCGTCAAGGACGGCCGCGACGTCACCCCTCGGCGGCGGGGACGCCGAGGGCGGCGAGGCGTCGTCCGCGCTCACGGATGGCGCTCCAGCAGAACGTGCGCGGTGATCTCGTCGATGACGAGGTCGGTGACGTAACCGCCGGTGAGGGCCGCGTGCAGGGCGTCGACCTTGTGGTCGCCCGACATCGCGCAGATCCGGTGCTTCACCTGCCGGAGCTGGTCGAGGTCGGGTCCACTCGTCCGGGCGTTGAAGCCGACGCCCTCGTGCGATCCGTCCAGGCGGTAGAACGAGGTGGCGATGTCGCCCACGGCGCCGTCCCGCCTGAGTGAGGCGAAGTCGGCCTCGTCGAGGAAGTAGCCGCTCAGGTAGGGGCTGCTGGGCACGCCGTCCGTCACGGTGCCGACGCTGAACAGCACGGCGTCGGCGCTCTGCTGCAGCTCGACGACCCGCCGCACGCTCCGCTCCGCCAGCAGCAGTTCCTTGGTACGCGCCGAGTCGAAGAACAGCGGCAACGGGAACTGCTGGACGTACGCGCCGAACGCCGCCCCGAACGCGGTCAGCACGGCGCCCGCGTAGTGCATGCCCGTCGTGCGGGCGTTGCCGAGGCCGTTGAGCTGCACGATCTGGCAGTTGGCGGTCTGCTTGGGGACCAGGCAGCGGCTGATCGCGTTGACCATCGTGCCCCACGACAGGCCGATGATCATGTCGGAGTCGAACACCGACGTGAGCAGCCGTGCCGTGTAGACGGCACAACGTTCCAGCCGCTCGACCGTCGAGGCCGTGGCGGGCACCGGCACCACGTGCGCGTGCACGCCGTAGCGGCCGGCGAGATCCGCCTCGCTGCGCGTGGAGCGCGAGCGCGGCGGCATCACGCGGATCTCGACCAGGCCCACGTCCCGCGCGTACGCGAGCAGCCGGGACACCGTCGACCGGGAGGCGCCGAGCTCCCGGGCGATCGTGTCCATGGTGACACCGTGCAGGTAGTACTTGCGGGCCGCCCACAGGGCGTCCTCCACCCTGTGGCCGGCGGCCGGGCGCTCGCCTTCGACGGACATATCGCCTTCCTACAGCCGAGCGCCGCGGATCAGCAAGCGTCCTCCCAGGTGAGAGAGCCCCGGCGGCGCAGCCGGAAGGCGCCGCCAACCGCGACATCGCCTACGTCGTGGCGGCCCGGACACCGAGGACGACCAGCACCACCGCCGTCACCTTGCCGACCGCACGCCTGAAGCGGGCCTTGTGCAGCATGGACGCCCCTTGGCGAACCAGGGCCGTCCAGGTCAGCAGCCACACCGCCATCAGCAGGGCATGGGCGGTGGCCAGGGTGAGGATCTGCCCGTTGAGGGGACGGCCGGGCACGATGAACTGCGGGACCAGGGTCAGGTAGATGGAGGCCGCCTTGGGGTTGAGCACGTTCGCGAGCAGGGCCTGGGTGTAGACGGAGCCGGTACGCCTCGGCCGTTCCGTCAGCAGGGGAGGCGGGGGCAGGGTGGTGGAGCGCCAGGTCCACAGGCCGAGGCCGACGAGGTAGGCGGCCCCGAGGAGTTTGACGATGGCGAAGGCCTGGCTGGAGTGCATGACCAGGGCCGACAGTCCGGCGATGGCCAGGGTCGCGTGGGTGTACAGGCCGCTGACCGTACCGAGGATGATCGGGAGGGCCTGCCGGTGACCACCGGCCGTGACGTGCTGGATGAGCAGGGTCAGGCTGGCGCCCGGAGTGGCGATGACGGGCAGGATCGCCAGGAGGAACGCAGTGACCGCGTACGTGTGGGTCATGCCTGGAGCACGACGCGGAAGTGGGTGGTGAGGCGGTGGTCGTCGTCCAGGATGTGGAAGGCGAGGCCGGGCGGCTGGTCGCGGTCGGCGGGCTGGTCGCCCTCCCACGGCAGGCGCAGGGTCCAGGTGACGGCCGGCGCGACGATCAAAGGACGGCCGGCGAAGATGGAGGCGGCCGCGGTGTGAGCGTGGCCGGTGAGCACGGCGACGACCTGCGGATGGGCGTCGAGCAGCGCGGCCAGGCCGCCGGGCGCCTCCAGCCGCCCTGAGTCGGGCAGCGGGTGGTGGAGTACGACGGGCGGCTGATGGAAGGCGATCAGCGCGGGCGTGCCCGGGGCGAGTCCGTCGAGGGTGGCGTGCATCCAGGCGAGGGTTTCGGGGTCGAGCCGGCCCTCGTCGCGCCCGGGAATGGTGGAGTCGCACATCAGGATGGCGGTGCCGGCGACGTGGTGCACCCGGTTGACGGGGCCGGGCGCGGACGGCTGTCGCAGCAGCGCCTTGCGATAGGCCGGGCGGACGTCGTGGTTGCCGGGGCAGGTGAGCACCGGGAAGGGGGCGGCCAGGATCTGGGCGGCCTGCTCGTACTCGGCCTCCTCGCCGTGGTCGGCGATGTCACCGGTGACCAGCAGGGCGTCGACCGGGCGGGGCAGCGCCCTCAGGTGGTCCATGACCTGGGTGGCGCGCCGGGTCGCCCTGTCGGTGCCGTCAAGGTGCAGGTCGCTGATCTGAGCCAAGAGCAACGTCATCGTGCGATCCCCCAAGCTGTCTAATGGTTAAATGGGATTTAGCGTTAGGGACCATAGAGTACGGAAGAGGCCGTGAGCAACCGGGAGGTTCGAGTGGAGCGCTGGCCGGCACTGGAACTGGCGAGCACGATCCGCCACGACGGCAACGGCGGTGTCGCCGACGACCTGGCGACGGCGCAGAGCACGACCCGCTGGATCCATCAGCAGGCCGAGTTGCTGGCCGGCCGCGTCGACGTCGCGGAGCTCACGGCGGGGGAGGAGCTCAGGGGCGAGATCGTCGGGCTCCGCCGGGCCGTGCGGGCGCTGTTCGCGCAAGCGGTCAGCCCGGCGCCCCCGAGCCGGGCCGACGCCCACCGGCTGATGCCGGTCGAGCAGGCGCTGGCGCACCTCAACGCGGCTGCCGCCCGTGAGGCGATCGTCCCGCAACTCGACTGGCCCGCGAGCGGAACACCCCGTACGGCGGTGTTGTCGACCGAGCGCGATGCGAGCGTCCAGCTGATCGCGGCCCTGGCGCGGGCCGCCATCGATTTCCTGAGCGGTCCGCAGCGTGAGCAGTTGCGGGCCTGCAACGCGCCGCGCTGCGTACGCTACTTCGTCAAGAGCCACGGGCGGCAGGAGTGGTGCAAGCCGTCATGCGGCAACCGCGCCCGAGCCGCACGCCACTACCAGCGCCACAACACCACGACCGCCCCAGAGCTGCCCGGGTCCTGACCGGCACCGTGGACGGCGGCGGCCGGCTGAGCTCGGACGCCGCCGTCCAGAACATGAGGGAGCCGGCCAGGCGAGCCGTCAGCTGGTCGCCGAGGCGATCCGGTACGCGCGGATCACGGTCTGCTCGACGACGTTGCCGGACACGTCGATCGACTTGGCTCGCAACGACACGAACCCGTCACCATCCGGGTGGCGCAGCACCACCTCCGAGTGCCGGACCTGCGCCTTCGCCCAGGTGGTCCCGTCATCGTAGGAGACCTCCACGGACAGGTCCCGTGCGTGGCCCGCCGCGCTGCCGGGCAACGCATGCACGCTGACCGGGACGGTGAAGGCACGACCGGCCGGTGCGGTGTTCCGCGCGTCGAGCTCGGGAGCGAAGCGCACCACGGACACGGGCAACCGGGTGAGGGCGTCTGTGGTGTCGGACCGGAACGTCCAAGACGCGGAAACGCGCGTGGACAGCGTCGCCGGAGCTCCCCGCTCCGCCTCGGCGACCAGCCGGTACGCCGCCCGCCCGGCGGGCACGGAGAAGCCCGCGATCAGGGACGGCGCCTCGCCGACGAGCACGCCGTCGCGGTAGAGAGCGATGTGTTCGCCGGCCCTGGAGGAGTAGCCGAGCGAACCGCGCCCGTCGCCGAACATCCACAGATCAGCCGAGACGACGTCGCCGGTGCGGCTGACACTGTCACCGACCTGGTCCCCGGACGGCAGGGAAGGGCCGAACACACCCCGGTTCCACCGCTCGGTGGTGACCTGGCCCGCCTGGTAGCGCGTGAACCCGGACTCGAACTGATTGACCCGCCCGTCGGGGCCGTGTTCCCACAGCAGGTTCTGCCAGCGGACGCCTCCGTCAGTGTTGAGGTGTACCGTCCGCACCGAGGGAGTGGTGAACGAGGTCGGGACCACGTAGGAGGGGATGGCGGCGTTGCGCGGCCAGGCCCGGCCGGCCGCCCTGGCCTCCGCGTCGGGCAGGTGACTGGCGTAATCCATGCGTACGGTCGCCAAGCTCTTCAGGTCCACCGACCGTTCGAAGCCGGTCACCATCCGCCCTGGCTGAAACCAGGCCGCCCGGTAGGTGTCCGTGCCGGCCGTCCATTCTCCGGCCACCTCGGTCAGCAGGCCGTCGTAGTCGCGCGCGGGCCCGAGCTGGGCGGTGAAACGCCGGTCGAACCCGTAGCCGACCCACCCCCTGGCCGACGGGCCACCGGCTGCCTGCCATTGATAGACGACCTGGGCCGACGCCGGCATCGCGTCGGTGCTCGGCGGCTTCACGGCGAGCGGTCTGCCGAGCCGGGCGTCGGCCTCGACCGTCCGCGCCCGGTCCAGGACCAGCTCGGGCTGGACGAGCAGGGTGAGGCCCGCCTCGTCCAGGACGACGGTGTCCACTTGCCATGTGCCCTTCGGCAGGCGCGTGGTGAAGCTGCTCTGCCCGCCGAACACCACGATCGGCGGCTGCAAGACGTCCAGCCGCCTGATCGACATCTCGAAGTCACCGGTGGCGGCTCCGGCCCGGCTGGTGTGGCGCACCGTCAGGTCGTAACTTTCGACCTCCTTCTCCACGCCGACCGGCGTGCTCACGCTCACACCGCCAGGCCCTGTGGCCAGGACGTAACCACTCACCAGCCCGTCGGCCACGTCGGCGCGGGTGTCGGCGGTGACCGTCGCCTCGGCCTGGCCGCCGGCAGGCACGGTGAGCGTGCTCGGGCTCACGGTGAAGACCGCACTGCCCCTAGCCCGCAAGGTGAGCGTGACCGGTGTCGTGGAATCGTTGTGGTAGGCCAGTTTCTTGACGACCGGCCGGTCGTCGTCGTGCGGCCACGCCTGCACGCCGAACCCCAGCCCGGGCGGCTGCACCGTCACCGTCTGCGCCGTGGCACGGTCCGCGTTCACCCGGCCCGCTCCCTGTGCGAAGACGCCGATCTCCGGTCGCGGCTCGGCCGAGGCCATCAGCGCGGCCTTCAGCCGGTCGCCCCTCCAATCGGGGTGCTGCCCCGCCAGCAGAGCGGCCGCTCCCGTCACGTGCGGCGTCGCCATCGAGGTACCGGATTTGGCGACGTAGGAGCCGGTCCCGGGGCTGTCCTTCCCGCGCGCGGCCGTGATGTCCACCCCGGGAGCGGTGACATCCGGTTTGAGCCCGCCGTCGCCCGGCCTGGGCCCCGTGTTGGAGAAAGCGGCAAGCCTGTCGGACTTGTCGACCGCGCCGACGGCCAGTGCGGCGTCCGCCGTGGCCGGGGTGCTGACCCCGCGCTCCAGCCCATCGTTGCCCGCGGCGATCACGAAGAGGGTGCCGTACTGGTCGCTGAGGGCTTCGACCGCCTGCTCCAGGGGGTCCTGCTCGGGTGTGCCCGGCATGCCGAGGCTCATGTTCACCACCCGGGCGCCCTGCTCCGCCGCCCACTGCATGCCGGCCAGGATCGCCGAGTCGGTGCAGAAGCGCGACGCGCACACCCTGCCGTCCAGCAGCGTGACGCCCGCGGCGACGCCACGGTAGCGCCCACCGGACGCCGCACCGCTCCCGGCGATGGTGGAGGCCACGTGAGTGCCGTGCCCGACAAGGTCACGCTCGTCGGGCTCATCCGTGAAGTCCTGCCGGCCGCTGACCTTGCCCGCCAGGTCAGGATGGGTGGCGTCGATCCCGGTGTCCAGTACCGCGACCTTGACCCCTTCCCCGGTGAAGCCCTTCGCCCAGGCCGCGGGGGCCCCGATCTGCGGGACGCTGGTGTCCAGCGACACCTCTCGTAGCCCGTCGAGCCATACCTTGGCCTTCCCGCCGGCGTCCCACAGGAGCCCCGCTGCCCCGGCCTTCTCCTGCCCTCCGGTGAGGTCCTTCCAGAAACGGGAGGCGTGCGCCCGCTCCTCCCGCACCGCGAACCCGCCGACCGCGGCCAGCGCCGTTCCGTTCGAGGCTCCGGCCGGCGTCCGGGGCTGAGCGGCCCCGGTGACGACGAGTGGGAGATCCCTTCGCCGATCGTCGTAGCCGTACTCCAGCAGGGTGGTCACATCGAACAGCCGCGCGTCCAGCCGCCCGGCGTTCAGCAGCGGCATCGCGTCACTCGGCACGACACGCAACCGCCCGCCGCTCTCGTCGGTGATGAAGGTGACCCCCTTCCTCCCCTCACCGGCCTCGATCACCGCGCCGCGCTGCCCGGTGACTGTGACACGGTCACCGCTGATCAGCGTGACGGTCCGTGGGGCCGGGGCGGGTGGCTGCGTTCCGGCAGGTGGGGACACGGCGACGGCCGGGCCGGGGGCGAGCAGAGCGGCGGTGAGCAGTAACGCCCCAGCCGCACCGGCTCTCTTTCTCATGCGCATGGATGCTCCTGATCGACGAGAAGTGGATCAGTACTTCTCAGCCGATCGGGAGATTCCTTTCACGCCTTGCCCCGCGGCCTCGTGCGGAAGGCGCGGCCCGCCAGGATGTCCGCCGGGCCGGTTGCTGTATGAATGATCGCAGCAAGGGGCAGGTGAGCGGAGGCGATCTCGATGGCCAACGGCGACACGGTCGAGGGACGGGTGATCTCCCCGGTCCTGGTCGGCCGCGAGGAGGAGCTTCGCCGCCTGGCCGCGGCGGTGAGCCGGCCGCCCGCCGTGGTGGTCCTCGAAGGCGAGGCCGGGATCGGCAAGAGCAGGCTGCTGGCGGAGCTGGCGGCGCGGCCCGGGACGGCCGATCGGCTGCTGCTGTGCGGGGGCGCCCGGCGTATCCGGGAGCCGTTCCCCCTGGGCCCGCTGGTGGAGGCGCTGCGCGGGGCCGAGGAGCCACTGGCGCGGGCCGAGCTGTCGCCGGTGGCGGGCGCGCTGCGCGGCCTGCTGCCCGAGCTGGCGCCGGTGCTACCGCCCGCGCTGGAGCCGCTGGACGATCGCGCCGCCGAACGGCACCGGCTGTTCCGCGGGCTCGCCGACGTGCTGCGGGCGCTCGGCCCGGTGGTGCTGGTCGTGGAGGACCTGCACTGGGCCGACGAGCAGACCGTCGAGTTCCTCGCCTACGCGCTGGCGGCGCCGCCTCCGGGGTTGTCGGTCGTGCTCACCTACCGGGGTGAGGAGGCCGGCACGGAGGTCAGGGAGGTGACCGGGCGGCCCGCCGACGCGGTGTTCCACGATCACATCCTGCTGAAGGCGCTGGACGTCGCGCAGACCGGCGACCTGGCGGCGGCGATCCTCGGGGAGCCGGGCGTCACCGACGACTTCGGCGCGCATCTGCACGAGCTGTCGTCGGGGTTGCCGCTGGCCGTGCAGGAGCTGATGGCGCTGCTGCGCGCGCGGGGCGCACTGATCAGGCTGCGCAGCGGACGGTGGGCGCGCAAGGCGGTGGCGGAGCTGGACGTGCCGCCGGGCGTGCGGGACTCGGTGCGCGAGCGGGTCGCGCGGCTGCCGGAGGCGGCGCGTGCCGTGGCGGAGGCGGCGGCGGTGTTACAGGCGCCGGCGCGTCCGGCGGACCTGGCCCGGGTGTCCGGGCTGCCCAGGGCCGAGACCGTGGCCGGGGTGGACGAGCTGCTGGTGTCCGGGCTGCTGGCCGAGCAGGCGGGCGCGGTGGCGTTCCGGCACGTCCTGGCCGCGCAGGCGATCTACGGCGCGATCCCGCTCGGACGGCGGCAGGAGCTGCACGCGCGGGCGGCGGCGGCCGTACGGATGCTGAGCCCGGTGCCGCTCGGCCAGGAGGCCCACCATCTGCGCCAGGCCGGGCGGCTGGCCGACTGGGTCGGGGCCGCCGAGCGGGCGGCCGAGCTGGCCTCCCGGCTCGGCGACGACGCCGAGGCGGTGCGGATACTGGAGGACGTGCTGCGCCACGCGCCGCACGCCCCGGACCGCCGGGGCCGCCTGGCCGCCCGCCTGGGCTGGGCCGCCGCCCAGGTGCTGCGCCCTCCGCAGATCATCGACCTGCTGTCGCAGGCGCTGGAGACGGAGCAGCCGGGCCCGCTGCGCGGAGAGCTGAACTTCCTCGTCGGCACCCTTCAGGAGAGGCTCGGGGTGGACCCGGACGTGCAGCGCCGCACGATCGCCGCCGCCGTCGGCGACCTCGCCGACCGGCCCGACCTCGCAGCGTGGGCGATGGCGACGCTCGGCAGGCCGATGGACCCGGGCGTGCCGCTGGCCGAGCACGTCGTGTGGCTGGAACGGGCCCTGGAGACCGCGCCGCGCATCGGCGACCCGGTCGAGGAGGTGTTCGTCCTCGGCAAGGTCGCGACCTCCTTCAGCGGGTACGGCGACCCGCGCTGGCTGGCGCTGACCGAGGAGGTGCGCCGCAGGACCGGCGGCCGCCCACGGCATCGGCAGGAGGTGGGCGCCTACCGGTCCATCGCGGAGAACGCCTGCCTCGCGGGCGGCTACGAGGTCGCCGCCGAGCTGCTGGACGCGGCGATGCGGGGCGCCGCGGGCGAGGAGTCGTCGCGCGAGCCGCTGTCACGCTGCCGGCTGATCGCCCTGCTGCTGGCCTGCTGCCGTGGCCGCTGGGACGGCCTGGAGGAGGAGACCGCGCTGCTGCTCGACGAGTACGGCGGGCGGCCGTACGACCGCCTGGGCGCCGAGATCGTCGCGGCCTGCCTGGCGCTGGCGCGCGGCGAGGTCGACACCGCCAGGCGCGAGCTGCCCGAGGTCACCGGGAACGCTCTGGCCCATGGCGCCTACGAGCTGCTCACGCTGTCGGCGGCGGCGTTCCTGCGGCTGTCCACGGCAAGCGGCGAGGCCGGGACCGCACTCGCGGCGACCGAGGCGGCCGTCGAGGTGTGGGAGACCAAGGGCCTCTGGCCGCTGGCGGTGCGCGCGCTGCCCGCACTGGCCGAGGCGATGGCGGCGGCAGGACGGCGGGACGAAGCGGTCGCGCTGGTGGAACGCCTGTCGGTGAAGCTCGGCGGCCTCGACGCGCCGATGGCTCCGGCGGCGCTGGGGCACGCGCGCGGCCATCTCATCGGGGACGACACGGAGGCGGCGGCGGAGTTCCGCGCGGCGGCGACCGGCTACGACCTGCTGGGGGCGCCGTACGAGGCGGCCCAGGCCCGCGAGCTGGCGGCCGGACGGCTGTTCGCGGCCGGGGCCGCCGAGGCGGAGGAGCTGCTGGTGGAGGCGATGGCGGCGTTCCGCGACCTGGCCGCCCGATGGGACCTCGACCGCGCCGCGCAGCTCGCCCGCAGGCACGGCGTGACGGTCAAGGGCCGCTACCCCGGCGGTCCGCAGGGCTACGGCGACGACCTGTCGCCTCGGGAGCGGGAGATAGCCGAAATGGCCGCCGCCGGGCTGACCAACCGGGAGATCGGCCGACGGCTGTTCGTCTCGCCCAGGACGGTGGAGAAGCACCTCGGCGCCGCGCTGCGCAAGCTCGGCCTGCGCTCCCGTACCGCGCTCGGCGCGCGTCTCGGGGACCCCCGTAGTGACCCACCCGGTACGGGCACCGCGAATGGGGTGGCCTACCCATAGTCCCCGCCGGGGGGCGCGAACGAGGCTTGTGGCATGTCCGAAACCGATTCCCCCGATGGCGAACCGGCCGGCGCCGACCCAGCGCCGGAAGGACCGGCGGCCCCGCCGGAGAAGCCGGCCGTCGAACCCCTTGAGGACGCCCCCGAAGGGTTCGAGCCCGTCTGAATCACCCCCCAGCAGCCGAAAGGGCAGTTCCGCATGTCACCACGCAGATCACCGCATGATCCCCCCTCCCTCAGGCCCCGCCGCGCCGGCGCGCTCCTCGCGGCCTCGGCCCTCGTCCTCGGCACGCTCGCCGTCCCCGGCGTCCCCGCCCTGGCCGCCCAGGAACCCGGGCCCGCCGCCCCGGCGACCGGCCAGGTCACCGGCCCGATCGCGCTGACCGGGCTCGGCAGGGGCGACCGCATGGTCACCCTGATCACCGGCGACCGGGTGCGCCTCAGCGACGCGGGTGGCGGCACGTACTCCGTCCGGCCCGAGTCGAGCGGGCGCCCCGATGGCACCACCGCCCAGCTCTCCACGCTCGCCACCCCGAAGGGGGTGTACGTCACCCCGAGCGACGCCGTGCCCGCCATCAACGCGGGCCGCCTGGACCCGGAGCTGTTCAACGTCACCTACCTGGCCGAGAACGGCTACACCGACGACCAGACCAAGCAGTTGCCCGTCATCGTGCAGTATCCCGGGCAGTACACCGACAGGGCCGTCGCCTCGGCGGCCGAGGCCATCCCCGCCAGCGAGCCCGTGCTCACGCTGGAAAGCCTCAACGCCTCGGCGCTCCAGGTCACCAAGGCCGAGGCGGGCGCCTTCTGGACCGCGGTGCGGGCCGTACCCGACGGGAACGGGCTCGCCGGGCGGTCGGCGCTGCGCGGCGGGATCGCCAAGGTGTGGCTGGACGGCAAGGTCGAGGCCGACCTCGCCGAGAGCGTCCCGATGATCGGCGCGCCGCAGGCGTGGGCCGGCGGCCATGACGGCACCGGCGTGAAGGTCGCGGTCCTCGACACCGGGATCGACGCCACGCACCCCGACCTGGCCGACCGGATCGCCGACAGCAAGTCCTTCATCCCCGGCGAGGAGGTGCGGGACGGCCACGGCCACGGCACCCACGTCGCCTCCACCATCGCCGGTTCCGGCGCGGGCGGAGGCGGCAGGCACAAGGGCGTCGCGCCCGGCGCCCGGCTGGTCGTCGGCAAGGTGCTGTCCGACGAGGGACAGGGCCAGGACTCCCAGATCATCGAGGGCATGGAGTGGGCCGCCGCCTCCGGAGCCAAGGTGATCAGCATGAGCCTGGGCGGAGGTCCCAGTGACGGGAGCGACCCGATGAGCCAGGCGGTCGACGCCCTCAGCGCGTCGGCCGGGGCACTGTTCGTGATCGCCGCGGGCAACGAGGGCGGGGGAGGGGCCGGGACCGTCGCCACCCCCGGCACCGCCGGCGCCGCGCTCACCGTGGCCGCCGTGGACAAGAACGACGCGTGGGCCCCCTTCTCCAGCCAGGGACCGCGTGTCGGCGGCGGACTGAAGCCGGACATCGCCGCTCCCGGCGTGGCCATCACCGCGGCGCGCGCCGTCGGCACGAGCCTGGGCAGCCCGCTCGACGAGCACTACACCACCGCGAACGGCACCTCGATGGCCACCCCGCACGTCGCCGGAGCCGCCGCGATCATGGCGCAGCGCCACCCCGGGTGGACGGGACCGCAGCTCAAGGCCGCGCTCATGTCGACCGCCAAGGACGACGCGCTCAGCGTGTACAAGCAGGGCGCCGGCCGGGTCGACCTGGCCAGGGCGTACACGCAGCAGGTCTTCGCCACCACCGGCGGGATCGACTTCGGCGCCGTCGAGAGCGGCGCCGAGCCCACCACCCGGGAGGTGACCTACACCAACCTGGGCGGCGCGCCCGTCACGCTGACGCTCACCGCGGACCTGCGCGGGTCGGCGGGCGGCGCGGTCGAGGGCGGGCTGCGCCTCGGCGGGACGACGCTCACCGTGCCCGCCGGAGGCACCGCCACCGCCGCCGTCACCGTCGACCCCAAGACCCTGACCGGCCTGGACAACTACACCGGCGCCGTCACCGCGACCGCCGACGGCGTCCGGCTGCGCACCCCCGTGGGCGTCGTCCGCGAGGCGCCCAAGGCCACGCTCACCATCCACACCCTGGGCCGCGACGGCAAGCCGCTGACGCCCTGGGCCCAGGACACCATCGACGTCTCCGGCGACAAGGGCGTCATCGGCGGCGTCTCCGTGACCGCCGAGGGCACCACGGTCGTCCGTGTCCCGCAGGGCGTCATCAGCGTGGCGCAGTTCGTCGAGTGGGTCGGCGACGACGACCGGTTCAACCTGGCGATGCTCTCCGTGCCGGAGCTCAACGTCACGGGGGACACCGAGATCACGCTCGACGGCCGGAAGCTGAGCGAGGTGCGGTTCGACACCCCGGAGCCCGCCGAGCCGCTGAGCAACTTCCCCAACCTGGCGTATCAGCGGACCGTGGTCAACGGAGGCTCCTACATGGGGTTCACCTGGCCGCGCGCGCCCTATGGAGGGTTCGCCCGGCTGTGGGCGCTGCCCACCGAGAAGGTCACCAAGGGCGCCTTCCGCTTCCACACCCGCTTCACCCTCGGACAGGCCGAGGTCGCCATGAGCGTGCGCGGGCGCGACAAGCTCACTCTGCATCCGGTCCCCGCGCTGCACGGTTTCAACACGTCCGGGGTGCACGAGCAGAGTGACGGATTCCCCGACTTCCGGCCGTTCACCGGGACGCGGGACCTGGAGGTCGCCGACGTCGGCGAGGGCAGGCCCGAGGACCTCGCGGGCCGTGACCTGCGCGGCAAGCTCGTCCTGCTGGAGGCGCCGATGTCGAGCGGCGTGTTCGGCGACGCCTGCGGCGTCCAGATCGAGCGCATCGGCCCGATCCGTGACGCCGGCGCGGCGGCGGTCGCGCACTTCCCGAAGGCCGGGACCGGCTGCGCGATCCCGCTGGGCTTCACGCAGATCCCGTTCACCGGGGAGGCCAGACCCATCGGCGTGCCGACGGTGTCCCTGCCCTCCCGGGAAGGGCTCGCCCTGCGTGACCGGCTCACCCGCGGCAGGCAGGTGAGCGTACGGGTGACCGGCACCGAGGAGTCGCCCTACACCTACACCTTCGCCCCCTACGAGGAGGGCCGGGTTTCGCGCTCACTGCACTACACGTTCAAGGAGCGCGACCTGGCCAGGGTCGATCTGGACGCCCACGTCGTGTCCCCGCACCGCTACGACGACTGGCGGTACGCGGCCAGGCCCGACGACGTCCTGCCGCTGTCGGCGAGCCTCGCCGGGTGGGGTGGCCCCAGGCTCACCCGGCAGGAACGCCGCGACTGGGTCGGGCCACTTGACGGCGGACTCCTCTGGTCGCACGGCATGGAGGAGATGCGCGGCGCACCGGCGGACTTCCGCGTCCCGCAGTGGGCGCTGGAGGTGTTCGACCAGCCGGTACGCGTCCGGCGGTCCTGGATGGCCACGCCGCTCACTCCCGGCGCCGCGACCGGCTCGGCCAAGGTTTACGGGCTGGCCCGGCCGGGCGCCAATCTGGGTGCGTTCTTCCGGTGCATGATGTGCGTCCAGGGCGACAAGCTGTGGGCGGAGTTCGAGCCCAGCTACGGCTCCCCGGGCACCAGGCAGTACAGCGGCGGCTACTGGCCGGTCAACGACCTGACCAAACCGGGCTTCGACGTCCGTCTCTACAGGGACGGCCGGGAGATCCCGCGCGCCGAGGCCGGCGGCTCGACCATCCTGCCGGTCTTCACCCTGCCGAAGCAGTCGGGCAGCTACCGGGTGACCGCCAGGAACGATCGGCACGACACCGAGTGGACCTTCACCGTCCCGGTCGGGACCGAGCGCCTGCCCGGCTCGTTCTGCTTGCTGGAAGCGCTGTACGGGACGGCCCAGCCCTGCCGGCCGGCTCCGGTCGTGTTCGTCGGCTACGACCTGGGCGACACGCTGGACGCCGCCAACAGCGTGCGCGCCGGGCGTACGCACTCCTTCACGGTGTCCGCCTACCACTCGCCGTCCGCGTCGAAGATGGCCGGCATCGCCGGCCTGAAGTTGTGGGCCAGCACCGACGACGGCGCCACGTACACGCCGGTCGCCGTGCAGCGCGGCAAGGACGGCACTTACACCGCGCGGACCCGCTATCCGGAACTCGGCGCCACCAAGGGCGCCGTGACCCTCAAGGTCGAGGCGTGGGACGAGGCGGGCAACACCGTCAAGCAGACCACCGTCCGGGCTTTCGACCTGCGTTGACGATCTCCCGGGGGCGCACGGCCGGCTCCGGGCCGGCCGCGCGCCTCACGGTCAGTTCGTCGGCGTGACGGAGCCGCCGGACGACGACGTACCTGCCGGCCGCGTCGACGGCGCCGGGCCCGACGGTGACCTTCCAGGTGACCGGCGCGGTGGGCAGGCCGAAGAACGTCACCTTGAAGGAGACCGGCTTGCCGACCTCGACGTCCGCGCGGGGCGGGTCCACGGCGATCCCGGCGAACCCGCCGCCTGCGTCGCGGGTTTTCCAGGACTGGTCGATGAGCCGGTCGAAGCGGGTCTCCACGCCGCCCAGCCACGTGCTCGCGCGCAGGTACGCGTCCACCCGGATCCCCAGCCACTCCTCCCACCAGGGGTTCCCCTCCGAGACCCCTGCCCATCACACCTGCGTACGACGACGGAGTGTCGTCCGTGACTGATGGGCCACAATGGCCTGATGTCTGCCACGCCCGAGAAGTACGTTGAGACCGCATCTTCGCCCCGATTCAACGACTACGACAGGATGGCCGAGGGGTACACGACCGAGAACGAGACCAGCCTCACAAATGCGTACTACGAGCGTCCCGCGATGCTGGAGCTTGCCGGGAACGTAACCGGAAGGCGCATCCTCGACGCCGGCTGCGGCTCAGGCCCCCTGTTCTCCGCGCTGCGCGATCGAGGCGCCACCGTCACCGGCGTCGACGCGAGCGCCGGGATGCTGGAGCAGGCCCGGCAGCGGCTGGGCGCCGACGCGGATCTGCAGGTCGCTGACCTGGCCGACCCATTGCCCTTCCCTGACGAGGCGTTCGACGACGTCATCGCGTCCCTGGTGCTGCACTACCTGGAAGACTGGGGACCGACGCTGGCCGAGCTGCGGCGCGTGCTGAAGCCAGGTGGCCGACTCCTCGTCTCGGTCCATCACCCCTTCGGCATTACGCTCATGCAGCACATGGCTGGAGAAAAGTTCAAGTACTTCGAGACCTGCAGCCGGACCGACGAATGGACCAGAGGTGGGCAGACCGTCCAAATGAAGTTCTGGGACCGGCCGTTGCACGCGATGACCGAAGCCTTCACCGCGGCGGGCTTTCGCATCAGTGTCATCAGCGAACCACCGTTTGTGCCGGAAGCCCGCGAACTGTTCCCCGAGGAGCTCCGCGAGATCACCGGCACGAGGTTTCTGTGCTTCCTGTTCTTCGTTCTCGAAGCCAGCTAGAAGCTCCGTAACGATCATTTGTTCATGGCTTCGCGCTTCAGTGGGCGATTCCTGCCGACTGAAGCGCTAAGTCGCACTCGAAGCGTGTCGGGATCAGGTGGTTTCCCGACCGGCTCCCGACGCCTCATAAAACCGGACACCACGGGATGAAATATCGCTCTGGGCGGCTGATTTCCAGCGAAGACTGACGACAGGCTTTCCCGACAGACAGAACGGGGCGCCACGCCCCTTTCCGAGGAGTCCCGCCACCACCTCCAAGATCCCCGCCCTGGACCGCCACGCGTTGGCAAGATCGCCGCCAAGGCGCACCCCGGCGACACCCCCACCCTCTCGGCCGCCAACGACGCCACCACAGACCTGATCATCACCAGCGCTGGGGACGCCTTCGGGAGCAGGACGTCTTGATGTGATCTGCAACGCAGCTTGACCGGGAATCTGCAACATTATTTGGCCGCATGTCACCCGTAGTGACGGGGCTGGGACCTGATACATCGGAACCGGGTCGTGCGCTGAGCCTCTTGTCCGCGCGTGCCTCCGGAGAAGCGCTTGCGCGCTGACAAGCCGGACGCGATTCCGCCCGCCCGCAGGCGCTGACAGAAGAGAAGGTGGTGAGCGTGCGTGCCCGGGGAGGCTCGTCACGGGAGCGGACGGTCGCTGAGGCGGCAGCCGCGTGGCCGCTCGGGGCGTTCGCTGGTCCAGCCGGCCTCAGGTGCCCATGCCTGATACTGCATGAACGTCCCCTTGGCGAGCCCCTCCGTGCTCTCGGCCGCGATCGCGACGTTTGTCGCCAAGACGGTGCCGGTGTGTGGGTCGAGGATGGTGGTGTACCGCTGCGCCACCTCGTCATCGGTACCGAACTCGGCGGTGAAGCCCTCGCTCTTGATGAAGGTGACCTCGATGCCCGCACGTCCCAGAGGGTCGGTGATCGAGCCGCGCACCTTGGTCGTCGACAGGCCGGCGAGGAGACGGAGGGCGGCTGCCCTGACCGAGGGCTTGACCGGGAGCTCCAGAAGGGCGGCGGAGGTGGCGAGGAATTCTTCGAAGCTGACCTTGGGCTGGCGACTGTCGTTTCGGATCTTCCAGTAGGTTCGTAGCTTCTCCCGGAGTTGTTTGGCGTCGCCGGGCAGTGCCGAGAGGTCGGCCAGCGTGAGTTCACCCAGCCGTGCATCACCGAGCACGCCGCCCGGCTCGGCCGCGCGCGTGTACACGCATTGAGAGGGCTTGGACCGCAGCCGGACCTTCGCGCAGTCGCCCACGCCGGTGCACACCGGGCGCTGGACCGTGACCGGAGAACCCGCCGCCCGCCATGCACGCTCGTCGGCCTCGGTGGCGGGACGGACGAATAGCTGCCACTGCTCCGCATGAACGGGGTCGCCGGGGTCGCGCGGTTGCCAGAGGTCGATTCGTGACGAGGACAGGACGTTGAACGTTTCGCCGCCCGCCCGGACCCTGATCAGCTCATTGGTGAGCAGCGGCCTCCGCCAATAGTCGCCGCGCTCGTCCGGCAGTTTCGCGATCTGGTCCGCCAGCCGGAGCAGGGCATCGTTGCCGCCTGCGGGCGCGAGCACCGGTGCGGGAACAACGGTCATGTTCGACACCAGCGTGACGACGGCCATGACGACGGCGATCGTTGTTGCGGCCGCTCCCAGGGTCCATCCCCAGGCGACGCCACGCCGATGCGCTCTGCCCGGCCGTACCGGCTTGCGCTGGGCGGCGGCAAGCCGTAGGCGGGCCTTATCGACCACCTCCGCCGAGGGCGGCGAAGCGTCAGGCAGCGCTCTCGCCAGGAGGCTCAGCTCATCCATGGGTCTCCTCCAAAGGGTTGACGTCGCCGAGTGCCTTGCGGAGCTGCTTGCGGGCGCGGTTGAGCCGGGAGGCGACCGTCCCCGCCGGGATCCGCAGGGCGGCGGCGACCTCGGCGTGGCTAAGGTCGCCCAGCACGCTCAGCAGCACGACGTCGCGGTCCCCGCGGTTGAGTCCGGCCAGCGCCCCCGCCAGCTTGCCGGTCAGCCGGCCTGCGGCCACGCGGGCCAGGGCTGCGTCCTCGGGACTGTGCTCGGGACTGTGCCCGGCGCGCCCAGCCGTCCGGCTGAGCGCCTTCCATCTTCGGATCTCGGTACGGCGGTGCCGTGCGATGAGGTGGGTGGCGATGCCGTACAGCCACGGACGCACCCCGCCGCGCGAGGCGTCGTAGCCACCCCGATAGGCCGTCAGGAACACCTCGGCGGCCAGGTCGTCAGCGACGTCGTCGGACAACCGCCTGACGATGTAGCGGTGGATCTCGGTGAAGTGCGCGTTGAAGATCTGCTCGAAGTCCACCCGTAGATCGGGTGGATCGGCCAGGTCAGGTGGAAGGGCCATGCAGGCGTCTCCGCTGGGTCAAGTGAACGATGGTCGCCCTTTCTTGCCCGAAGTGCCTTGCTGCTTTCACGGACCGTCGCTGAGCCTGTCGCCCATGTCCGCCCGAGGCTATCCAGATCCGTTCAGTCACCGCCTGATCGCCCGCGATGCTCTCGTATCGGAATCAACTGTCCACCGGTCGCCGGCCGTGCGTCACCCTGGATGACAGGGCTCTGCCGGTCTCGAATCCATGCTTTCGAGATGCGACCCGGGCAACGTCGCCGCGGAGACATCCCCGCAGGTCGGCCAGTCCCATAAGTTGGTCTCGAAAGCGGTTCCCGTAACCCTTGTCACGGCGTCAGCTTTCGATACCGTGAGGTCCGTGGACTACGGCTATGCCCGGGTCAGCACCACCGCTCAAGATCTCACCCGGCAGATCGACACCCTCAAGGCCACCGGCATCCCCGAGGAACTCATCTGGTCCGATCGGCGTACCGGGGCCACGATGGCTCGTGACGGCCTGGAGGACCTGCTGCGCCGCGTGCCGCCGCACGCTGGTCACCGGATCACCGTCGTGACCTTGGATCGGCTCGGGCGCAACATGCGTGAGTGCCTCAACCTGGCCCACGAGCTGACCGAGCGCGGCATCGGCCTGCGCACTCTCAGGGACCAGATCCCGGTGGACACCAGCGTGCCCGGCCCGGCCGCGGACATGGCGATCGCGCTGCTGGCGATGTTCGCGCAGATGGAGCGGATCTACATGCTGGAGCGGGCGGCCAGCGCCCGGGCGGCCAAGGAAGCCCGCGGCCTGCCCAACGGGCGGCCTCCCAAGACGACCGCCCAGCAGCGCGCGGCAGCCGCTGCGATGATCGCCTCTGGTATCAAGGTGGAGGACGTCGCCGCCGGGTTCGGCATCGCGAAATCCACCCTGTACCGGGCGCTGAGTCTGCAGCGTGAGGAGGCCCAGGCGGCGCTGCTCGCCGGCGATCTGCCCGACGATGAGGCAGCGCAACCAGAGGCCGGATGACCACTCCCCGGCTGGCCCGGTCCCGGTTACCGTGAAGCCATGACCGGGCCCGGCGCGGGGGTGGAGCCATCGCCGCCGCTGGCGCAGTTGACTGTGGCCGCGCGGGAGGAAGCCGTGCGGCGGTTTGTGATCTTGCAGCCCCACCTGGAAGCCGCCGTCGCGTTGTCCGAGGTCGCCCACACGGGCAAGATCTCGGTACGGACGGCCCGGCGGTGGGCGGCGCGCTACCGCCGGGGTGGCCTGGCCGCTCTGGCTCCCCGTCCCCGCGAGGACATCGGCCGGCGGCGCATGCCCGAGCAACTGCAACTGGTGATTGAGGCCCTGGCCCTGCGCACGCCGCGGCTCAGCGCGGCCGCGGTGCACCGCCGCATCCAGGAGCTGGCTCCCGAGCACGGCTGGCCGGTACCCAGCTATCGCACGGTGGTCAACGTGATCGAGGCCCTCGATCCGGCGCTCAAGTGCTTGGCCCACGAGGGCCGCAAGCGCTATGCCGACGCCTTCGAGCTGATCGGCCGTCAAGAGGTGGAGGCGCCGAACGCCAGCTGGCAGGCCGACCACACCGAGTTGGACTTCTACATCTTGACCGAGGACGGCACCCCGGCCAGGCCATGGCTGACGCTGATCATCGACGAATACTCCCGGGCGATCGCCGCCCACCGGCTGAGCCTGGAGGCCCCCAGCGCCATCGGCACCGCGCTGGCGCTGCGGCGGGCGATCTGGCGCAAGGGCGACCCGCACTGGCAGATTTGCGGGATCCCCGCGGTCTTCTACACCGACCACGGTTCCGACTTCACCTCAGAGCACCTGGAACAGGTCGCCGCCGACTTGAAGATCCGCCTGGTGTTCTCCCTGCCTGGCCAGCCGCGCGGCCGTGGAAAGATCGAGCGGCTGTTCGCCACCGTGCATCAGATGTGCCTGTCGGCGCTGCCCGGCTACGCGCCCGCCGGCCTGCCCGACCGCGCGGGTCGAGCCCAGCTGAGCCTGACCCAGCTCGATGAGGCCCTGAACGCCTGGATCGTCGGCGAGTACCACCGGCGCATCCACCCCGAGACCCGCCAGCCACCGGCCGCTCGCTGGGCGCAGGGCGGGTTCCTGCCACAGATGCCCGACTCCCTGGAACAGCTGGACCTGCTGCTGCTCACCGTGGCCAAGCCCCGCAAGGTCCATCCCGACGGCATCCACGCGTTCGGCCTGCGTTACCTGGATCCCACGCTGGCCGCGTTCGTCGGAGAAAGCGTCGTCATCCGATACGACCCCCGCGATCTGGCCGAACTACGGATCTTCCACCGTGGCGCCTTCATCTGCCGGGCGATCTGCGCCGAGCTGGCCGGCACCACCATCAGCATGCGGGAGATCATCGCGGCCCGGCGCGCCCGTCGCCGTCAGCTCACCCGCGACCTGGCCGAACGCAGCACCCTGGTCGACCAGCTGCTCGCCCACCGCGCCGGCCTTCCCTCGACCGCCCGCGAGCTCGACCCACCGGCCCCCGCGCAGCGCCGGTTGAAGATCTACACCGAGGAGTAGAGGAGCATGGCCCGTGACCACCGCGCGCTCCAACCCCAACCGGAAAGCCGTGCGGCGTGGGCCACGCCACACCCCGCCGATGCCGAACCTGATCTCCACCAAGGAGCACCGCAGGTTCTGCGAGTTCGCCGACACCGTACGCGTCTCCCGCTACATCGGCCTGTGCTACGGCCCCGCCGGCGTCGGCAAGACCCTGTCGGCCCACTCCTACGCGCGCTGGCCGGAACAACGCCCGCTGCTGGAGATGCCGCACGCCCTGGCCGACTGGTTCCACGCCGGAGCCAACCGGCCCGACTGGCACACCGTGCTCTACACTCCGCTGATCAACACCCCGCCCCGGCGGGCCCTCACGGACCTGACCGACCTGACCAACCGCCACGCCATGGTCCGCGCCCGCAACATCGACGACCCCAAGCGCGAGACCAACCTCCACGGCGCCAGCCTCTACACCGAACTCGTCATCATCGATGAATCCGAACGGCTCACCACCCGCGCCCTTGAGCAGGTCCGCGACTTCTACGACCGCAGCAGCCTCGGGCTGATCCTCATCGGCATGCCCGGCATCGAAAAGCGCCTGGCCCGCTATCCACAGCTCTACAGCCGCATCGGCTTCGTCCACCACTACCGCACCCTGGCCGCCGACGAACTAGCCACCGTCCTGACCGTGGAGCCAGGCGCACCCGCAGGCGGCAGGACGGCTGCTCTCCCAGCGCCAAGCCTGGGAGATGGGCGTGGACATCTTCGGCCCACTCATGCGCCCATAGCCGGAAATTGGACAGTGAATGGCCTGGAAACTGGTCAGGTGAAATGCCGACACTCGGCGGGCAGGTCCTGCGACCGTCCCACCTAGGAAGGCTGATCGATAGTGACAGAACGCGTACGCGTGGCGGTGCTGGCCGGCGGGCCGTCCGCCGAGCACGAGGTGTCGCTGCTGTCGGCACACGCCGTGCTCGACGCCCTGCCGAAGGAGCTGTACGAGCCCGTGCCCGTCATCATCGACCGCCAGGGCAGGTGGCCGGTGGAGCTGCGACGCGATCAGGTGGACGTGGTCTTCCCGGTGCTGCACGGACCGTTCGGCGAGGACGGCGTCGTCCAGGGGCACCTGGAGACGCTGGGCATCCCGTACGTGGGTTGCGGCGTCCTGGCCTCCGCCGTGGCGATGGACAAGGTCGCGATGCGGCGCGCGTTCCTGGCGGAGGGCATCCCTGTCACCCCGGGTGTGTGGTTCACCGAGCACGAATGGCGCGCCACCATCGACTCCTGGGGGCTGGTGAAGTCGCTCGACTGGCCGATGTACGTGAAACCATCCGGTCTGGGCTCCTCCATCGGCATCTCGCGTGTCACCACGATGGAGGAGCTGCGCGCGGGTGTGGAGCTGGCGCTGACCCACGACCGGTTGGTCATCGTCGAGCAGGAGGTAGCCGCGCGCGAGCTCATCTGCAGCGTGCTCGGCGGTCATGACTTCCCGGAGGCGTCGCTGCCCGGCGAGCTCCTCGTGCCAGGCGACTGGCTCGACTACGAGGCCAAGTACCTCAGCAATGCCGAGATCGCCACGATCCCCGCCGTCCTGCCTGAACACGTGGCCGAGGACGTGCGCGAGATGTCGCTGCGCGCCTTCCAGGCGATCGGCGGTTACGGCCTGGCCAGGGTCGACTTCCTCTACGAGGAGGAGTCGGGACGCCTGTACGTGCTGGAGATCAACACCATGCCCGGCTTCACGGCCCGTTCCGTCTACGCCAGGGCCTGGGCCGAGAGCGGTGTCCCGTACCCGGATCTGCTGCGCCGCCTCATCGACCTCGCGTTCGCCCGGAGCGGCAAGTGATCGCCACGACGCTGGAGAGGATCGCGCAGGTCGTCGGCGCGAGCCTGCACGACGTGCACGATCCGCGGGCGCTGGTGACGGCGCCCGCGGCAGTCGATTCGCGCGAGGTGGTGCCCGGCGGCCTGTTCGCCGCGACGGTCGGCGCCCGCGTCGACGGCCACGACTACGCGGCCCGTGCCGTCGCGGGCGGCGCCGTCGCCGTGCTGGCCTCGCGGCCCGTCGGCGTGCCCGCCCTCGTGGTCGACGACGTACAGCTCGCGCTCGGCGTGCTGGCCAAGCACCTGCTCGGACGCATCAGCCCGACCGTGATCGGTCTGACCGGCTCTGTGGGCAAGACCACCACCAAGGACCTGCTGGCGCAGGTGCTCGAACGGCACGCCGAGACGGTCGCCACGGACAGGTCGTTCAACAACGAGCTCGGCCTGCCGCTCACCGTGCTGCGCGCCGATGCCGCCACCCGGTACCTGGTGCTGGAGATGGGGGCGAGCAGGAAGGGCGACCTGACGTACCTGACCGGACTCGCGCCACCGCAGCTTGGGCTGGTGCTCAATGTCGGCAGCGCGCACATGGAGCGCATGGGATCCGGGCCGGCCGACATAGCCGAGGCCAAAGGCGAGCTGGTCGAGGCGCTCCCGGCGGACGGGTTCGCGCTGCTCAACGCCGACGACCCGTACGTCGTCGGGATGGCCGGCCGTACCAGGGCCAAGGTCCTGCTGTACGGCGCGGCGGCGGGGGCACAGGTGCGGGCGGAAGGCGTGCGGATGGACGACCGCGCGCGGCCCGCGTTCGAGCTGGTGACGCCGGACGGCAGCGCCCCGGTCACGCTCGACCTCATAGGCGAGCATCAGGTGGGCAACGCGCTGGCCGCCGCCGCCGTGGCCACCGCGCTCGGCCTGGGCGCCGCCGAGATCGCCGAGGGACTGAACGCCGCCCGGCGGCGCTCCGCGGGCCGGTTGGAGATCGTCGAACGACGAGACGGCATCACCATCGTCAACGACGCCTACAACGCCAGCCCCGAGTCCATGAAGGCCGGGCTGCGGGCGGTGCGGGCGGTGGCGGGCGCCCGCCGTACCGTCGCCGTGCTCGGCGCGATGGGGCAGCAGGCGGACACCTCGCGCGCCCGGCACGCCGAGATCGGCCGGCTCGTCGCCGACCTCCGCTTCGACGTGCTGATCGCGGTAGGGGAGGGGGATCCGCTCGCGATGGCGTGGGCGGCGGAGTCCGCGAACCGGGGCGTGGCCGTCCACACGGTCGAGGACGTGTCCGGCGCCACCGAGCTGGCCGGCTCGCTGCTCGAACCGGGCGACGTGGTGTTCGTCAAGGCCTCAAGCGAGATCGGGCTCGGCGCCTGCGCCCGCGCGCTGGCCGACGCCTGAACAGCTTCTGATCTGCCGAATGACCAGCCCCCCTGTCAAGCCTTCCGGCGACGAGCCGGCGAAACGGAGTTCCATGCGCACCATCGGTCTTATCGGCGGGTTGAGCTGGGAATCGACGGTGATCTACTACCAGATCATCAACCAGCGCACCCGCGAGCACCTCGGCGGCAGCCATTCCGCCAACAGCCTCATCTGGTCGGTCGACTACACGACGGTCGAGGACCTCATCTTCGCCGACCGCTGGGACGAGGTGAGCACGTTGCTGACCGGTGCGGGCAGGCGACTGGAGGATTCCGGCGCCGACGTCCTGCTCGTCTGCAGCAACACCTTCAGCCGGGTGAGCGACGACGTGGAGCGGGCCGTGGGCGTGCCGGTGCTGCATATCGCCGACACCGTGGGCGCCGAGATCCGCGCCAGGGGCATGCGCAAGGTCGGCCTGCTCGGCACCAGGTTCACCATGGAGGAGCCCTTCTACCTGGATCGGCTGGCCGCCCACGGCGTCGAGGTGGTCGTCCCGCGTCGCGAACAGCGGAAGCTGGTCCACGACGTGATCTTCGACGAGCTGGTGCGCGGGGTGATCAGGGAAACGTCCAGGGACGCCTACGCGCGGATCATCCAGGACCTCGCCGACGACGGCGCGGAGGGCGTCGTCCTGGGCTGCACGGAGATCGAGCTGCTGATCAGTGAGAAGCACAGCCCGATCCCTGTGCTGCCGAGCGCCCGGCTGCACGCCGAGGCGGCGGTCGGTTTCGCCCTCGCCGAGTGATTCACGTACGGCTGGTGCCGTACAGCTCGCGGTGCCACAGGTCGGCGCAGACCCGTTCGATGCCGGCCGCCAGGTGGCGGCGGTAGGTGGTGAAGGGGATGCCGAGCCGTTCCGCGGCCAGCTCCTGCGTGGGCGTACCGCAGAGGAACGTGACGGACAGCGCCCGGTGGAACTTGACCGAGCGCGGGTCCTCGCTCAGGTCGCCGATCGCCTGGCGCAGCAGGTCACCCAGTGCCGTGGCGGGATTCTGCTCATCGGCGACCAGCCTGGTGCGTGTCAGGGGGGAGGTGGCCAGCTCGTCCGGCCGCGGCAACCTGCGCAACGCTCCGCGGACCGCGTCGGCGAACTCCTCCCTGGACAGCACCGCCAGTCTCGCCGTCGCCGCGCCAGGGCCGCTCGCGGGCCTCCTGACCATCTGCTCCAGCCACGCCTGCGCGGGCATCGCCCGCCAGTCGTGAACGAACAGGCCGCCGGAGATGTCACGCATCCCGTGATACCGCTCCGTCCGTGCTTCGATGTACGACCAGGCCAGCCGTTCGGCCCGCAGACAGTTGCCGAGCGCTCGCCACTGGATCAGTTCCAGCAACACCGAGTTACCGCGGTACGGCGGAAGCACCCACTGCCTGCTGACCGCCAGGTGCTCACCGGCGCGCAGCGGGGTGGTGGCGCGCGCGTGCGCCCACGCCGCGGCCACGACGGGATCGGCCGCCAGCTCCTCCTCATCGAGCTCCGTCAACCGCAGCCACGCGGAGAGAGCCACCGGCTCGCCCGTCTCGGCGCTTCGATAGAGGCGGAACGCTTCCGGCTGACGCTCCACCCAGAATGCCGCTGCCTGTACCAGGATGCTGGCCTCCGCCTGTGGCAAGGCCTCTTCCTGGAACTCGCCGTCGCCGGTAGGCGGCCCGTGGTGGAGATGGAGCAGTGCCGCCACCGCGCCGGGCACGTCCGCGTCGCTCGCCGTACGCACCCTGTCCGCCACGCGCACGTGCACGCGCTCGTGCATCACCGTGTACGCCTCGGGGTCCCGCCAGCGCAGGTCCGCCTCCAGCAGCCGCCGGACCACGCCGTGCGGGAACAGCCCGAGACCGCTCGATTCGACGAACGGCAACCGCCGCAGCCAGCGGAACAGCGTCCCCGCGTCCTCGGGGAAGGCCGCCCGCAGCAGGTCCTCCGTCGTCGTGTACGCGTGCGCGCAGAGCTCCAGGGCACGCCGGTGCGCGGCCGAGGGCAGCTCGCCCACCAGCTGATCCAGCAACTCGGCCACCAGGTCCTGATCAGGCCTCCATCGCCCGCCGTCCTTCGCCGCCACGGCCGCCCCCAGGAGCAGCGCCAGCGGGTGACCGCCGGCGAAGGCGAGCAGCGGCTCGCGCACCTCGGCCGGCACGCCGGCGGCGTCCAGCAGGGTGTGCGCGTCCGTGGCCCGCAGATCGCGCAGCGGCAGCACCTCCAGCGACCCCGCCCATGCCGGGTCCGCCTGCCAGCGCACATCCGGCGGGTTCCGTCCCGCGATCACCACCAGCGCCCCCGCGGGCACCCGCGGCAGGAACCGCTCGCGCAGCCACCCCTCCAGGCTCTGCACGCGGTCGAAACCGTCGAACAGCAGCACTGCGTCGTCCTGGCAGGCCGCCGGGTCCATCAGGCGCTCGTCCAACATGGACACGGGCCGCCCCGCCGTCTCGGCCTCGTCGGCGAAGCGCCGCAGCAGGGCCGACTTCCCGATGCCGCCCGGACCGTGCACGTACAGGACGCTGCGGGCGCCGCTGTACAGCGCCGTGGTGAAAACCGCGAGCTCCTCCTCCCGCCCCACGAACGCCATCTCGCGCGCCGCGCGCAGCCGCCGCCCCAGAGAACCGGACATGGATCGCTACCCCTTCTCGAAGAGGTGGTGCACGCCGGGGTGGGGGAGCCGTCGCGGCGGTATGCCCCGCCTGTCCGGGCGGTGCTCGAAATGCCACCACTCGTTGTCGTACAGGCGGTAGAGGTCGTAACGGGCGCCGTGTTCCTCCAGCCAGCGAGCGCCTTCGTGCGGGCGCACGTCCAGGGCGATGCCCTTGACGTGGCTGGACTCGGCCGGTGGCAGCACGAGCATGCGGGCCAGGAACGGAGAGCCGGAGCGGCGCACCTCGTCGTCGAACATCCGCTGCTGGACGACGGGGTCGCGGTATCCGGAGGTGACGCCGATGAGCTGGCCGTGACGCCACAGCGCCTCGGTGCGTGCCGCGGTGAACGCGGCCATCGCGCCGTCGGTGAGCCCGGCGAGGTTCTCGGCGGGGAATCGCATCCGCAACGCCCAGCGGCAGGCCAGTTCGCGGGCGCGGCCTGGATGGCGAACGAAGGCTGGCGGCAGCAGCAGCACGGCGAGCACCAGCGTGGCCGCGGCGTACAGCCTGTCTCGGGGCCGGGGAGGGATGGTGCGTGGTTCGTCCATGACGAACCACCATTGGCGCCAAATATGAGCGCGTCGTCCGCCGAATGTCACCGTTTGTCGACGGCCCCAGTCTGGGCGCCTCTCACCGTCGAGCGTTCGGCGTGGGAGAGCCGCGGCCTGGCTGCGGCGCATCACCGGCGGCCCCGGGGACGGCGTGAACGTCCGAGTGGTCGACGAAGGCGCGATCGTCGATGACCGGCAACTGGCCGCCCTGCTGAGCGAGGCCAGACGCACCGTCACCAAGGTGGTGCTGATCGGCGACCCGGTCCAGCTGCGGTGCTTGGTTCGTGCTCCTCAACAGAGAGCGACACGAGTCCAATCACAAGACACAAGGGGACTTCAGGCGCCGCATGAGCGCGAGGCCTGCCTGCCTGTCAGGACCTTCCCACAGGCCCCCGACTACCGCGAGGAATTTGTTGTAGAGGACAGACGCAGAGCCGCTGCCTCGGCAGAAATCGCAGGGCGCCGGTGTGAACCTTTCGGCGGAGCAGCGGTAAGAACAGGTGAATCTGCCCGGACCCGCGATAAGGAGCTGACCCGTTCATGGCCGAACCGGCGACAGCCGAGGCCGCCGACAGCGACCTGATCCACCGCTCCCTGCGGGAGCCGCAGGCATTCGCCGCGCTGTTCGACCGGCATGCTCCCGCCCTGCACCGTTACGCGGCGCGCAGGCTCGGTCCGGGAGCGGCCGAGGACGTGGTGTCCGAGACGTTCCTGGCGGCGTTCGAGCACCGGCACCGCTACCGGTCCTGCCAGGACGACGCCCGGCCCTGGTTGTACGGCATCGCCTCGAACGTGATCGGCAAGAGGCGCAGGCGTGAGGAGGCCCGTTACCGGGCGTACGTGCGTGGTGGCGTACATCCGGCGGAGATCGGCGGCGGGCTGGTGGAGGACAGCGTGAACACGCTCGCGGTGAACAAGCCGCTGGTGGCCGCCCTGGCCGGGTTAGGCGCCGGCGACCGGGACACGCTGCTGCTGGTGGCGTGGGCGGGGCTGACGTACGAGGCGGTGGCCGAGGCGCTGGACGTCCCGGTCGGGACTGTCCGCTCCCGGCTCAACCGGGCGCGCAGGAAGATCCGGCAGGCTCTGGAAGGGACGGACCATGAATGAGATGGAGGACCTCGGCCGCCTGTGGGCCGATGAGCCCGAGCCGAGCGCGCACGACCTGGCGGCGGCCCGGGCTGCCCTGATGTCCACGATCGCCCGTCCCGGCGGACGGGGAGTGCTCGCCCGACCGCGTGGCCGTGGGGTGCTCGCCCGTCCCGGCGCCTTCCTGCGTACCAGGCGAGTCGCCCTGGCCGGCGCCATGGCAGCGGCGCTCACCGTTGGCATCCTCGCCGCCCAGGTGGGCCTGGGCGGCACCGACCCGGGCAACCCGCTCGCCGCGCCGCCCGCCGACGCTCAGACGCTGCTCAAGCTGGCCGCGCGGGCCGCCGCCGAGCAGCCGGACACGGTGCCGGCCTCCGGCCAGTACGTGCACACCAGAATGCTGGCCCAGCGCAGCCTGTTCGCGCCGGACGAGGCCGGCACGCGGCAGTACACGAAGGTGATGGTCAACGAGGAACGCTGGGAGGCCGCTGACGTCGGCAAGCCCTGGCTGAGCCGCGAGCAGTCCGTGTCGGCCACGGGACCGGCGCCCCGCAACCGCTGGGACCACGGCGTCGAGGACACCGTGTACGAACCCGCGGCCTGCCCCGGCCAACCGGCCTACGCCCGGCTGCGCAGCTGGCCCACGGACCCCGCGCAGGTGCGCGCGAAGATCGTGGCCGACATGGGCCCGGATCCGCTGCGCATGTGGTCCTCCCTCCAGGGCCTGGTCACCGAGTCAGTGGTTCGCCCCAGTCTGAGCGCCGCGCTCTACCAGGTGGCCGCGGGGCTGGACGGCATCGTGCTCATCCCCGACGCCGTGGACGTCGCCGGTCGGCCCGGCCTGGCCGTCGGGATGGACCAGGGCGACGGCAGGCGCTCGGACCTGATCTTCGACAAGCGCACCTATCGCTACCTGGGCGAGCGCACAGTGAACACCGCGGACAGAAAGGCGAAAATGCCCTTCGGCGAGGTCATCGAGCGGAGAGGCAAGGTGAACGGCACCGCGGTGCTCGCCGTCGATGTCGTCCCCGGTCTGCCCGAGGTGTCGCCGAACGCGTCCCGCGTGCAGATCCCCTGCTGAGATTTTCCCCCGATCCGGCCTTTCGGCCGGAAGTTCTGTTTCGCATGCCCCAATAAAGGAGCAAACCATGTTGATCGCAGCGAAGGCTGTCGCAGCCACCCTGCTCATCGGTACGTTCAGCGCTCTCCCCTCACCGGAGACGCAGGCCGCCTACGAGAAGAAGGCCGCCATGGAGCAGACCAGGGTGGCCTGCATGCAGGAGAAGGGGCTCACCTACCTGGCCGAGCCGATCGTCAAGCGCAAGTGGCAGCCGGGAGAGCTAGAGCGGCTGGCCGGCGACCATGAGGCGCTGCGCGCGTACCGGGCCAAGTACGGGTTCGGCGTCTGGTCCAGGCTGGTCTATCCGGGTGACCCGGCGGTCAACCCGGTGTCCGGGGAAAGCGTGAACAACAAGAACCTGATGGCGATGCCGGCGGACGAGCTCAAGAAGTGGCGCGCGGCCGACGACGCCTGCTTCGCCGAGGCGGCCGAGAAGCACCTGAGCCTCACCGTCACCTCGCAGCGGGGCGACTACCTCACCCAGCTCAACGCGGCACTGGACAAGTCCGTGGCCGCTCTCGACAAGGACGAGCGGCTCGCGCGGCTCGGCAAGCGGTTCGGCGCGTGCCTGGGCATCAGCGACACCAGGCCTTCGGTCCTGGCCGAACGCGGTCGGTCGGCGTTCGTGAAGCAGGCCACGCAGGTCGCCAGGAAACTGTACAAGGGCTCGCTGCCGAAGGCGCCCGAGGGCCGCACCCTGGCCCTGATTCCGCCGCTGAAGCCGGAGCAGGCCAAGCCGTACCTGGAGAAGGAGATCAAGACGGCGCTGAAGGACCTGGAATGCGGCAAGTCCTTCTACGCCGCCTACTCGTCCAAGGCGAAGACGGCCAAGGAGCAGGTGTACCAGAGGTTCGCCGTGGACTTCGCGCTCTGACCGGGGTGGGCCTGAGGCCTGGTCACTCGGGGTAAGCGAGCGACGTTCGAGGTGATGGAGGGGGCCGTTCACAGCTCGGCGAACGGCCCCCTTCATCGGAGCCGGCGGCGCCGACCTGAACCCCCGATCGGGGCGGCCCTGGTGCCCGATGTGCCGGGCCGGGATCCCTCATGACGTCGATCTGGCGCCTACGCGTCCGCGCGCGGACGCGTAGGGACTCGCAGGAGTCGTTGGCGGTGCCAGCGAGGAACGAACACCTTGGGACGAATCACCACATGACCAAGGCTGCTGACGCTACGCCGCGACCAGGCTGTTGATGAACGCCAGCGACAAGGCCCGGCAGCTCTGCGGCCGCATTGGCCTGCAAACTGACGGTACGTCCAGGCGGGCCCGCGCCCGCCATCCTGGTGGTTCCCCACGAACACATCACCCAGCCGCCGAACTCGCGAGCGTGGCAGGCGCCCGCCACGCCGATGTCAAGGTACATCCGGTCGCCGCGGATGTACCTTGCCCGGGACAAGTCTCAGACAGGGGGCCGCTCAGGCCCATGCAGGCCAGGCTCACACCTTGGCAGAGGTGGAAGCCTGGCCTTGCTCACGCTCCGGGCCGGAAATCCAGCACGGGCCTCAGCCGCCGGTGCCGGGGTAGAAGTCCTCCTTCATCGGGGCGACCGTGCCGCCGCCGGGGTAGTAGTCCTCCTTCGGGGCGATCCCGCCCTTGCCGGGCCAGGCTCCCTCGCCCATGGGGGCGATCCCGCCGCTGCTGGGCCAGGGTTCCTCCTTGGCGGCTGCCGGGCCGGCGGCCAGGCCGAGCCCCGCCGCGGTCAGCAGCCCGATCGCGGCCAGTTTGAGCGTCGTCTTGGTCATGCCGTCACCTTTCGTCACTCTCGATGTGTGATCTCCGCCCGTGCCCGGGATGGGCACGCGATCCAGTGCATGACGCTGGGCCGCCGCCTGTCCTGCTGTTCCAGCCTGAGCAGGAACAGGCAGTTCACAGCCTTCGCCTGTCGGCGCCCATATCGACATCCCCCACGTCGTCAGGTCGCCGGCAGGCCCTCAGTCTCAGCATCCCGCCGATTGTCTGGTAGCCCCTTTCGCCGTTCGGACAATCGGCAGCCCGCCCGCCGGCACCTTGGCTGGGTCGGGGTGAGCGTCGACGGCCCCCTGTTCGGCTGTGCGCGACCACGAGTATGCGCGGCCTCGCTATGGATCCGCTTTGGGGGCCGCTGGGTCGCGGCAGAGCTTCGTCGAAGGCGATCGCGCAGGACGGCCTGCATCAAAGGGCCCGAATCGCAATTCCGGCCCCGAATTCTCGACGCCATAATGATCACGTGAAGTTCGAAGTGCTCGTCATCGGGCCCGAGGTCGGGCGGCAGCTCGCGCCGTATGCGAAACGCACCCGGGTGGGCGCCTTCCGCCGCTACATCACCGAGGACGAGCTCCAGGACGGATTCGTGCAGGGCATATGGGCCGGGCGCCTGGGGCCCGACGCGGACGAGGCCGCGATCGCCGCGTACGTGCGCAGCACCTTCGACGAGTTCCTCGGCGAGCGCGACGAGATCGACAAGGACGAGCGCGGCTGGTACTTCTACTCCCACGAGAACCCGTTGGCGCGCTGGGACTACTGGTTTGTCAACAGCGAGTGGTGGCCGCTACGGACCAGGCCGGGTGGCGCGGTCGTCCTCGACGAGGCCGCCTACGCCGGCTGGCCCGACATCCGCGACCACGCGCGGCTCTGGCGTCGAGGCAGGCCCGGTGAGGTGCTATACGGCGCGCAGTCGGTGGTCGAGGAGATCGACTTCGCCGCCATGGAGCGGGAGTCGGCCGAAGCAGCGGGGCGCGCCTGGGACGCCTACCAGGCCGCCGAGCACCGCGACTCGCTCGACGAGATCCAGATCGGCGGATTCACCCGCGAGGAGTACCTGCTGCGGACGGGCTGGCATCCGGCCTGTCTCGTCGAGGGCGGGCGCTGGCACGAACGCGGCGATCGCGGACTGCGGGCCGACGTGGAGGAAGCACGGGCGCTGGAGTGGCGGCGCTTCGTCGACGACCTGATCGGCGGCCTGCCTCCTGGCACGCTGCTCACCAAGGTCGTCTGTCACACGTGAGCCGGTAATGGCCTGCACGCCTGCCGCGCCACCGTGGTCCTGTCCAGGTACGGCAACCCGCTGTATGACGAGGAGCTGTACCCGTCGACCAGTTCGTCGATGTGCATCGGGGAGTGTGTCATGTCCGCCCAGCATCGACCAGGCAAGTCACAGCACGATCAACGCCGTTGCCGGGTCGGACCGGGGCGCCCTGTCGTGATTGCTCACGGTGGGTGCCCCGGCCGGCAGAATCGGCGGCGCGTCGCCTGACGGCTGAGCAGCGAGTGTTTGCGGAAGATCCAGTTCGCGACACGACGCCAGGCAAAGGAGTCGATCGTATTGAACATGTTCTTCGCCACCGTATGGCGGAAGTAGTTCGCCCACCCGCGCAAGAGCCGGTTGAGGCTGATGATCAGCTCGGCCAGGTTCATATGGCGGGTTGACCTGTAGGTCTTCGCCTTCACCTTGTCCTTGATCGATTGGATCGCCTTCTTGGACATCAAGGTGTAGACGTAGTGCTTGTTCGTCCCTCGCATTTCCCGCTTGTACTCAGCCCCAGCGCCTTGGCCCGCCGCAGCTTGACGATCTCCTCCAGCAGCGTCTCCAGCCCCAGCCGTCCGGGGTCGGACTTCAGCTCGAGCAGGAACCCGTCCTCACCCGTGGCCAGCTCCCACAGAGCAACCGCGCCGAATCCGCCAGCCACTCGGCCAGCACATCCTCATCCGCCGACTCCCGGTACTCCGCGAACAAGACCAGGTCGACCTTCACCTGCCCCGCGTCGCGCCCGTCTTGTTCCCCACCAGCTCCCAGTCGCCGTCGAGCAGCGTCCACGCCGCGATCAGCTCCTCCGGCTCCCACTCCCGACGGAGCTGCGCTGTGGCGGATGCTCTACGAGACGGCGGCCAGAGCCGCGGAGATCCTGGCGCTAGCACCAGGCCTCAACGGCACCCGAGGCTGGGCCGTTCCCAAGCCTGTCAGCGATCCTGCGGCCCGCAGGTCGGCTGGTAGGGGAAGTCCGGGAAGTACCTCGCCCATTCCTCCCGATCGAGCCCGCGGCCGACCCGCCGGCATACGGTGCTCGCAGCCCCGGCGGCGCTGAGGTCGTAGCGCTGGAAGGGCAGGTGTTTGCCGGCCACCGACAGCGCGTCGCCGCTGAGGGACAGCGCGAGGACCGCGCCGCCCGGCGTGGCGAGGGGCGGGCCGACAGGCCGGCGGCCAGCGGTGTCCCACAGTTGGACGACGCCTCCCTCCGTGCCGACGGCGAGCAAGCCGGCGTCCGAAGAGAAGGCCAGCGCGGTCACGGCTCCGGGGGCGGTGGGGGGCAGCGTGCCCAGGTTGCGGCGGAGGTCGCCGTCCCAGAGGGCGGTTCGTCCTCTGGTGTCGCCGGTGGCGAGGATCCGGCCGTCGGGGCTGAAGGCCAGCGCCTCCGCGGGGCCAGGGCCGGGGCCGCCGCCGGCCCGCCGCAGCGGCGGGAGCGAGGCGACGTCGCCCTGGTCGGTCAGCAGGCGTTCGCCCCGCGGGGCGACGGCGATCCGGCTGCCGGTGACGCCAGGGGTCGTGGTGACGGCCCCGGTGCGCGTGTTCCAGCTCGTGAGCGCCTCCTGCCCGACCGAGGCGCCGCTGATGAGCAGCAGCTCGCCGTTCTGGGCGAAGGCGAGCGGCCCGCCGTGGCGGAAGGGCGGCGACTGGCCGGTGATCCGCCGGCCGGCCAGGTCCCACAGCGTCGCGGTGAAGGAGGCGGCGTAGGCGTCGCCGTAGGCGAGGATCCGGCCGTCGGGGCTGAAGGCGGCCTGCATCCAGCACGGCGTCGGGCAGGAGGGCCGGGGCGGACCGGGCAGCTCTTGTCCGGTCCTCGCGTCGCGCAGCTCGACACGGTCCCGGTACGTGAGGAGCAGGCTCCTGCCGTCCGGGCTGAAGGCGGCGGAGGTCGCCCTCTCCTCGCGCCAGTCGCGGGTGAAGGCCGAGCCGACGCGCAGGGTCTGCACGGTCGGGCCGGTCAGGTAGCGGATCTCCCCGGCGTCGGGGCCGATCCAGAGGTCGTCGACCACGTCGCCGTGGAGCGGGTGCCGCAGGAGCACTCCTTGGAGGTGGTTCGTGGCGCGCACCTGGAGCTCGTCCTCGCCGGCGGTCGCGACGAAGGCGCCGTCGGCGCTGAAGCCGATCTCGCGCACGCCCGGCGCGCTGAGTGCGGCGGCCTCCGTTCCCGAGGCCACGTCCCACACCCTGACCAGGGCGGGGGTGGCCATGAGCAGCGTCCGTCCGTCCGGGGAGAGGCGCAGGCGTCCCTCGCGGCACTGCTCGGCGGTCGGGGTGGGAGCCCAGGCGGGGGCGGCGAGGCGGCCGGTCGCGGGGTCGGGCAGGCGCAGCGGTTCGCCGGGTCTGCACACGAGCGGCGGCGCCGCCGCGTCGGAGTGGACCGGCGCGACGGTGACCTGGGGCTGGTGGGTGCGCAGGTCCCAGCGGGTGACCCGGGTGGCGGTGGCGCTGATCAGCCAGCGGCCGTCGGCGCTCAGGCTCCGCCGGGTGTCCGGGGAGGTGTCCTGGTCGGCGAAGACGTCCTGCTGCGGCTGGAGGCTCGCCGCGCGGAGGGCCGCGCGGGTCTCGGGGAGGTCGGCCAGCTTCCAGGCGGCCAGGCTGAGCCGCATGGCCAGGGACGGTTCCGACAGGGGCAGGGTCTCGGCCGTCCCGGCGATGCCGCGGGCGTGCAGCTCCCGCTTCTGCTGGCCGTTCACCAGGCTCCGCTGCCAGATGAGGGACGTCGTGACCAGCAGGAACACCGCCAGGACGGCCAGGACCGCGGTGCGCCGCCTGCCCTTCCTGCGCTCGCCGTCGCTGGCGGACAGGAAGGCGCGTTCGGCCGGGGTGAGGGTCCGGGCCGTGAGGTGTTCGCGGGCCAGCTCAAGGCGCAGCCCCCGGTAGAGGGCGCCGGGGTCGCGGCCGTGCTCCTCCCACATGTCGGCCGCCTCGGTGAGCCGCCGGTGCACTCTCAGGCGTTCGCGGTCCTCCTCGGCCCAGGCGCGCAGCCGGGGCCAGGCGGTCAGCAGGGCCTCGTGGGCCAGGTTGACCGTGTCGCCGTCCTGGGTGACGAGGCGGGCGGCGGTCAGGCGCTCGAGCAGGAGGGGGCCCGGGTCGCGGGGGTCGCCGGTCAGCAGCTCCGAGCGCCGTACCGGGCGGCGGGTGGGTTGCGCGCCCGCCTCGCCGGGCATGACCAGCCGCAGCAGCAGGTGGCGCAGCCTGTCCTGCTGGGCCGGGGTCAGGCCGGCGTAAAGCTCCTCGGAGGTGCGGGCGACCGCGCCCGCGATGCCGCCCGCGGCTTCGTACGCCGCCAGCGTCAGTGCCTTGCCGTGGTGGCGTTTCCAGGTCTCCAGCAGGGCGTGCGACATCAGCGGCAGGCCGCCGGGCTGCCCGGTGACCTCCTCCAGGATCCGGGCCGTCAGTTCGCGCTGCACGATCAGGCCGGCGGTGGCCGCGGGCTTGACGATCGACTGGCGCAGCTCGGCCGGGCTCATCGGGCCCACCAGGACGGTGGCGTCCCCGACGGCCTCGATCAGCCGGGGATGGTCGGCGCACCGTCCGAAGAAGTCCGCGCGTACGGAGAGCACGACCCCGCCCTCGGCGGCCACCAGCGCGTCGATGAACGCCCCACGCTCGCCGGGGTCCTCGCACAGCGTGAACACCTCCTCGAACTGGTCGACCACGACCAGCTCCCCCGCGGCGGCGGCGGGCAGGGCCGGATGGACGCCCGGCGTGACGACGCGCGCCGCGCGCGGCCGCAGCGCCGGCACCAGCCCGGCGCGCAGCAGCGAGGATTTGCCGGAGCCCGACGGGCCGACCACCATCACCATCCGGTGCGCCTTCACCATGCCGGCCAGCCGCTCCACCAGCGAGGACCGGCCGAAGAAGTAGGCCCGGTCGGCCTCCTCGAAGCCGGCCAGCCCCCGGTACGGCGCCCGCTCGCACGCGGCGGCCACGGATGCCCACTCCCGATCGGCGGCCAGGGTCTCCTCCCAGCGGACCCGCCATTCCCGCTCGTCGCCGCCACAGGCGCGGACGTAGGCCAACGTGACCGGCAGAGTCGGCAGCCTCTCCCCGGCGGCGGCCTGCGCCAGCGTGGAGGCGGCGAAGCGGGCCCGCGCGGCCATCACCCGGTAGGACGGGGACCCCGCCTGCTCCCGTAACTTGCGCAGCTCGACCGCGAAAGCGGCGACCGGGCCGTCCATCGGATCCACGACCTGTTCACGACGTCCCATGCGCTCCCCCTAGGTCCCATGAGAACCACAAACCAGCGCAAAATACGTCTTCACCCCGATTTGATCAAGTTTGTCCAGGGTGCGAAACGGGCTTCCGGACAATGATCGCCACGCCGAGACTGGGGACCTGCCACGCCGCCGAGAAGCCGAGGAGATCCATGCGCCTGCTCGTCGCCCTGACCCTGTCGCTGCTCACGCCGGTGCCCGCCGGAACCGCCGCTCCGGCGGCGGGCGGCACCGGCGTCGTCAGGTTCGTCAACGCGGGCACCGGCGACTGCCTGGACGCCAACAACGGCGACGACGTCCGCTCCCTGGCCTGCAACCGGGAGGCCGGCAAGCCCGAGGACGGGTGGCAGCTCTGGCACGTCGAGGACATCTCCCGGGCCACAGGGGTGCCCGGGACGTTCATGATCCGGAATGACCACGAGAGGTACGACCGCCGATGCCTGACCGCCCGGGGGCCCAAGAACCAGGACGCGCTCCTGACCCCCTGCGCGCCGGGCGACAGCGGGCAATGGTGGACGTTCGACGGCGCCAGGATCCTGGCCTACCGGTACGGCAAGGCCGCCCTCTACGACGAGGCGGGCACCCTGCACGTCCGCGTCGCCCGTGACGCCCGGCCCGGCGTGAACACCCGGTGGTGCCGGCGGGCCTGGCCCACCCAGAAGGCGTCCTGCGACGCCTGACGATCACAGCGAGAAGAGGATTCCGTTGGGAAAGATGTTGATCGCGCTGGCGATGACGGCCACCGTCATGAGCACCGCGCCGGCGACCCCCACCACCGCGGCCCCTGCGTCCGCGGCCACAGAAGCCGCCGCGGCGGCCCAGGTGGTGGCGCCGCTCAAGCGCCTGACCGGCGACGCGCTCACCGGGCTGTCGCTCACGGTCGGGGCCGAGCCGTACACCCAGCCCATGGAGGACGCGTTCGCACTGACCACTCTGGACCAGGTGCTCAGCGGCGACGATCGGACCCAGCTCCCGACGCCCGCCGACGACCCGGCCTGCGCCTCGCGCATGCAGTCCTTCGGGCCGACGACGGGCGGAGTCGGCAGGGCGTTCTGCTGGGACGCCAAGCTGCAGGGCCTGACGGGCGAGACGGCCTGGGTGCCGCAGGGCCTGGCCACCTCCGGTGAGGCGAGGAACGACGCCGCTCCGGTGCCCACCTCGAAGGACGCGCTGATCACGAGCTGGTCCTGGCAGAACCCGCCCACCCACTCGCTGGCCAACTCGGTGCGGCTGTCGGTGGTGAACCTGAACGACATGCGTTACCGGACCGTCCTGCCGGTCTGGGTCCGTCCGGACGGGACCCTGAGCCGGATCTACGGGCACGGCGGCGGCCTGGCCTGGAGCGGCCCCTACCTGTTCATGGCCACCACCCCCGGCTGGCCCGACGGCACCGGCGCCCCGAGCGCCAAGCGCAGCGCCATCCGCGTGTTCGACACCCGCCGGATCTACCGCCATCAGACCAAGCTCGACGACTACCAGTACGTCATGCCGGAGGTGGCCAACTTCGTCAGCCCCGACCTGGACTTCGACTACATCTCGCTGGACCGGACGAGCACCGGCCGGCAGGCCCTCGTGGTGGGCGACTACCGGGCCACATGGCTGAACGGCCAGCCCCAGCCGCTGAACGGCACCCGGATCGCGCGCTACGCCTTCCGCTCGGCCGAGACCGGCGATTACCGGCTCGGCCTGACCCCGACGGCGGCCTGGGAGTCCACCACGCCCACGACGGCGGAGACCCACGCCATCAGCGACGTCCAAGGCGTCCAGCTCCACGACGGCCGGCTCTACGTCAACATGAGCGCCGGCAAGTTCGTCAACGTCCCGTACTCCAGGCGCTTCGCGTCGGTGGACCTGGCCTCCATGACGATGACGGCCCGTACGAACTGGGGCTACCGGCCGGAGGACCTGTCGCTGTGGTACTCGGGCACCGGGGGCGAGCTGTGGGGGCTGACCGAAGGCGAAGATCAGCGGGTCGTCTACTCGGTCGCTCTCGACAACCTCGCGCCTTGAGCCCCGCGCCCTTCCTGGCGAGGCCGAACGGGGGAACCGCCCGAACGGCCCCGCCTCTGCATCGACCACCTCGGAGGAGGGCGGTCGAGGCTGAAAAGGAGGGTGGCACGGGCCTGCTCGGTGCGGGGGCCTCTCCATCACCGGCATCTCCTTCGCCCCCGTGGGCGCCACCCTGGACGTCACGGCCGACGTCCTGACCGCCACCGGGCAGGCCGACGCCACCTACGACAACACCAGCGGCGCGATCCTCCTGGAGGACCGCGACCACCTGCGCATCGCGACCGTCAACCCCCGCTGCGTCGGGGACGGGCTCAAGGTGGGCGACAACGTCATCGTCGAGGGAAGGTTCGACCTGGCCCCCGCGGCGTCATCACCAGCCCGTGACCCGTTCCCGGTGAGCCGCGCGGTTCACCGGGAACGGCGCCAGAAGGCCTGGTGGTCGGCTTCGGAAGTCCTTCGGTTGACTTCGCGGAACGCGAAGAGCTGCCTCGTGGCGTGATCGCCCGGCCGCCTCCACGGCGGTCACCGCGGCTGCCGTTCCGCGATGACCGCCCAGTCGTCCGCCCCGTGACCGTCGGCGATGGCCTGGTCGAAGACAGTCCGCAGGAGTTCACCGATCGGGAGCGGAACGTCGTGGTCGTTCGCGGCATCGAGCGCGAGGTGCAGGTCCTTGCGGCCCAGGACCGCAGTGAATCCGGGTGGCTGGTAGCGCCGTTCGGCGATCATCGCCCCGTAGCCGGTGTAGACGGCTCCCGGGAAGAGGGTCGAGGTCAGCAGTTCGACGAACCGCCCCGAGTCGACACCGGCGCCTTCCGCGAGACTGACGGCCTCGCCCAGGGACTGGATCGCGCAGGCGATCAGGTAGTTCCCGAGGATCTTCACGACGTTGGCCTGCTCCGGACGGTCGCCGAGTCGCCAGGTCCGCGAGCCGATCACGTCGAAGAGCGGCTGCACGCGGTCGATCAGCCCCTGCTCGCCCGCCGCGAGGATGTTGAGCGCTCCGGCTTCGGCGACCGGAACACGGCCGAAGACCGGTGCCGCGACGTACCCGACACCGTGCTCGGCGTGCGCCGCGCCGGCCCGGCGGGCCAGGCCGGCGCTCACCGTCGCGAGGTTGACGTGAACGGTCCCGCCCGGGGCCCGAGCGAGAACGCCGGAGTCGATGAACGTCTCGGCGACGGCCCGGTCATCGGCCAGGACCGAGAAGACCACCGGCGAGTGCATGGCCTCGGCGACCGAGGCGGCTCTCCGGGCACCCGCCGCGACGAGCTCGTCCGCGGGCCTGTCGGAGCGGTTCCATACCACGACGTCGTACCCGGCTCTCAAGAGGTTGCGTGCGATGGGCCGTCCCATTGCGCCCAGACCGATGACCGCGATGTCGCTCATGAGGAGAACCCTCTCTGTGAACCGTCTAAGGTGGTTCCACGATGTCATAGGGGTACCATCGTGTCGAACCGGCTAAGACGGTTCGAAGGTGTCGTCGCTTGCTGCGGAGGTGGGATGGCCGAGGACGCACGTCGTGTGTTCCGCATGGACAACGAGGTCCTGGCGTTCCGGTTCACCGCCACCGTCAGCGATCGAGCCGGCATGGCGCCGCGCGAGCGGCTGACCGACCCTGCCCGACTGAAGATGTGGCTGCAGGCGACAGGGCTCGACGCCACGGACGTGTCGCCGGCCGATCTGAAGGACGCCGTCGCGCTGCGCGAGGTGATCTACCGGATCGGGTCGGCGATCGCCGCAGGTGAACGGCCCGATTCGGAGGATGTCCGCACTCTCAACACGGTCGCGGCCGCCGGGCACGCGAAGGCCGCGCTCGAACGCGATCGCGCAGGATGGCGCCTGACCGCGGCGACGCCTGTCGGTGACGCCCTCGGGGTCCTGGCCACAGATGCCATCCACGTCCTCGGGGGCCCCGACCGCAGCCGCATCAAGAACTGCGAAGGCCCCGGATGTGCGGGACTCTTCCTCGACACCAGCCGCGGAGCCAACCGCCGTTGGTGCTCCATGAACACCTGCGGCAACAAGGTCAAGAAGGCACGTCTCGCCGAGAACTGACCCAACAGCCGCGATCAGGCCCGGCAAGCCCGACCACTTCTGCGGCAGGACGCCGTTTGAGCAGGCGACCCACATCTACGGCCAGAGCGTGGTCCTGCTGCTGCCCGACCGTGACCACCACGAAGGCGCCGAACAGGCATGGCTCTCCACGTTCGTCAACCTTAGGTTGACGTTGATGCAGCGTCAACCTAAGGTTGACTCATGCGACTCTCCGTGGTTCTCGCGCTGGCGAGCCTCTTCCTGCTCGGGCTGGTCATCGCGACCCTGTAGTTCGACGGAATGCACGGCGTACCGAACCGACCAGCCCAGGCAGGCGCTCTTCTGCTCATCGTTGATCGCTTGTTCATGGTGGTGAGCGGACCTGGACGGCATCTACGTGTGCGCCAACTGCGACACCGCCATCGGCCTCAAGCCCGTCCCCGCCTGGAACCCCGCCCGCTCGGCCGCCGAGCCCGATCAATGCGTCGCTCGCCAGTGTGCCGGACCGGACGCCTCGGCGGAGGTGATCCAGAACCGCACCTCCAGCGGCTCGTCCAGTTCCGGGAGCAACAGCCTGCCGCTGTGGGCGGGCACGCCCTCGGGCGGCATCCGAGTCTTGATGCTCTCCGGCCGGCACCACGCCAGAAGGGGGTGCCCGGGAGGATGACGTAGGGAGCGTAGGTGACGTCGTCGTCGAGGTACTCGTGCAGCCGGTCGGCGATCTCCTCGACCGAGGCGGCGGCTCGCTGACACCGTAGGCCGACTTGCGGTACTCGGTTGAGCCGCTTGTTGATGACCGCCTGATGGCGGCCAAGCCGTCCGCGAGGTACGACATGAACCGCGCGGGTGCGGTCGTGATCGCGTCTGGGGGCGCTCGGCCGGCTCCGCGCCCTCCGCAGCAAAGGTCACCTCGTCCAGGGCCGCGAGCCAAAGCGCGCTGCTCGTCAGTTCTGGGTGGGTGCCCAGGGTGTCCCGGAACGGGCGCATCACCGCCTCGCCACCAGCGATGGTCAGGAACGCCCCCACCATGGCCGACTCCAGCCCCACCGCCGCGAAGGTGAACCGCGCGTCGGCCGCCGTCCCCTGCACCCGGATCAGCACGCGAGGTGCGGCCGGGTCGGGGGAGTCGTCGCAGTCGCCACATGTCATCGTTCATGGCCTCCACAGTGGCGCCGGGCGCCCGCCGACAGGCAGGGGAGCGTTCATCGGATCACAGGCCGGCGGTCAGCCGCGAGCTCGGCGCCCACCTGCGCGGGGCCCGCGAGGTCGTCGACCCGGCGGACGTAGGTCCGGCCGGCGGCGGGAGGCGGCGTACCCCCGGACTGCGCTGCGACGCCGGCCGGACAGCGGCCGTTGGAGATCTACCCGCTGGAGGACCTCGGCCAGGCCACAAGCTGACCGGGATCGGACACGCACGAGGCAAACCAGTGATTTACACCGGCACCTGACCGTGGAATACCACGCCACATTCCGCACCGAACGGCATCACTACTACGCGGGGCTGCTCAGGTCTCATCGCGGCTTCCCGAATGAAGGGCCTGAACGACCATGATCGTTGTCGGCGCCGACGACCGTGCCGATCCCAAGGCCGATGTCGAGGTGAGTGCCGACGCGCTTGACGTTCTGGACGATCGGAGCAGTCTCGACATGGGTGATCGCGGGCAGGGCGGCGACGCGTTCGGTGAGGTAGCGGTAGAGATCGCGGGAGCTGCGACAGGCGACTTGGACCGCCAGGTTGGTCGGGCCGGTGGTCGCGGCGGCGAACACCACCTCGCGGTGCTCGGCCAGGGCCTGCCCGGTGGCCACCAGCTCGGCCGGCGGCACGGTGATCCACAGCCGGGCGACGCTGCGCAGGCCGACGTAGGCGATGTCGAACTCGGCGTAGTAGTGCAGGACGCCGGTCGCGCGCAGGTGCTCCAGACGCCGGGCGACGGTGGACTGCGACCAGCGGGTGGCGGCCGCGAGCTCGGCCAGGCCCGCTCTCCCGTCGCGCGCCAGGACGTCCATCAGACGCTGGTCGCCGGGGTCGAGGGAGTCGATCTCGCCGGTGTCCGGCGCAGGCGCGGGGCGCAGCCGTTCGACCTCGTCCGGGGACAGCGCGTCGAGGCCGCGGATCACGTGCGGTGAGCCGTAGTAGGTGTGCAGGACCGCATGCGCGGCGATCGAGACGACCCGGGCGCCGCGCGGAAACCGGTCCAGCAGGAGCTGCTCGCTGTCGACCTCGCTCCGGGCGCGGACGACGCAGAGGATCTCCGTGCCGCCCGAGACGAGCTGCACCCAGGTGGTGTCGGGACGGCGCGCCAGCGCGGCGGCGACGCTCCGGGCGGCGCCTGGGACGCACCGCAGGCGCAGGATCCACCGACCCTCCGCGACGTAGCTGACAGGCGGGACGCCCACGACGCGCAGGATGTCGCGTGAGCGCAGCCGACGGTACCGGCGGGCGATCGTCTGGTCGGAGACGCCGAGGACCTCAGCGATGCGACTGAACGGGGCGCGGCCGTCCATTTGGAGTGCCTGGATCAGGCGGCGATCAAGTTCGTCCGCGACGTCGGATTTCACCATGTGATCCTATTTGATGTCGAAATGCAGGAAAGTGACGGCTTCCAAGTGGCTTTCCTGCATATTTGCGCTGATCGTTGAGGCGTCTTCGCATAACGATCGGAAGGATCATCATGGGCAAGTGGGGGCCGTTGACCGCCGTCAGCCTGGGAACGTTCATGCTGCTGGTGGACGTCAACATCGTGACGGTGGCGATGCCGGACATGGCGGCGTCGCTGAAGGCGTCGTTCTCGTCTCTCCAATGGGTGATGGACATCTATGCGCTGGCGCTCGCGGCTCTGCTGCTGGGCGCGGGTGGGCTGGCCGACCTGCTCGGTCGCCGCCGTGTGTACGTGGTGGGCCTGGTCACCTTCGCCGTGGCGTCGCTGGCGAGCGGACTGGCCCCGAACGTGGGCTCCCTCATCGCTGCACGGGCCATCCAGGGCACGGGCGCCGCGATGATGTTCGCCACGACGGTGGCGCTCGTGGGTGCCTCCTACGAGGGACGTGACCGGGGCGTGGCGTTCGGCGTTTGGGGCGCGGTCAACGGCGCCGCGTCCGGGATCGGGCCGATCCTGGGCGGGCTGCTGACCCAGCAACTCGGCTGGAGGTCGACGTTCCTGGTCAACCTGCCCGTCAGCGTGGCCGCCGTGGCGCTGACCCTGCGCGTGGTGGACGAGTCCCGCAACCCGGACGCGCGGCGGATCGACCTGCCGGGCATCGCGCTGTTCGCCACCGCAGCGGGCGCGTCGGTCTACGCGCTGACCCGGGCCGGCGAGGACGGCTGGGGATCGCCCGTCATTGTCGGGACGTTCGCCGCCGCGGCGATCGCGCTGGCCGCCTTCGTCGCGGTCGAGGCCCGTAGCCCGTCCCCCATCCTGGACCTTCGCCTGTTCCGCAGCCCGTCCTTCACCGGAATCATGATCGCCTCCCTGGCGATGTCGGGGGCGGCGTTCGCGTACCTGATGTACACCTCAATGTGGCTGCAGTCCGTCCAGGGGCTCGGCGCGCTCCAGGCCGGGCTGGTGATCCTGCCGATCCCCGCGGTGTCGTTGGTGGTCTCTCTGCTGTCCGGCCGCTTCCTGCACGCCGTCTCGCCGCGCTGGACGATCGGCCTCGGGATGTTGCTCGTCGGCGCCGGCGTGGCAGGCCAGGCGGTGCTGACCGGGGACTCGGGCTGGGCCGCCCTCGTCCCCGGAGCCGTCGTCGTCGGGGTCGGGGTCGGGGTGGCCGTGCCGAACGTGACGGCCGCGACGATGGCCTCGGTGCCGCCGGAACGCGCCGGCATGGCGGCCGGGGCGGTCAGCACCTTCCGCCAGCTCGGGTTCGCGGTCAGCGTCGCCGTCCTCGGCACCGTCTTCCGCTCGAAGCTGCAAGACGCCCTGGACCACACCGTCTCCGAGGCCGCCGCGTACGCCTCCGGCCTGAACGCCACCTTCCTGACCGCCGGCGCGATCGGCCTCGCCGCAGGCGCGATCACCCTCCTCCTGGTACGGCGCCCGGCCTCGGCACCCGCTCACCAGCAGACATCGCAGGCCGCACTCGCCCAGAAGTAACAGAAACGGCCGGACGCCGAGTGTCGCCCCTCCGGACGTGTCTCATAATGCTTCACGCCGGTTCGCCCAAGTAGGGGTGTGGCATTCACAACTTTGCGAACAGGATTGGTGACCGCCGTACTGGCCGGTTCCTTGGCAGTCGTCACGGCTCAGGAAGCCTCCTTCGCCGCGGCCCCTCAGCAGGCCCCCGTAGGATCCGGCCCGGTCGTTTCCGGTAGCGTGACGCTCCTGACCGGGGACAAGGTGACGGTCAGCGGCCGGGGCCACCGGGTGGAGAGCGCCCCTGGACGGCAGGTCCGCTACTCGACGCAATTGCGCGACGGACACCTCTACGTGATCCCCGCGGACGCGTTCCCGCTCGTCAGCGAGGGACTGCTCGACGATCGGCTCTTCGATGTGACCCGGCTTCTCGCATGGAGGTACGGCGACGCCGACACGGACGAGATCCCGCTGATCAGTCAGGCCCTGGGGGAGAAGCCGGCCCCGACACTGAGCGGGACGCGCCTGACCCGCGAGCTCGACGACCTCGGCGTGGCGGCGGTGCGGGTGCCGAAGAGCACCGCCGCGCGGACGTGGAGGGATCTGGTGAGCAGGGTTCGTACGCCGGCCGCGGGGAAGGGCAAGATCTGGCTCGACGGGCGCCGGTCCTTCACGCTGGATCGCAGCACCGCGCAGATCGGCGCGACCGAGGCGTGGCAGCAGGGGGTCACCGGCCAGGGCGTCACGGTGGCCGTGCTCGACAGCGGCTACGACGCCGGGCATCCCGATCTCAAGGGGGTCGTCACCCAGGAGCGCAACTTCTCCGACGAGCCGGACATGACCGACCGCGTCGGCCATGGCACGCATGTCTCCTCGATCGTCGCCGGGGCCGGGACGAAGTACCGAGGCGTCGCGCCGGGGGCCCGCATCGCCATGGGGAAGGTGGGCGGCGTCGACGGTATCGCCGACTCGGCGTTGCCGGCAGGCATGGAGTGGGCCGCCACCGAGGTCCGCGCCAAGGTCGTCAACTTGAGCCTCGGCACGGTGGACGAGCCCGGCGATGATCCCGTCGAGCAGGCGGTGAACACCTTGTCGGAACGGACGGGCACGCTCTTCGTGGTGGCGGCCGGCAACGAGGGCGGCGAAGGGTCCGTGACCAGCCCGTCCACCGCGGACGCCGCGCTCTCCGTAGGCGCCGTCGACCGGTCGGACCGGGTATCCGAGTTCTCCAGCAAGGGCCCCAGAGCGGGCGATCACGCGATCAAGCCCGAGATCACCGCCCCTGGCGTGGACATCGTCGCCGCAGCGGCCGAGGGCACCGCAGACGGGCCCCACGTGGCGCACAGCGGGACCTCCATGGCGGCGCCGCACGTGAGCGGCGCGGCGGCGATCCTCGCCCAGCGACACCCCGGCTGGACCGGGCAGCAGCTCAAGGCCGCGCTGGTCGACAGCGCCAGGCCGACCAGCGGGACCGGCCTCTACGATCAGGGCGCCGGGCGGGTGGACGTGCCCCGCGCGCTGGCGCAGCCGGTGATCGCCTCTCCCGCCACTGTCTGGGCCGGTTTCCCGTGGCAGCACACCGGTGGCGACCAGGCGACCCGGACGATCACCTACACCAACGACGGGGACACCCCCGTCACCCTGAACCTCACGACCGACACCGACGTGCTGAAGCTGCCGCAGGACAAGCTGGAGGTCCCGGCGGGTGGGCAGGCGTCCCTTTCCCTCACTGTCGACGTCGCCGGCAAGGCCGCCGGCGACTACCCGGGCGTGCTCACCGCCACCTCCGGCGACACTGTCCTCCGTACGCCGGCGGGCGCGTACGTGGAACCGGAGTCCCACGACGTCACCGTCACCGCTGTCGCCAGGTCGGGCGTTCCGGCCGGCATGGCGTACGGAATGGTCTACGACCAGGCGAGCGGTGCTCAGCGGACCCTCCGCTTCCGCGACGGGGTGGCGAAGGCACGGCTCCCGAAGGGCGCCTGGAACCTCTACACCGAGATCTACGACTTCGACCCCGTCGTCCTGACGACCGGACACCGGCCGCTCGCGGTCGATGACGACGACGTGCGCATCACGGTCGACGCCCGCGAGGGCGAGCGGATCCGGTTCGCCGTGGACGCCCCCACCGCCGCGGCCGACCAGGAGTTCGGCCTCCACCTCGCCAACGGTCCATGGCAGTACGGCTGGTACTCCTCCGGTCAGGACCCCAATGAGGGCTACTACGTCATTCCCGTCCGGCAACCAGGGCTCACCTACGAGTCCTGGAGCGTCTGGCACAAGAAGGACGCCGCGCCCAGCCCCTACCGCTGGACCCGGCCGGCATCTGGGCACTCACCCTGCCCACCAGGGAAATCCCGCTGCCCTCCGCCATGACGCACTACCGGAGCCCCGGGCTCGCCTGGTCCTCGGAGTTCCAGGCGGGCGGTTCCCGGCAGATCGGCACGAGCCCGGTGCGCGAGCGGGCCTTCTCCGAGGTCTGGAACGCGGCGGTCGCGGGCCCGTCGTTCGCCACGCCCGGCGGCAGCCGCAGCGGGGACACGCTCCAGTTCTTCGCGGGCCGGCTCTACACCGACGGCGTCGCGGAGCTGACCGGCATGGACGCCACCGCCACCGGCACCCTGACCCTCTCGCGCGACGGCAGGCAGATCGCCACCGGCGGCATCGCCGGGTGCGCGCCCGGCAACAGCGATCAGTGCGCGCTGTCCGCGACGCTGCCGCAGGACGCCGGCACCTACACTCTCGCCGTGTCCTCGCACAGGGACATGTCCGTGAACGCCCTGTCCACAGGTGTCGACGCCGTCTGGACGTTCCGCTCGGCCCGTACGGCGCAGGCCACGCCCCTGCCGCTGATGGCGGTCAGGTACGCGCCCAGAGGCCTCGACACCGCGAACCGGGCCGAACCCGGGTCACGAACCCAGCTGTCGATGTGGATCGAACGCACCCCCGGCGCCCGCGGCGCCGCGGTGCGCACGGTCAAGCTGGAGTTCTCCACCGACGACGGCGCCACATGGCAGCCCGTCAGGACCCGGGCAGCCGCCTCCGGCTGGACGGCGACCGTCGCCAACCCAGGCTCGTCGGGGTTCGTCTCCCTGCGCGCGACGGTCAAGGACACCGCCGGTGACGGCGTCACCCAGACGGTGACCCGCGCCTACGCAGTCGGCTGACCGTACCCGGGCCGCGTTCATCGACTCGCCCTGCGCAGGCCGAGAACGCGTAGGGCGTTCTCCTTGTAGATGAGGGGCTTGGCCTCGTCCTTGACGTCCAGGGCGGCGAAGTCGGCCATCCAGCGGTCGGGGGTGAGGACGGGGTAGTCGGAGCCGAACAGGACCTTGTGCCGCAGGGGCCCGGCGGCCTGGCGGACGAGCTGCGGCGGGAAGTACTTCGGTGACCAGCCGGACAGGTCGAGGTAGACGTTGGACTTGTGGCCGGCGATGGACAGGGAGGCGTCGACCCAGGGAACGGACGGGTGCGCGAGGATCATGGTGAGCCCGGGGAAATCGGCGGCGACGTCGTCGAGCAGCATCGGGTCGGAGTGGCGCAGCTTGATGCCGCGCCCGCCGGGCAGGCCGGCGCCGATGCCGGTCTGGCCGGTGTGGAACAGTGCGACGCTGCCCAGGTCCTCCAGCGCCCGCCAGAGCGGATAGTGGGCGGGGTCGTTGGGGGTGAAGCCCTGCAGGCTCGGGTGGAACTTGAAGCCGAGCACGCCGAACTCCTGCACGAGCCGCCGCGCCTGGGCGACGGCGGCCGGGCCGCGGCGCGGATCCACGGAGCCGAAGGGGATGAGGACGTCGGCGTGCTCGGCCGCCTGACGGGCGATCTCCTCGCTGGACAGGGCCGGGTGGCCGAGTTCGGTGGAGGCGTCGACGGTGAAGACCACCGCGGCCATGTTCCGCTGCCGGTAGTAGGCGGCGACGCGGTCGATCGTCGGGGTGCGGTCCTGACCGGCTTTGAAGTACTTCGCCGAGGCCGCCATCAGCTCGGCGTCGAGGGAGAGGCGGCCGTGGTGGTCGGCCTCGATGTGGGCGTGGACGTCCAGGGCCACGATGGCGTCCGGGTCGATGCGCGGGGTGTAGATCATCGTTCCTTCTCGGTGTGTCAGGGAAGGGCGTGGTGCCGGCGCTTGGCCTGCAGCAGGCCGACGAGCAGCGCGTCGCGGTCGGCCGTCATGGCTTCCTGGTCGATGCCGTCGAGCTCGTCGCGCACGCCGTCGACGAGCAGGTCGGCGAGTTCGGGGGTGAGCCGCGGCGTGCCGAGGTCGTCCATCCAGGTCTGGGCCGGCGGGCCGAGGTGGCGCAGGGTGTGCGCCATCCCGCCGGGTCCGCCCGAGAGGTGCTGGTTGACCAGCGGGCCGAGCAGGGCCCACCGCAGGCCGGGGCCGTGCGCGATGGCGGCGTCGATGTCGGCGACGCTCGCGACTCCCCGCTCCACCAGCGAGTACGCCTCCCGCCACAGGGCGGCCTGGAGCCGGTTGGCGAGGTGCCCGGGAACCTCACGCCGCACGAGCACCGGCCGCTTGCCGACGGAGCGGTAGAAGTCCATCGTCTGCCGGGTGATGTCGAGGCCGGTGCGCTCGCCGGCCACGACTTCCACCAGCGGGATCAGGTGGGCGGGGTTGAACGGGTGTCCGACGAGCACCCTTTCGGGATGAGCCGGACACATCTCCTGTAGGCGGCTGGGCATCAGGCCCGACGAACTGCTGGCGATCGGGGCGCTCGGCGGAGTCGCCTCGTCCAGCGTGGCCAGCAGTGTGCGCTTGAGGTCGACGCGTTCCGGCCCGTTCTCCTGGACGAACCGCGCTCCGGCGACGGCGTCACCTGCGGTCGCGGTGAAAGTGAGCCGGTCGCGGGAGGCGCCGTCGGCGAGGCCGAGCCGGGTGAGCGCGGGCCAGGCCAGGTCGAGCGCGGCCCTCAACCGTTCCTCGGCGTCCGGGACGGGGTCGAAGGCGGTGACGTCGAGGCCGCGGGCGAGGAACAGAGCTGCCCATCCGGCGCCGATGACGCCCGTGCCGATGACGGCGACCGGCTGGTCCGCCGGGCTCTTCACGCCTGCCACGCGCGGTCGCGGGCGATGGCGGTGAACGCGTCGAGCGCCGCCGGGTCCAGGAGGGAGCCGGCCGAGGCGACCTCGTCAGGGGCGGCGCCCAGCAGGATCTTCTTGACGGGGACTTCGAGCTTCTTGCCGGTTCGTCCGTAGGGCATCGCGGGGACGGCCAGGACGGCGTCGGGCACGTGCCGCGGGGACAGTGTGGCGCGGATACGCGCTATCAGGCGGGCGCGTAATGGCTCGTCCAGGACGAGCCCGTCGGCGAGGGTGACGAACAGGATCAGCTCTCCCATGTCGCCCTCCTTGCTCTCCAGGTGGACGACGAGGCTGTCGGTGACCTCTTCGACGTCCTGCAAGGCCCGGTAGAACTCGGCGGTGCCCAGCCGGACGCCGCCGCGGTTGAGCGTGGCATCCGATCGGCCGGTGATGACGCAGGAGCCGTGGGAGGAGAAACGGCACCAGTCGCCGAAGCGGAAGACGCCGGGATAACGGCTGAAGTAGGTCTCGCGCATCCGGCGGCCGTCCTCGTCGCCCCACAGGCGTACCGGCATCGAGGGCATCGGCGTGGTGATGACGAGCTCGCCGACGCCGCCGACCACCACGTTGCCGTGCTCGTCGAACGCCTTGGCGTCCACGCCGAGGCTCGGCCCGGACATCTCCCCCTCCCACACGGGCTGCAACGGCGATCCCTGGACGAGGCCGGTGCACACGTCGGTGCCGCCGCTGCCGACGTTCAGCAGGACGGCGGGGCCGAACTGTTCGGCCACCCACCGGAAACCCTCGACGGGGAACGGGCTGCCGGCCACGCCGATCTGCCGCAGCCGGGACAGGTCGAACTCCTCACCCGGCCGCACCCCTTCCTTGCGGCAGGCCATCAGGTAGCCGGGGCTGGCGCCCATGAGGGTGGCGCCGGTCTCCTGCGCGAGCCGCCACTGCGCGCGCAGGTCGGGGTGGAGCGGGTTGCCGTCGATCATCACGATCGAGGAGCGCACGAGCAGCGCGGAGACCAGCGTGTTCCACATCATCCACGCCGTCGTGGTGAACCACAGCAGCCGGTCGCCGGCGCCCAGGTCCCAGTGGAAGGCGTGGTTCTTCAGGTGCTCCAGCAGGATGCCGCCGTGGCCGTGCACGATGGCCTTCGGCTTCCCGGTGGTACCGGAGGAGAACAGCACGTACAGGGGGTGGTCGAAGGGCACCGGCTCGAACCTCAGCGCCTGGTCCGTGGGCGCGGCGAGCTCCGTCCAGGACAAGGCGCCGGGGAGGTCGAGCCCGCCGTACGGGACGTGCACGACGTGCTCCAGCGAAGGGATGCCGTCCCGGATCGCCTGGACCTGCTCGCGCCGGTCGATCCTCTTGTCCCCGTAGGTGCAGCCCGCCACCGCGAGCAGGACGGCCGGCTCGATCTGGCCGAACCGGTCCACCACGGCGGGGGCGGCGAACTCCGGGGCGCAGCTCGCCCAGATGCCGCCGAGGCTCGCCGTGGCCAGGAACGCGATCAGTGTCTCCGGGCAGTTGGGCAGGTAGGCGACCACCCGGGTGCCGCGCCGCACCCCGAGCCGCCGCAGGCCGGCCCGGACACGCCGGACCTGCTCGGCGAGCTCGGCGAAGGTGAGTTCGACGCGCGGCCGGGTCTGGGAATGGCCGACGACCGCGACCTGGCCGGCGTCCTCGGGCGTACCGAGGCAATGCTCGGCGTAGTTGAGGGTCGCTCCCGGGAACCAGCGGGCGCCGGGCATGCCCGGTTCGGCCAGGACGCTGTCGTAGGGCGCGTGGGCCTTGATCTCGAAGTAGTCCCACACCGCTGCCCAGAAGTCCTCGATGCTGGTGACCGACCAGTGCCGCAGCTCGTTCCAGGTCGGTACGGTCACGCCGCGCTCGCGGGCGAGCCAGCCGATGAAGCCGGTGGCGTGCGCCCTGGCGATCTGCTCGGGGCCGGGGACGTACAGCGGCTCTGCCGGGGGGAGGCGGGTGCTCATCGGGCGGCTCCCGGAGGGCCGACTTTGGCGGCCCTGCCGTCGAGGAAGTCCTGTATCCGGGCCTTGGCCTCCGTGCTGCTCTGTGCCACGGCCGACATGAGGGATTCCAGGAGCAGCCCCGTCTCGGCGTCGGCGTCGGCGATGCGCGGCAGGGCGTGCAGGACGGCGTAGTTGGCGATCGGCGAGTTCCCGATGACCTGCCGGGCCAGGGCCAGGGCCTTGGTGATCCCGTCGCCTTCGGCCACCCGGTAGTCGACCAGGCCGCGGGCCTCGCCTTCCGCGGCCGTCAGGACCCTTCCGGTGAGCATCATGTCGATCATCGGCTGAGCTCCGATCAGCCGGGAGACCCGGACCGAGGCGCCGCCGCCCACGAAGAGCCCCCGGCTGCCCTCGGGGAAGGCGAAGAAGGCCGACTCCTCGGCGACGCGCAGGTGCGCGGCCGCGGCCAGTTCCAGGCCGCCGCCGATGACGGCGCCCTTCAGGACCGCGATCACCGGCAGGACGCCGTGGCCGATCCGGTCCATCGCCTCGTGCCACCCGCGCGAGTGGTGCAGGCCTCCGACGGCGTCTCGTACGGTGAGCTCGCCGAGGTCGAGCCCGGCGGAGAAGTGTGCGCCCTCGGCGGCGAGCACCGCGGCCATGGCCCACGGGGGCGGGGCGGCGAAGAAGGCGCCGAGCCCGGCGATCGTGGCCTCGTCCAGCGCGTTGCGTTTGGCCGGCCGGTTCAACGACAGCACCGCGACGTCCCCGTGACGCTCCAGCGCCAGTGACGGGGCCAGTGACGGGGGCAGGTCAGGGCAGGGAGGGATCACAGGCTCTCCAATTGACAGGAATCCTGATGAAGAAGGCTGAAGTATCATCAGGTTTCCTGTCAATGACTGGCTGGGATACTGTTCGTCATGGCCAGCGCCCCGCCCCGCCCCGCCCCGTCGCTGCTGTACGCCGTCAAACGGCTCGAACTGGCGATCAAGTCGCGCCTGGACGAGATGCTGCGCGACTCGGGCGTGACCACGCCGCAGTACACGGCGCTCACCGTGCTGCGGCACAAGGACGGGATGACCGCCGCCCAGCTCGCCCGCGACTCCTTCGTCACCCCGCAGGCCATGGCCGACCTGATCGGCGCCCTCGACCGGCGTCACCTCATCCGACGCTCGCCCAACCCGGCCAACAAGCGCGAACTGCTGCTCTACCTCACCGACGAGGGCCGGGCGCTCCTCGACGCCCACGCCGAGGCCGCCGCCGAACTTGAGGACCGCATGATCTCGGGCCTGTCGCCCGACCAGGCCGACACCTTCCGCACCGCCCTCACCCTGGCGTGGACGACCCTGCGCCCGGCTCGAAAGTGATCAGCCTCCCGGCGCAGAGCGGGGATCGGAGGAGACGCGGATGTCGAACCTCGCCTGGAGCAGCCGGCCGCCCGCGACACCGCGGCCCTCGATGAGGTCGACGAGCATCCCGACCGCGATGTCGGCCGTCTCGACCGGCAGGAAGCTGAGCGTGCTGACGGGCGGATCCGTGAACGGCGCTGTGGGGTCCTCCGTCGCGCAGACCAGCAGCAGGTCGCCGGGCACCGACCTGCCGAGCTTGCGGATCCTGTCCAGGAGCAGGGACGGGCTGACCTCGACGAGCACGACCAGCGCGTCCGGCGGCTCGGGATCGCCCAGCAACCTCTCCACCGCGGCCAGCGTCGGCTCGAAGCCGGGCCCGCCGAGCTGGGCCAGCAACGGGACGCGGCCCCTCTCCGCAGACCAGTCGAGGTAGGCCTGGACGGAATCCCGGTGGTAACAGGCCGTGGTCGGGGCGCCGACCGCGGCGATCCGCCGGGCGCCCGCCGCCGCCAGGTGGTCGAGCACACCGCGCAGGGCCGCGCCGTAGTCGAAGTCGACCCATGGCCACGGTGTCCCCGCCACGGCTCTGCGGTCGGAGACCACGGCCACTCCCGCGGCGAGAAAGTCTCCGACCAGGGGGTCTCCCTCGACCGGATCCACCACGAACACGCCGTCGAGAGGCAGGTCCGTCCAGTAGTCGTCGGGGCCGGTGGTGGGCAGCAGCACCACGCCGTATCCGTGGGTCATGCCCGCGCGGGTCGTGGCGGCGGTCAGCCGGGCGAAGTAGGCGAGCTCGGTGTAGAACCACGGATGCTCGACGAACTCGCGGGCGGCGAGGCCGAGCAGGCGTGAGCGCCCGGCGCGCAGCCGCCGCGCCGTGGCGTTCGGCCGGTATCCGAGCCGGCGCGCCACCTGCCGGACGTGCTCGCGGGTGGCGTCGGGGAGGCGGCCCGCGCCGTTGAGCGCGTCCGAGACGGTGGTCTTGGACACCCCCGCCGCGCGGGCGACGTCGACCAGGCGCACGCGCGCGCCGACCTTACGCTCTGGCTCTTCCATGGGTCCGATCTTTGCAGGATGTCAGGCAATTCGCCACCTCGCTGACCGTTGCTGAATCGTTCCTTCAGTGTCTTGTGCAGGAACGTTCCTTCACCAATACTCGTGGCACTTTCCCGCACGAGGAAGAGGTGGTCCGATGCGTACCGCTCGTCTCGCCGCCGCGGCGCTGACCGTACTGGCGGCCGCTGCCTGCGGAGGCGGCACGGCCGCTCCGAAGGCGTCCGGAGCCGGCGCCTTCACCGTCACGGCGGACCTCCCGCCGGCCAAGGGCCCGGTGGACGCCGTGACCTGGGCGCTCTACGCGGAGCCGCAGTCGCTCGACTACGCCTACGCCTTCGATTACCCGCCCAACACCGTGCTCGCCAACGTGTGCGAGCAGCTCATGCGGATCACGCCCGACTTCCGGGTCGAGCCGGGGCTCGCGAGCAAGGCCGAATCGCCCGACCCCGGGCGCTGGGTGTACACGATCCGCGAGGGCGTGCGCTTCCACGACGGCTCGCCGCTCACCGCCGACGACGTGGTCGCCAGCATGCGCCGGCACATGGATCCGAAGGTGGGGTCGTACTGGGTCTCGTCCTACCAGAACGTCAAATCGGTGGAGAAGACGGGCCCCATGGAGGTCACCGTCCACATGAAGAAGCCCGACCAGCTGTTCAACGAGCAGATGGGCACGTCGGCCGGGACCATCGAGAGCGCCGCGTTCCTGGCCGCGCAGGGCACCGGGTACGGCACCCCGGACAAGGGCGTGAACTGCACCGGGCCGTACTCGCTCGACAGGTGGGACAAGGGCCAGGCGATCAACCTCAAGCGCTTCGACGGCTACTGGGACGCCGCGCTCAAGGCCAGGGCCGCGACCGTCCGGAACGTCTTCATCTCCGACCCGGCGGCCCGCGTCAACGCCCTGCTCTCGGGCGAGGCGGACGGCAGCTACCTGGTCCCCACCACCGGCTTCACCCGCCTGGGCGCCGCCTCCAGCGGCAAGCTGTACTTCGGCCCCAACACCGCCGCCGTCAGCCTCATCCCGCTCGACCTCAAGGGCACGCTCGGCGACCTGAGGCTGCGCAAGGCGCTGTCCATGGCGCTCGACCGCAAGGACATCCTCAAGGCCAGCGTCGCCGGGGTCGCCACACCGGCCAAGGCGCCGGCGGCGATCGGCGCGTGGGGGATCGCCCCCGAGGCCGCCCAGCAGTACTACGCCAAGCTCCCTGAGCTGAACACCGACCTCGAAGCGGCCAAGAAGCTGGTCAAGGAGGCCGGCGGCACAGGCAGGAAGATCGTGATCGCCACGAGCACGATGGCTCCCGACATCGGCGTCATCGCCAACGCCGTCCAGGCCGCGGGCCAGGCCATCGGACTCCAGGTCGAGCAGAAGGCGGTGGCCCCCGACGCCTACTCCGCGCTGTTCTCCGACCCCAAGGCCCGCGAGGGCATCGACCTGGTCATGACCATCTGGTACGACTCGACCCCCGACCCGCTGGAGTTCTACGGGATCCTGCAGACCGGCAACTTCGCCAACTACGGCGGCTACTCCAACCCCGACTACGACAAGCTCGTCGACCGGGCGAGCGCCGAGGCCGACCCCGCGGCCCGCGCCGCCGTCGTCGCCGAGCTGCAGGAGATCGCCGTCCGGGACATGGTGTGGATCCCGCTGTACGAGGTGCCGCACAGCATGTTCCTCAACAAGCGGCTCACCGGCGCGCCCACCGGCATCACCCAGCTCGTCTATCCCTGGGCCGCGGTGCTCGGGTCGGCCGACTGATGGGCGCCTTCCTGGCCCGCAGGCTCGCCGGACTGGTCGCGACCCTGCTGGGGGCCTCGTTCGCGGTGTTCTCCGCCGTGTACCTGGCTCCCGGCGACCCGGCCTCGTTCCTCACCCAAGGGCGTTCGGCGTCCCCGGAGGCGATCGCGGCGATCAGGGCGCAGTACCACCTGGACGATCCGTTCCTCACGCAGTACCTCAAATGGGTCGGCGGCGCGGTGACCGGGGACTTCGGCCGCTCGGTGCAGTTCCGCCAGGACGTGACCGGCCTGCTCCTGGCCAGGCTGCCCACCACGCTCTTCCTGGTCGGCTACGCCGGGCTGCTCATCGTGGCCGCGGGGCTGATCCTCGGCGCCCTGGCCGCGCTGCGGCCGGGCCCGCTCGACAGGGTCGTCCTCATCGGCACCGGGGTGGCCACCGCGACCCCCTCGTTCGTCGCGGCGATCGGCCTGATCTCGCTGTTCTCCGTCCAGCTCGGCTGGTTCCCCGCCTTCGGCAACGGTGAGGGGCTGGTCGACCGGCTCTGGCATCTGACCCTGCCCGCGGCCGCGCTCGCCCTGACGTTCGCCGGGCTGCTGGCCCGGGTCACCCGCGCGTCCATGCTGGAGGAGCTGGCCCGCGAGCACGTCGAGGTGGCGCGCTCGCGCGGCGTCCAGGAGAACGCGGTGATCCGGCGCCACGTCCTGCGCAACTCGCTCGGCCCGATCAGCACGGTCACCGGCACGGTGATCGCCGGGCTGCTCGTCGCCACCTCGATCGTGGAGACCGCCTTCGGCCTGTCCGGGATCGGGCAGCTGCTGGTCAGCTCGGTCACCGTCAAGGACTTCCCGGTCGTGCAGGCCGTCACCACCTTGATCGTCGTCGTCTTCGTGGGCGCCAACCTGCTGGTCGACCTGGTCCAACCGGCCATTGATCCGCGCCTGCGCAGGGCGTAGCGAAGGAGTCCCCTTGACAGCCGTGACCCTCCACCGCCGATACCGGCTCCCGGCCGACAGGACGACCGTCGCCGGCGTCGCCGTCCTGGCCGTCCTGGTGGCGGTGGCGATCCTCGCCCCGGTCGTGGCGCCGCACGACCCGCTCGCCATCGACTTCTCGGCAGCGCTGAGCGGCCCGAGCGCCGATCACCTGCTCGGCGCCGACCAGTCCGGCCGCGACGTCCTGTCCCGCCTGATCTTCGGCGCGCGGGCGGGACTGCTCGGCCCTCTCCTGGTGGTGACCCTGTCGACGGTGGCGGGCACCCTGCTCGGCGTCCTCGCCGCCTGGACCGGCGGGGTCGCCGACGCGGTCCTGTCGCGCGCGATGGACTTCGTCTTCGCCTTCCCCGCGCTGCTGCTGGCGATCAGCCTGGTGGCCATGTTCGGGCCCGGTCTGACCGCGCCCGTCGTGGCGATGAGCATCGCGTACACCCCATACGTCGGACGGCTGGCGCGCGGCGTCGCCCTGCGGGAGATGTCCCGTCCCTACATCCACGCCTACCGGGTGCAGGGCTGGTCCGGCTGGGTCATCTGCCTGAGACACCTGGTCCCGAACGTCGTGCCGCTGATCCTCGCGCAGTCGGCGATCAACTTCGGCTACGCGCTCATGGACCTCGCGGCGCTGTCCTTCCTCGGGTTCGGCACGCAGCCGCCCGTCCCGGACTGGGGCGCCATGATCAACGAGGGCGCGTCCGCGCTGCTGCAGGGCGCCATGCTGCCCGCGCTGGTCCCCGGCGCCGCCGTCGTGGTCACGGTGGTGGCCTTCAGCATCGTCGGCGAGGGCATCGCCGACCGTGTCTCCGGGAGGGAGCGCTGATGCTCCAGATCAACGACCTGACCGTACGGCTGGCGCCCGGCCAGGCCGCACGGCCCATCCTGGACGCGGTGTCGCTGCATGTCGCCCAGGGCGAGGCCGTCGGGCTCGTCGGCGAGTCCGGGTCGGGCAAGTCCGTCACCTGCCGGGCCGTGCTCGGCCTGCTGCCCCGGCAGACCGCCGTGAGCGGGCGCGTCCTGGTCGACGGCCAGGACGTGCTGTCGCAGACCGCCGCGGGACTGCGTGACCTGCGCCGTCGCCGAGTGGCGATGATCTTCCAGGATCCGCGGGCGTCGATCAATCCCGTCCGGCGGATCGGCGACTTCGTCACCGAGGGGCTGCGGGCGGGCGGCCTGCCGTACCGGCAGGCCCTCGATCGTGCGGAGGGGCTGCTGGAGGCGGTGGGCATCGAGGACCCGCGAGCCGCGCTGCGCCGCCACCCGCACGAGTTCTCCGGCGGGATGCTGCAACGGGTGATGATCGCCGGGGCGCTCGCCGCCGAGCCCGACCTGCTGCTCGCCGACGAGCCGACGACCGCGCTGGACGTCACCACACAGGCGGAAGTCATCGCGATCCTGTCGCACCTGAGAACCGAGCGCGGGATGGGCATGTTGTTCGTCACCCACGACCTGGAGCTGGCCGCGGCCATCTGCGATCGCATCTACGTGATGTACGCGGGCCGGATCGTCGAGGAGCAGGCCACCGGCGAGCTCTTCGCCCGGCCCCGCCACCCGTACACGGCCGGGCTGCTGGCGGCCACGCCCCGGCTGGAGTCGCACGAGCCCCCGCACGGGGTGCCGGGCAGGCCCCTGTCGCTCGCGGAGTCGCCGGACGGCTGCGCGTTCGCGGCCCGCTGCCACCTGGCCGTCGAGCGGTGCCGGGAGCGGCGGCCCGTGCTGGAGACCCTGGAGCACGCCCAGGTGGCGTGCCTGAGAGCGGGAGAGCCGGTCCATGACTGAGAACGTGCTGGAGGTCGAGGGGCTGCGCAAGGCGTTCGGCGGCAAGACCGCCGTGGACGGCGTCTCCTTCTCGCTGCGGGCGGGCGGCTCGCTCGCCGTGGTGGGCGAGTCGGGATCGGGCAAGACGACGACCGCGCGCATGCTCGTCGGCCTGGAGATCCCGGACGCGGGACGGATCGGCGTCGAGGGCCGCGACCGCTCGCGCGTCCCGCGCGGCCGCCGGGCCAGGCTCGCGCGGGCGCGGGAGATCCAGATGGTCTTCCAGGACCCCTACCTCTCCCTCGATCCGCGCATCAGCGTGAGCGAATGCGTGGAGGAGTCGCTGCGCCTGCATTTCGCCATGGACCGGCAGGCCCGGCAGGCCCGGCGCGATGAGCTGCTGGAACGCGTCGGGCTCGGCGAACGCGAGGCGGCCGCGCTGCCCAGACGGCTGTCCGGCGGGCAACGCCAGCGGGTCGCCATCGCCCGCGCGCTCGCCACCGAACCGAAGGTGCTCATCCTGGACGAGGCCACCTCGGCGCTCGACGTGTCCATCCAGGCGCAGATCCTCGACCTGCTGGCGCGGATCCGCCGCACTCTCGACATCGCCTACCTGTTCATCACCCACGACCTGGCCCTGGTCCGGCACGCGGCCGACGACATCGTCGTGCTGTACCGCGGCAAGGTCGTCGAGGCCGGGCCGACCGAGCAGGTCCTGGCCGCCCCCCAGCACCCCTACACCCGCCTGCTGCTGCATTCCGTGCCGCGGCCCGGCTGGGACCCCGTACAGATCGCCGCCGACCGGCGCGCCCTTCAGGAGATCATGTGAGTGACCTCGCGCACCTGCCCGCCACGCAAGCCCTGGAGCTGTTCAGGACCCGGGCTCTGTCGCCCGTCGAGCTCATGACCGCGGTCATCGAGCGGGCCGAGGCCGTCGAGCCCCGGGTCAACGCGCTCAGCGAGACGATGTTCGAGCAGGCGCTCGACCAGGCCAGGAAGGCCGAGCACGCCTACGTCCACGGGTCGCCGCGACCGCTCGAAGGGCTCCCGGTCGCCACCAAGGACGAGCAGCCGATCGCGGGAAGGCGGGCCAGCGACGGCTCCCTGGCCTACGCCGGCCACGTCGCCGACGCCACCCACCCGGTCGTGGAGCGCGTCATCGCCGCCGGCGGGATCGTCCACGCCCGCACCACCACGCCGGAGTTCTGCTGCGCCGCCTACACGCACTCCCGGCTGTGGGGCATCACCCGTAACCCCTGGAACCTGGACTATTCGCCCGGCGGCTCCTCCGGCGGCGCGGGCGCGGCGCTGGCGTCGGGGACGGCGACGCTGGCCACGGGGTCCGACATCGGCGGCTCGATCCGCCTGCCCGCCGCGGCCACCGGAACGGTCGGATACAAGCCCCCTTACGGGCGGGTGCCCGCGATGTCGCCGTACAACCTGGACCACTACTGCCATGACGGCCCGATGGCCCGCACCGTCGCCGACTGCGCGCTCCTGCAGAACGTCATCGTCGGGCCGCACCCGGCCGACGTCGTCTCCATCCGCCCCGCCGTACACGTCCCCGAACGCCTCGGCGACGTCGCAGGGCTGCGCATCGCGTACTCACCGGACCTGGGGAACTGGGAGATCGAGCCGGACGTCGCGGCCAACACCCGCGCGGTCGCCGACGCGCTGGCCACGGCCGGGGCCGTCGTGGAGCAGGTGGAAGTGCCGTTGCGGCGCGCCGACGTCATGCGCGCGGCCTTCATCCACTTCGGCGCCATCTTCGGGCCCATGGTCGCCGGCGTGGCCGACGCGCACCGCGACGAGCTCACGCCCTACGCCCTCGCCTTCGCCGAGGACTCTCGCGCCGCGCTGGCGCGCGACGGCTTCCTGGCCGGGCTGGAGCTGGAGGGCCGCGTCTACGCCGTGATCGGTGACCTGCTCGACCGGTACGACGCGCTGATCTGCCCCACCGCCGGCGCCGCCGCGCTGCCCGCGGGCGAGGACTACGTGGACACCAAGCTGACGGTCAACGGCGTCCGGCTCGACCACTACCTGGAGTATTCGCTGACGCCCGTGTTCAACATCGCCAGCCGCTGCCCCGTGCTCAACGTCCCGTCGGGCCTGTCGTCCTACGGCGTGCCGACCGGGGTGCAGATCGTCGGCCGCAGCTACGACGACGCGACCGTCTTCCACATCGGCGCCGCCGTCGAACGCGTCCTGCCGTGGTCCACCCGCCCGCAGCTCTGAGGAGAGTTTCATGACTTCTGCCGACATCCTGTTCGTCAACGGCCGAGTACGCCCCATGGCCGGCACCCCGAGCCGTGCGGTGGCCGTACGCGAGGGGCGGATCCTGGCACTCGGCGACGACGAGGAGATGCGCGACCTTGCGGGCCCGCGGACCGAGGTCGTCGACCTGGCCGGCCGGACCCTGCTTCCCGGATTCCAGGACGCCCACGTGCACCCGGTCCTGGCCGGGCTCACCATGACCCGGTGCGACCTGCACGAGGCGCGGGACGCCGCCGACGCCCTCGCCGCGGTCCGCGCGTACGCCGCGGCCAATCCCGAGACGCGCTGGATCTCCGGCGGCGGATGGTCCATGGAATGGTTCCCCGGCGGTACACCGAGCCGGATCGCGCTCGACGAGGTCGTCCCCGACCGGCCGGTCTACCTGACCAACAGGGACGGGCACGGCGCATGGGTCAACACCGAGGCCCTGCGACTGTGCGCCGTCGACCACGGCACCCCCGACCCGGCCGATGGCCGCATCGAACGCGAACCGGACGGCACCCCCCAAGGAACCCTGCACGAGGGCGCCGCCTCGCTCGTGGGCAGGCACGTGCCCGAACCCACGGACGAGGACCTGCTCCGCGGCCTCCAGGCGGGCCAGCGACGCCTGCACCAGGCCGGAGTGACGGCATGGCAGGACGCGATGGTCAGCCCGGAGGTCCAGCGCGCCTACCAGGCCGCCGCCGACGCCTCGATGCTCACCGGGCGCGTGGTCGGCGCCCTGTGGTGGGATCGGGACCGGGGCGAGGAGCAGATCCCCGAACTGCTCGCCCGCCGTACCACCACCGGACGGTTCAGAGCCACCAGCGTGAAAATCATGCAGGACGGCGTGGCGGAGAACTACACCGCCGCCATGACCTCCCCCTACCTGGACGGCTGCGGATGCCGGACCGGCAACAGCGGCATCAGCTTCATCGGACCCGAGGACCTGCGCGCCCACATCACCCGGCTGGACGCCGTCGGGGTCCAGATCCACGTGCACGCGGTCGGCGACCGAGCCGCCCGGGAGGCGCTGGACGCGTTCGAGGCGGCGCTCAAGGTCAACGGGCGCAAGGGCAACCGGCATCACATCGCCCACCTCCAGGTCGTCCATCCCGACGACGTGCCGCGGTTCGCGGCCCTGGAGGTCACCGCCAACATCCAGCCGTTGTGGGCGGCGCACGAGCCGCAGATGGACGAGCTGACCATTCCCTTCCTCGGCGACCGGCGCGCCACCTGGCAGTACCCCTTCGGCGACCTCCTGCGCTCGGGCGCCGCCCTCGCCGCGGGCAGCGACTGGCCGGTGAGCAGCCCGGATCCGTTCCTCGGCATCCACGTCGCCGTCAACCGGATGCTCCCCGACGGATCGGGGCGGCCGTTCCTGCCCGCGCAGCGCCTCCCGGTGGCGGCGGCCCTGTCGGCGTACACGATCGGCACCGCCCGGATCAACCACCTCGACACCCGGACGGGGACCATCGAGCCCGGCAAGCTCGCCGACTTCATCGTCACCGACGCCGACCCGTTCGCCGTCCCCCCCGGTGACCTGGGCGGTATCACCGTCCTCGCCACCTACGTGGAGGGACGACGGGTGCACACGCATCCGTCCTTCTGACCGCTCACCGCCGAGGGAACCCGTCCCCGTCCTCTCCGCTCGCCGCGGCGGAAAGGGGCGGGGCCGCCCGTTTCTGCAGGTCAAGCGGTAGGTGTCTGCGCTGCGCTGGTCGGGATCGGCTGGATACGGGCTTCGGCCAGGACGTCCAAGCCCATGTTGCGGCGTGCTTCGGTCCGTTCGTCGGTCTGCTCGGCCGGCAGCGCGCCGACCAGCCAGGTCTCGCGTGGGAACCAGCGAAGTCGGGCAGGTCCTCGCGGGTGGCGTCGGCGGTAGGCCACCGGCTTGCCTGCCGACCGGGCTGCCCCTCCCGGGGCGGGCCACGCTGCCGTGGCGAGGTAGAGATCATCATTTGCGATCCCGCCGACACCACGACGATCTCCCAGGAGGTAGGGGGGACGGGCCGGTCCCGGGAGATCAGCATCGGTCCGGACTTCTACTCTGATCAACGGGATAAACTCTGGCTTCCTCAGGCTGGGCGCCTTCACCACTGCGTACAGCGCCGACGGCGGAACCTTCGAGGGAGTCCGGACCGTGGTCTTCAACGACGTCGTGACGGTTCCGGGGCTGGGGGAGCGGCAGGCCGGCATGTTCTTCGAGACCGAGCAGGAGAGCGGCTCATGGGGTGCCCGTTCCTGTGGTGGCGTTTGATGAGGAGGCGATGGGGTTCGCCGGGCTGTTCTGATTTTGCCGAGAGCGCGGGCAAACTTCCACTACAGACAGTAGCTGTATAACTACATAGAGTTAATGATTGATGGGGTGGCGTCCGCCACGCCCACACCTCCGGAAGGGATCCGATCATGCGACTCGCTCTGCCCCTGCTGGCCCCTCTCGTCGCTGCTGCTGCGATAGCCGCCGCACCGCTCCCTGCAGCCCACGCCGCCACCGTCATAACATGCGAATCCGTCGATGCCTCTGAATCCACCGTCCGGGGAACCAGCTGCAACACGGGCCACTGGGGTCCCCTGAGCAACTTCGTCATCGGCGCGGCAGGTCAGATCTACTACGCCTGTCACACCGGCTGGGCAGAGGGCTCGTTGTGGGTGCAAGGCCAAAACTGTAGGTCGATTCCCCGCGGCTGAGCACGGGCAGAGTTGACGCCCAGATCGGGGAGGTCTGGTACAAGGCCACCCAGGACAGGCACGCGATCGACGTGCCGGCTACCAGGAGATTGTGAAGGTTCATCGTCCTCCTCGATCGTCTGACATCGGCGTCGAAGACGAGGAGACGTGGGTTGAGCCTGTCGGTCGTGCGGGATCTTCGCGAGGCACGCGCTTCGACCGGGGCGCAGGAGCCGGCTGAGTTCGAGACCGATGTGCTGGCGGGGTTCGTGCTCGCCCGCGCGGCTGCCGGGTTGTCGGACGCCACGATCAGCGCCGACGCGAGCGGAACTCCAGCGTGCCCGCGCCCTCGACAGGCGAGGCCGTCACCGCCGCGCGGCTGCAGGCCCGCGCCGAAGAGGAGCTGCGCCAGGCCCGCCAGGAGCGCGACGCCCAGAACGAGCGCGCCGTGGCCGCCGAGCAGCAGGCCCACGCCGCCCGGGCCGAAAGCAAGCTCAAGGAACAGGTGCGGGAGCTACGTGAGCGGCTGGCCGCCGCCCAGACCGCTGCCGGGCTGGTGCTGCCCGAACTGGCCGACCTCAGCGGCGACCTCGGTGAGGGGGCTCGCGGGGTGAGGTTGGCCGGCGCAGGCATCGCAGTCGCCCGGCAGCCGGACGGCGCCGTGGGTGCTGCACCACGAAGACCGGCGGATCCGGCTGCGCGACGGCGAGCACGCCGCCGCGCACGGCCGCGCCCTGGCCGCCGGTCTGCTCGCCGTCTCCGCACGCTGGGCACACGCATCTGAAAGCACCTCTGGTGTGGGTTGCCGCGCGTGCGGTCTCCTCTTAGCGCTCACCGTCCTCGCGTCCGGGACGGCGGTCCCGGACCGGGGCGTTCAGCCAGGGCGTGCTCCACCGATCGGTTGATCGGCTCCACCACCTGAACGGTCGCGCGAATCCACCGCCCAATCGGCGGATCGGGCGATCCGCGCAGGGCGCCTCTGTTGCGACGCTGAATCCGGTCGGTGAGCACCAAGGACGGAGATGGTCGAGATGCGCAACATGGTGTGGCTGGTCAGAGGGTACGTCGTGGTCAGCGTGTTGACGCTGGTGACGATGGTCGTGTTCCGGAACGACGCGGCGATGGTCCCCGACTCGGTGTGGGTCCGCGGCACGCTCGTCGCCGTCGCTTCGCTGGTCACCTGGTTGTTCGCGGCACGGGCGGCCAGGGGTGAGCGGAAGATGCTGCTGCGGCTGCGGATCGTCACCTCGATCATGCTGGTCGCGATCGTGGTGATCATCGCGTTGCCCGGTCTGTTCCCGCTGTGGTTCAAGCTGGAGCAGGGTGTCTGCGGCCTGCTCCTGCTGCCTGTGGTCGTCCAGCTCAACCGGCGGCCGGCGGACCGGCGCTGAGCTCGTCGATCGATGAGGCGGCGCTGGAGCGCGGTGCTTCCAGCGGCGCGGGAGTATCGACGGCAGCGGCTAGATTGTTCTGGGAGCAGGTGAGCGATGGACAATTGGCGGATGGCCGCGCCGGCGGGCTGGGAGCGACGGCTCCTTCCCATGATCACCGTGGTCCCGTACGTGCTGCTGGCCGTCATGGCCGCCCTGACGATCGTCGTCAAGCACGACCAGCCGGGCTCGCTCGCCCTCGACCTCGCGCTCTGCGCGGCAGCCGCGGTGTGGAAGCTCGTGCTCTTCACGCTGCACCCGCAGTGGCGCGGGCGAGTCGGCGTGATGAGCGTGTTCATCGCGGGCCTGATCCTGTTCGGGCTGGTCATGGTCGTACGCGATCCGTGGTTCGGCGTCTACACGCCCGCGCTGTACTTCTACGCCTTCCGGATCATCGGCTGGCCGCGTGAGCTGTACTTCATCGCGGGCGTCGCGGTGGTGGCGGGCACGGCGCAGTCGGCCGGCCTGGACTTCGGCACCTGGACGGGCCTGCTGGAGTACCTGGGGGTCCTGACCGTCAACGTCGTGCCGATGTGCCTGATGGCCTGGCTCAGCGAGGTCGGCGCACGCTACTACGCGGCACGGGAGACGGCGCTGCGCGAGAGCAGGGAGGCCAACGCCCGGCTGGCCGCGGCCCTGGCCGAGAACGCGGCACTCCAGGAACGGCTGGTCGAGCAGGCTCATGAGACCGGCGTCCTGGACGAGCGGGCCCGGATGGCGCGGGAGATCCACGACATCCTGGCCCAGGGCCTGACCGGCATCGTCACGCAGTTGCAGGCGGCCGAGCAGGCGGCCGACGACCCGGCCGCGTGGCGGCGGCACCACGCGGCGGCGACCGCGCTGGCCAGGGAGAGCCTCACCGAGGCGCGGCGCTCGGTGAACGAGCTGCGTCCCGAACCCCTGGAGTCCGGCCGGCTGGCCGACGCCGTCACCGAGGTGGCGGCCAAGTGGTCGGCGCGCCACGGCCTTCCGGTCCAGGTGGCCGTCACCGGCGAGACCCGGACGATGCCCGCGCAGGCCGAGGTCGCCCTGTTGCGGGTCGCCCAGGAGGCGCTGGCCAATGTCGCCAAGCACGCGTCCACGGCCACCCGCGTCGGCCTCACCCTCTCCTACACCGACCGGCAGGCGGTGCTCGACGTCCGCGACGACGGCCCCGGCTTCGACCTGGACGCGCGCGCCGGTCACGACGGGGGCTTCGGGCTGGTGGCGATGCGGCAGCGGATCGAGGCGCTGTCGGGCGCTTTGCGAATCGAATCGGAGCTGGGCGGCGGGACCGGGATCTCGGCCTGCCTGCCCGCGCACACGCCGGAGGCAGGCACATGAGTGACGCGATCAAGCTGCTCGTCGTCGACGACCACCCGGTCGTGCGCGACGGGCTGAGCAGCATGTTCGCCCGCGATCCCGAGTTCACCGTGGTGGGCGAGGCGTCGGACGGGGCCGAGGCGGTCCGGCTGGCCGAGGCCCTGGCCCCGGACGTGATCCTGATGGACCTGCGGATGGCGGGTATGGACGGCGTCACCGCGATCGGCGAGCTGGCCAGGCGCGGCGTGCCGGCCCGGGTGCTGGTGCTGACGACGTACGACACCGACAGCCACGTGCTGCCCGCGATCGAGGCGGGCGCCACCGGCTACCTGCTCAAGGACGCGCCGCGCGAGGAACTCGTCCGTGCCGTACGCTCCGCCGCGCGCGGCGAGGCCGCGCTCTCGCCGTCGGTGGCCGCCCGCCTGATGAGCCGGCTCCGCACCCCGGCGCCTTCGACCGGGCCGTTGAGCCAGCGCGAGCTGGAGGTGTTACGGCTGGTCGCGGCCAGCCACAGCAACCGCAAGGCGGCCGCCCGGCTGTTCATCACCGAGGCCACGGTCAAGACGCACCTGCTGAACATCTACGCGAAACTCGACGTCAACGACCGCGCGTCGGCGGTGGCGGAGGCGTACAACCGCGGCCTGCTGGGTACGCCCGAGCGCCCGTAGCCCTCACCGTCCGGCCCGCTCTGGCGAGCCCGATCGGCGAGTTCCGTCCCGGGGTGGACGGCTCCGGGGCGAAGGTCCGGGGGAGACTGCCAGGGCCGTCAACGTCGCTCCGAAGCTCGCAGTTCCTTCTGGCCAGCGCCCTGGGAGGCTGCGGAGCGAGCGACTTCGCCCAAACGTGCCAGGGCCCGGTCGGCATCTTGGGGAGTGCGGCTTGCCGGTGAAGGTCGGCACCCGGCGAGGTGAGGTGGTGGTGGCGCCGGAGCCGACAGCGTGGAGCACGGCTGCGCGAGTGGTTCCGATCAAGGGTTCCCAAGAGCCATGTCCCGGCGGGCTCATGCCGATGCCATGTCTGGCCTGTCGGCTGATCGGGTAGACGAGCACGGTTTCAGGCGTGGGTCCGCCGGCGTCGCGCCGCTGCTCAAGTCCCCGCCCGGCATCGCTTCCGATCAGAGGCTGCCGGCTCTTCGCCGCTGGTCGATCATGGGAGCCGGCGGTCGTCCAGTAGTGGAGGTTGCGCAGATGAGCTTCGTCGTCCTGAAGAGCACGGACCTGCCGGCCGAGGAACGCTTCGGTTGGTGGTGCGACATGATCAGCCGGGATGTGGGACCCACCCGCATCACGAGCGACCACATGGCCGACTTCCGTGCCACCGCCGGAGTCATCGACCTGGGCGTCGTCCAGCTCACCACCACCTCCTTCCCGGCGCTCACGTCGGTGCGGACCCCGGCGCTGATCCGCCGTTCCGACCCCGAGGCGTACGAGCTGACGCTGATCGTGGGCGGCGAGATGTGGATCTGCCAGAACCGGGACGACACCCGGATGACCGCCGGTGACCTGGTGATGTGGCAGACCTCGCGTCCCTACGACGGCGGTGCCTTCGACGGGCCGCACCAGGCGCAGGCCATCATCATGCACCTGCCGCGCGCCGGGCTGCCGCTGCCCGAACGGCAGGTCGACGGCCTGCTGTCGCGCAGGATGCCCGCCACCGGGGGGCTGAGCGCGGTGCTCGCCACCTACCTCAGGACCCTGGTGCGCGAGGTTCCCGCCATGTCTCCTCAGGACGCGACCCGGCTGGGCGCGACCACCCTGGACCTGGCCCACGCCTTCCTGGCCCACCGGCTGAACGCCCAGTACCGGCTGGCGCCCGAGACCCGGGACCGGAGCCTCATGGCGCAGATCTGCGCGTTCGTCGAGCACCATCTGGGTGACGCCCAACTGGGGCCCGGGGTCGTCGCGGCCCGTCACCACATCTCCGTGCGTCACCTGCAGGTGCTCTTCCAGCGTCAGGGCACCACACTGACCGACTGGATCAGGCGGCGGCGCCTCGAACATTGCCGCGCCGACCTGGCCGATCCGCGGCTGCACACGTTGTCGATCCAGGCCGTCGCGGCCCGCGGGGGGTTCCCGCGGGCCGCCGACTTCAGCCGGTCCTTCCGCGCGGCGTACGGGATGTCGCCCAGGCACTACCGCCACAGCGTGACGGCGCTGCGGGAACCGCGGGGTGCGCCTGGTGCGTAGAAAGTCTGCGTCTCACGCTAACGACCGCGGCGCGCCGCCGTAGCAAGCTGTCGGGGTGTGGGCGATGAGCGAGGTCGGCCGCCACGGCGACGATGATCAGCATGCCCCGTGATCGTGCATCGTTCCTCGCCACCCAGGGAGTTCCGCGCGTATGGGACACGTTCTTCGCAAGTTAGTGACGATTGTGCTCGCCTTGTCGGTCATCTGGCCGTTGTCGCTGGTCAGCGTCACCACGGCGGTGGCGGACGCGGGGCCGTACAAGGCGAAGGTCGACATCGACGGCCGGGGCAGCATGGACCCGGACGATCGCGTCAGCACCGACGCCTACCTCGCCGACGCCGACGTCATCATCGTCTGCCAGGACACCGGTCCGGCGGTCGGCGGGAGCGCCGTCTGGGACTACACCACCAAGAAGGTGTGGGTGCCCGACACCTACGTGCGCACCGGGATCGACGGCTTCCTGCCCGACGTCCCCCGCTGCCTGTCGATCGGGATCGACGGCTACGCGAACAAGGGCTCGCTGCACGGACCGTACCGGGTCAAGGTCGACCTGGACGGCAGGGGCAGCGCCAACCCCGACGACCGGGTACGGATCGACGCCTACATGCGTGACAGCCAGATCCTCATCAAGTGCCAGGACTACGGCGGCGCCGTCAACGGCAGCACGCTGTGGGACTACACCTCCCAGGGTCTGTGGGTGCCCGATGTCCACATCAGCACCGGCACCACCGGCTGGATCCCGGGCATGCCCTCCTGCTCCTCGCTCGGCATCCCGGGCGGCGGCGGCACGCAGCCGGGCGGCGGCCGCCAGTTCCCGATCCGCACGACGCTCAACGGCTACCACGGCAAGAGCCTGGGCTCGGCCCGCGAGGAGGACAAGTACTCCGAGGAGAGCTACATCACCATCGTCTGCCAGGCCTACGGCGAGACGAACTACGGCGGCTCAACCGTCTGGGACAAGACCGTCGACGGGCTCTGGGTGGCCGACTACTACGTGCGCACCGGCTCCACCGACATCGTCATGAACCGCTGCGACAACGACGGCCCCTCGGGCGGCGGCGGGAACCGCTACCTGGTGCGCACCACGCTCAACGGCTACCACGGCAAGAGCCTGAGCTCGGCCCGCGAGGAGGACAGGTACGCGGGCAACAGCTACATCGCGATCGTCTGCCAGGCCTACGGTGAGTTCAACTACGGCGGCTCGGCCGTCTGGGACAAAACCCTCGACGGGCTGTGGGTGGCCGACTACTACGTCAAGACCGGCTCGTCCGACATCATCCTGCCGCGCTGCGACAACGACCCCAAGCCCGCGGGCGGCGGTGGCGGCACCGGAAACCCCGGCACGCCGATGCCCCCGGGCAGCGGCACCGTCGACCGCGGCAACGTGCGCGACCAGATCGTGCGGGCCGCCTACAGCCAGCTCGGCGTCGCCGAGTGGGGCGACAACTGCAACCCCTACGGCTCGGGCGGCTCGGTCAAGTGCGGCTGGGCCTGGTGCAGCATGTTCGCGAGCTGGACGTGGCGGCACGCCGGCATCGACGTGTTCCTGCCCTACAGCGGCGACTTCTACTGGTGGGGCAAGAGCCGCGGCACGTTGCGCTCGCTCAGCGACATCCGACCGGGCGACCTGGTGCTGTACGGCACGAGCGCGGGCAACAGCACCCATGTCGGTGTGGTGGTGGAGGTGGACGGCAACGGACTGATCACCACCATCGAGGGCAACTACGGCAACGCGGTCACGAAGGTCACCTCCTTCTCCCCGTACGGCGCCCACCCCGGCGGGCACGGCTCGCCGATCTACGCGGTGGTCTCGCCGCTGGCCGACTCCTCCACGGTCTGGGAGCGGTCCGGCGACCCCGGCTACGACGAGCCGGACAAGGAGAACTGCACCACCAGGCTCGACACCGTGCCCGGCGGCGGCTGGAACATGACCTGCCTGGAGTTCCGCAAGGAGCGCGGCTGGGAGGAGGTGCGCGGCGTCGCCTACGTCTTCCCGGCCAGGCCGACCGTCACCCGCGCGCACCTGAACCTGCGATTGTCCGACCTGCCGGGATCGGGCTCCAGCGTGGAGGTGCGCTGCGAATCGGCCCTGCTGGACTCGGTACGGTCCTGCGCCACGGCCTGGCGTCCCCAGTTCATCGGAACGGTGGAGCTGAGCGTCGCCTACGCCTTCAACGGCGACACCCAGAACCGCAACGTCGGCGACCTGCGCTTCCGCGGCACGGCCCAGGAGAACAACACCTTCTGCGGGCCGACGGCGATGCAGGCGGTGCTGTCCACCACCGGCGCCGATCCCGTGCCCTCCCAGCGGGAGATCGCCGACGAGGTCGGTACCAGCCAGCTCGGCACCCTGCCCACCAACATGGCCCACTACGGCAACACGATCGTCGGCTACACCTACAACCAGAACTACCTGCGCAACACCGACGAGGACAACGCGGTGGCCATCGCCAACACCTTCAGCGCGGTGTGGTGGTCGCTGACGACCAAGGGCCAGCCGTCCATCCTGCTCGCCAAGTCCGACTACCTGCCCTGGGTCGATGTCAACAACGGCCTGCTGCGGCACTACGTGGTCATCCACGGCTTCTCCACCCAGCCGACGAGCGGCGGCGGCCAGACGTACCGGTTCCGGGTGTGGGACCCGCAGGAGGCCAAGCACCACTACATGACGATCGACCAGATGGTCTACGCCATGCGCAACGCCATGACGCCGGGCCTGCTGCACCTGATCACCCCGAAGGCCAACCCGTGACCTGACGCCCGCAGCCCCTGGAGCGCGCCGGGATCGTCATCTCCCGGCGCGCTCCGGCACGGAGAGCGGCACCTGAGGGCAGCAGGAACGGCTCGTGGTGGATGGCGCTGCAGAAGAAGACGAAGATCCTCGGCATCCCGCACTGGCAGCGGCTGGCGGGCCGGACCCTGCGCAGCGACCAGACGGGGGCTTCCACGTCCGGGCGACGTGCAAGAGCATGAAGAAGAACACCTTCCGCGTGGTCACCAGCGGCACCACCGTGCTGACCGGTCCCACGCTCACGGTCAAGTGCTGACCCCGCGACAGCGTCAGGTCTGAGCTGCGGCGTCGATGCTGCCGACGGTCAGGTCCGTCAGCGCCGCGATGGCCGCGGCGGCGGTGGCACGTCCCCGGTTCAGCTCCGCGGCGATGGCCTCGGCCGCGCCCAGCACGCCGACGCAGCGCAGGCGGAGGGCTTCCCGCGTGAGCCCGGAGTGCGGCCGCAGGGCGGTGGCCATCAGCTCCGTGTAGCCGTCGAGCAGGTCGCGCTCGATCGCCTCCATCTCCTGGTTCCCCTTGAGCGCCGCCGAGATGGCGGTCCACTCGGGCATGTCGGTGGCGCAGGCGAAGTAGGCGGCGCTCAGGACGCGCGCGATCTCGAGGGGGAGCGCCGGGGCGTCGCGCAGGGCCTGCTCGGCGGCGGCCCGGTGCCGCTCGTCGAGCCGCCGGTAGAGCGCGATCAGCAGGCCGGGACGGGTGCCGAAGTGGTCGTAGACGACCGGCCTGCTGACCCCGGCGGCCTCGGCCAGGCTGAGCAGCGTGAGGCCGTCGGTGCCGTGGGCGCGCACGATCGCCATGGCGGTGTCGAGCAGCTGCTCCCGTCTGGCCGGCTTGGACAGGCGGGTCGATCCGGTGGTCATCGTCCTCCCTTGCGTCGCCTCCCATCTTAAGCTACAAAATGTAACTTACAGAATGTAGGTTAAGGAGAGGACATCACCGTGGAGCACTCCGTACTGATCATGGGCGGGTCCGGCCAGGCGGGCGCGGGGACCGCGGCCCTGCTGCGCCGCTGGCACCCGGAGTTGCCGCTGACCATCGCGGGCCGCGACCTCGGCCGCGCCCGGCGGGTCGCCGACGAACTCGGCGGCGCGACGGCCGCGACCATCGACCTGCGCAGAGGCGACCTCGGCCTGAAGGGGAGCGACGGCTACTCGGCGGTCGTGGCGACCGTGTGGGACAGCCACCTGAACGGGCTGCGTTACGCACAGGACCGCGGCCTGCCGTACGTCAGCATCTCCAGCGGCCTGGTCGACATCGGACCCGAGGTCGTCGCCGCCGGCCTGCGCGCCGGCGCGTCACCGATCCTGCTGGCCAGCCACTGGTACGCGGGCCTCGTCGTCCTCGCGGTGCTCGGCCTCGCCGGGGAGTTCGACCGGCTCGACACCATCGAGATCGGCGGCGTGCTGGACGAACAGGACAGCGGCGGCCCCGCGGCCACGGCCGACATGGCACGCCTGCTGGCCGCCACCTCGGCGGGACACCTCCGCCGCGACGGCGTCTTCCACTGGGTCACCGGCCCCGACGCGGAGGTGGAGGTCACCGGCGTCGACGGCACCGTGCTGCCCGGCCAGATCGTCCCCATCCTCGACGTGCCGAGCCTGGCCCTCGCGACGGGCGCGCCCAACGTGCGCTTCGCGTTCGCGGTCGGCGAGTCGTCGGGCAGGCGGCGCGGCGGGCCCGCGTCCACGGAGGTCAGGATCGACCTCGAAGGCGTGGACCGCGCGGGCGCACCGCACAGGACGACCCGCTACCTCCTCCACCCGGAGGGCCAGCGCCCCTTGACGGCGCTCGGCATCGCCCTGGGCGTCGAGCGGCTGCTCGGCCTGCGCGGCGCCCCCGTGCCACCCGGCCTCCACACCCCCGAGGCGCTGATCGACCCCGGCTACGCGGCCGAGCGGATGACGGAGATCGGCGCCACCATCACCGGCGCGCACGGCGATCACTGACTCAGGTTCCGCGAGCCCGCCGCACCCATCATGTTGAACGTTCGTACAAGTTGTACTAGCGTTCAACATGATGAGAGCGAAGGGGACGTGATGACGCGGCAACAGTTCACGCGGGCAGGGACGCGCCAGTGGGCCGGCCTCGGACTGCTGGCCATGCCGACGGTGCTGCTGGGGCTGGACGTGACCGTCCTGTACCTGGTGGCGCCGAGCATGGCGGCCGACCTGTCACCGTCGGCCACCCAACTGCTGTGGATCATGGACGCTTACGGGTTCCTCGTCGCCGGGTTCCTCATCACCATGGGCACGCTGGGTGACCGGATCGGGCGGCGCCGGTTGCTGAAGGCCGGGATGATCGCCTTCGCCGCGGTCTCGGTGTTCGCCGCCTTCGCCCCCACGGCCGAGCTGCTGATCCTCGCGCGAGCCCTGCTGGGGGTGGCCGGGGCGACGCTCATGCCCTCCACGCTGTCGCTGATCTCGAACCTGTTCCCCGACGCGCGTCAGCGCGCGGTCGCGATCGGGGTGTGGGCCACGATGTTCGCGCTCGGCATGGCCGCCGGGCCGATCGTGGGCGGAGCCCTGGTGGACTCCTTCTGGTGGGGAGCGCCGTTCCTGGCGGCGGTGCCCGTCGCCCTCGTCGTCCTGGCCGGGGCACGCGCCCTGCTCCCCGAGTACGCGGCCCCGTCCAGCGGAAGGCTCGACCCGGTCAGCGTGGGCCTGTCGCTGGCGGCGATCCTGCCGGTCATCTACGCCGTCAAGCACATCGCCTCCGACGGTTCCGGCGGCCCGGCCCTCGTCTGTGCCGTGGCGGGCGTTCTGGCCGCGATCGTGTTCGTACGCCGCCAACGCCGCCTCCCCGATCCGCTGCTGGACGTGGCACTGTTCGGCAACCGGGCCTTCGTCGTGGCCCTGGGCGTGCTGCTCATCGGCCTGGTCGGAGTCGGGGGCTCGATGTACCTGGTCACGCAGTACCTCCAGCTCGTCGAGGGGCTCACACCCTTCGAGGCGGGGCTCTGGATGGGGCCGCCGGCGCTGGCGATGGTCGCCGCCGCCATCGGCGCTCCTCTGGTCGCCCGGCGCTTCCGCCCCGGCTCGGTCATGGGCGCCGCCCTCGGGGCGTCCCTCGCCGGCTACGCGCTGCTCGCCACCGCGGGACTCGACGACGAGGTGTCCGTGGCGGCCGGCTTCACGTTCGTCTATCTCGGGCTGGGCGCCCTCGCCGCCCTGGGCACCGACATGGTGGTGGGCGCGGTGCCGGCAGCACGGTCCGGGTCGGCGGCGTCGATCTCCGAGACGGTCCAGGAGCTCGGCATCGCCATCGGCGTCGCCCTGCTCGGCAGCCTCACCACCGCCGTCTACCGCACCCAGGTGACGGTGCCCGAAGGTCTGACGCCGGAGAGCTCCGGCGCCCTCGCCGACAGCCTGAACGCGACCATGGCGATCACCGGCAGCCTTCCGCCCGGGACCGTCGAGGCGGCGCAGCGGGCCTTCGCCAGCGGGCTCAATGTCGCTTCCCTGGTCGCGGGGGTCGCCATCGCCGCCGCCACGGCGCTGTGCTTCTGGATGCTGCGTCACGTGCCCTCGCTCGGGGAGACGCAGAACCGTGACACCGACGGTTGAACGACGGTCCGACTATCCTGGGCGTCGTGCCGAGGAGCAGCAAGGACGACACCGCCGACGACAGCGAGCACGTCGACGGACGCCGCGCGCGCGGCGAGAAACGGCGCGCGGAGATCATCGAGGCCACCCTTGCCGTGGTCACCCGCGACGGCGCGGCCGGCGTCACCCACCGCACGGTCGCCAAGCAGGCCGGCACCACGACGTCCCTGAGCACCTACTACTTCGCGACCCTCGACGACCTGCTCGTCGCCGCCCTCACGACGGTCGCCGACGCCTACACCGCCCGCATCCGCGACATCATCGACAAGCCCGGCGACAAGCTCAGCGGCCTGGCCCACCTCATCGCCGAGTCCGCCGGCTCCGGACGTGAACGCGCCCTGGCCGAACGCGAGCTGGCGACCCTGGCCGCCCGCCGCCCCGCACTGCGACCCGTGGCACGACGCTGGCGGCAGAACATCGCCGAACTCGCCACCACGCTGACCGACGACCCCGCGGCCATCGCCGCCCTCGTCGCGGCCTCCGACGGGCTGTGCACGGCGATCCTCCTCGACAACGTTCCCGCCGACCCGGATCACATCCAAGCCGTCCTGCAACGAGCCGTCCGCAACTGAGCCGGTGGCCGAGGAGGGATGCCTCATCGCGACCTCGTCACACGGGTGGATGCCGCTGTCGGCCAGTCTGGCCGCCGCCGCGTCCAGGTGGGCGCCCAGCCAGTAGCCGCCGACGGCGATGTTGCGCTCGCCCAGGATCCTGGGGTCGATGGGGCGGCGTCGATCCCGCCGGAGGTGCCGTAGGAGATCAGGCGGACGAAGGGGGCCGGCGCGTGCGGGGCCGCCTCGAAAACAGGGCCGCCGACGGCGTCGAGGATCACGTCGGTGAGGGCGCCGCCGTTTGGCTTCGCGGACGCGCTCGGCGTAGCCGTCGGCCTCACGGGAGCCCCGACAGAGTTGGAGCGTGTTTGGGCGCAGCGCTACCCCTCAGACCTGACCGACGCCCAAGGGGACCTCATCACGCCTCTGCTTCCCGAGCCCAACAGCGGCGGCTGTCCAGAGAAGCACCCACGCCGGGGACGTTCTGCCTAATAAAGGCATTGACGTTGAATTTAGGTATGTCCTGTCAAGGAGACCGAAGATCGATCCCTCTGTGAGGAGTTCCCTGCTGGGGTCGCCCACAGTGCCGTCGTTGGCCACATCGACGTCGCCGTCGAGTGACATGGTGAGCGCGGAGTCGACGGTGACGGGGTACTTGGTCGCCAGGACCGGCCTGGGGGGACGGTCAAGCCGCGATGAACCCGGGGGAATCACGCAGCGGGGACGAAGGCGGCAGCAGGGCGCTGTTCCGAGGACGGCGGGCCAGGGGCGCGAAGGAGATGAACAGCACGATGGCGCCGAGGGGGATCAGATCCTTGTCGATGAACGGCATCATCAGGTCCGTCATCACCAGGACCGGCGTCCACACCTTGACGCGGCGCATGACGGCGAGCTGGATGATGAGCGCGAGCTGGCCGAGGTAGAACAGGTAGGGGCCGACGTCGTAGATGGCCAGCGAGATCACGGGAATGCTGTGGACCTCTTTGGTGATCATGCTCATGGCATAGTGATCGTCGGCCGCGAATCCCGCCACGATGTCGACGGTGAACTGCCCTGTCAGCGCCAGAGCGCCGGTGATGGCCACCCACATGATCACAGTGGACAGCAGGTTTCCGCCCGCCAGTCTTCGTAGCTGGACGAAGACGGAGACGAACATCGCCATTGCGGCGATGAAGGCCAGGTGGCCGGTGGTCCATGCCGGGCCGGGCCCTCTGGTGCCGTCCAGGCCGTCGAGGATCCGGATCACGCCGTAGGTGAAGGTGAGCAGCGGTGCTGCGAGGAAGGCGAAGCGGTAGGGGGAAGTCATGAGGGAACACTACGAACGCCGGCGCGCGGCCGGAATCGGGTGACCGTCTAGTCCGTGGCGGAGCAGTTCCTAGTCACTTGTCCGATACCGGAGGGATGACCGGCCTCTCTATCGTTCGGGACAGATATCGCTGCTGATGGGAACGGACAGGACCGCTGTGAAACTGATGGAACGCCTTGAGACCTCCGTCGAGCTGACGTCGGTGAGCAGACACTACGCACACGGTGTCGTCGCACTCAACGACGTGAGCGTCGGCTTCCGCCAGGCCACTTTCACCGCCGTGATGGGCCCGTCCGGCTCAGGGAAGTCGACCTTGCTGCAGTGCGCGGCCGGGCTGGACAGACCCACCTCGGGCCAGGTCATGGTGGACGGCAGGGACCTGACGAAGATGAGCGAGCGGAAGCTGACCCTGCTGCGCCGCGACCGGATCGGGTTCGTCTTCCAGTCGTTCAACCTGCTGCCGTCGCTCACCGCCGCCCAGAACGTGGCGTTGCCGCTGCGGCTGACCGGCCGTCGTCCCGACCCTGAGTTGGTCAGGCACAGCCTGGACGCGGTCGGGCTCGCCGACCGCGCGGGACACCGCCCCGCCGAACTGTCCGGCGGGCAGCAACAGCGGGTGGCCGTCGCGCGGGCGCTGGTGACCAGGCCGGCCGTGCTGTTCGCGGACGAGCCGACCGGCGCCCTGGACACCAACACCAGCAGGGACGTGCTGCGCCTGCTGCGCGGCCTGGTCGACCTGCACGCGCAGACGATCGTGATGGTGACCCACGACCCCGTGGCCGCCGCGTACGCCGACCGAGTGCTGTTCCTGGCCGACGGCAGGATCTGCGGAGAGCTCCCCGACCCCACTGCCGAGGTCGTGGCCGCCCGGATGCTCCTGCTGGAGGAAGCATGCTGACCATTGCCTTCAGCACCCTGCGTACCCGCATGGTGTCCTTCGCCGGCACGTTCCTGGCCTTGGCGCTCGGCGCGGCGCTGATGGCCGCGATGGGGCAGGTCCTTGCCACTACGGTCGGCTCGCCGGAAAGGGGGCCGCAGCGCTATGCCTCGGCCCCCGTGGTGGTGGCGCCCGACGACCGGCTGAGAGTCGAGGGCCATCTGGGCGAGACCAGCGCCCCGCTGGCCGAGCCGCGCGGACTGCCGGCGAGCCTGGCCGGACGCTTCCCCGACGCGGTCGCCGACCGGGTTTTCGCCGCGCAGCTCGCCGGTGGCCCCGCCGCCGTCGGGCGTCCCTGGTCCGCCTCACGCACCGCGCCCCAGAGGCTTGTCGAAGGCGGCGCGCCGGCGGGGCCACGGGAAATCGTCGTGAGTGGGGGAGCCCGGGTCGGCGACCTGGTGCGGGTGGTGACGGCCCAGGGCGCGAAACCGTACACAGTCGTGGGGGTGACGACCGCGCCGGGCACCGTGTTCTTCAGCGACGCGGAGGCGGCCAGGCTCTCGTCGCGGATCGACGCGCTGGCGCTGTGGCTCCCGCCGCAGGAGGTGCGCGCCGCGGTCGGGAGCACCGCCAGGGTGCTGACCGGGCAGGATCGAGCTCTCCTCGACCCCACCAGGGACAGCGACGAGCAGGCGAGGAACAACGCCGGCACGATTGTCGGCATCGCCGCCGGGTTCGCCGTGTTCATCGCGATCTTCGTGGTGTCCTCGACGTTCGCCTTCGCGGTCGTGCAGCGCCGGCGCGAGTTCGCGCTGCTGCGCACCGTCGGCGCCACCGCGGGTCAGGTACGCAGGATGCTGTACGGCGAGGCCGGAATCGTCGCTGTGATCGCGGCGGCGACCGGCGCCGTCATCGGCCCCTTCCTGGCAGGTCCGATCCTGGACTGGCTGGTCGGGCTGGGGATGGCACCGAGCTGGCTGGTGCCGAGCACCGACACCTGGCCGTCCGTCGTGGCCTTCACGACCGGCGTGGTGGTCGCACTTTCCGGGGTGGCGCTCGCGGCCGGGCGGGCGGGGCGGGTGCGTCCGGCCGAGGCCATGCGCGAGGTGGCCGTCGAGCCGCGAGCGATGACGTGGGGCCGCTGGGTGATGGGCGCGGCCGTCGTCGGGACGGCGCTGGTCAGCATGGCTGTGACCGCCATCGGTGACCCGGCAGGAGCGACGAACAACAAGTCGTTCATGCCGATCGTGATGCTGCTGGTCGCCGGTGCGGGGATACTCGCCCCCGCCCTGGTGCGGCCGGTCACCCGGCTCCTGGCCGCCCCGATGGACCACCTGCGCGGCGCGGGCGGAACCCTGGTGCCCGCCGCCGCCGTCGCCTCCGCCCGGCAGACCGCCGCGGTCGCCGCTCCCGTGCTCATCGCCGTCGGCCTGGCCGCCGCGTTGCTCGGCGGCGCCGCGATGACCGACACCGCCAAGGCCGCGGCGCAGGCGGCTCCGGTGCGCGCCGACTACCTGGTTCTCCCCACCGGTGGCGCAGGACTGGACCGCAAGCTCGTCGAACGCCTGCGCGCACTTCCCGGCGTGGAGGTCGCGGTCACGGCGCCGACCAGCCTCTACACCCTCGAAGGCGACGCCGTGCTCATCCAACGCCCGGCCGAGGCCGTCGACCCGGCCCGGCTGCCCGCCGTACTGGATGTGGCGCTGACGGCGGGGTCGTTCGCCGATCTGGACGATGACGGCATCATCGTCTCCGAGACCTGGCAGATGAGGCTCGGTGCGACCGCGAGGGTGTGGCGCGCGGACGGCAGCAAAGCCTCACTCAAGGTCGTCGGACTGCTCGGCGCCGACGCACCGGCCGATTCCTACATCACCCGAGCGCAGGCCCGCTCCGCGCCGACGGCCGCCGCCTACCTCAAGCTCCGTCCGGGAACGTCACCGGCCGCCGTCCGGGCGGCATTGGAGCGCGCCGTCTCCGGACACAACGCGCGAGCCGTCACCAAGGCGAGCTGGGTGGCGGAGACCAGGGATCGGCGTGGCTCGGCCAGCAGGCTCGGGCTGCTCGTCGTCCTCGGCATCATCCTGGCCTATGCTGCGATCGCGCTGGTCAACACGCTGCTGATGGCGGCCTCCGGCCGCAAGGCCGAGCGTGGCACGCTGCGCCTGCTCGGCGCGACCCACGACCAGGTGCTGCGCTACGCCGCGGGCGAGGCTCTGCTGGTCGTCGCCATCGGCGTCGTCCTGGCCGCGGGTGTGGCGGCGGTCAGCCTCGCCGGACTGTGGGCTTCCCTGGTGCAGCTCGCGGGGCCGATCTCGATCAGCCTGCCGTGGTCCTCGGTCGCCGCTGTGGCCGGAGGATGTGCGTTCCTCGGCGTACTCGCCTCGATCGTGCCCGCCCTGCGACGCCCTCGCTAGTTCTCACCGAGGCCGAGTCGGGCCAGCTCCACCCTGGAGGAGACGCCCAGCTTGGGAAAGGCGCGATAGAGGTGGTAGCTGACGGTCTTGGGGCTGATGAACAGGCGAGCACCGATCTCCCTGTTGGTCAGCCCCGTCACGGCCAGCCGGACGATCTGCAGCTCCTGGGGCGACAGGTCGCCGCGCCTGTCGGCGGGAACGGACACGGCGCCGCTGTCGCCGGCCGCGCGCAGCTCCCCGGCCGCCCGCTCGGCCCACGGCTGCGCGCCCAGCCGCTGGAAGATCTCCACCGCGGCCCGCAGGTGCGTGCGGGCATCCCTGTTGCGGCGCTCGCGGCGCAGCCACTCGCCGTAGAGCAGCTCCGTCCTGGCCCGCTCCATAGGACGTTCGCGCGGCCCGTGCAGCCGCAGGGCCGTGACGAAGTGCTGCTCCTGCCCCGACATCAGGGCCCTGCAGCGCGCCAGCACGGCATCGGCCCAATCCATCCTGGCGGCGGCCGCCCACTCGGCGAACCGGGCCAGCGGTTCCGCCGCCCGTCCGGGCTCACCGGCCCGCACAGCGGCCTCCACCTGGTCGGCGGCGAAGTAGACGGCCTGGTTCTGGTGGCGTACCGGCCCGGCCTGAGCCTCCTCCAGCCGGTCGAGCACCAGCGCGTGCCGGCCGCGGCTCAGGTCGAGCATGGCCAGCGCCCACTCACCCCAGGCCATTCCGTGCACGATCCCGGTCAGCGCGAACTGATTCCGGCACCGGACGGCCAACTCCGCACACCGCGCGTCGTCGCCCTGCACGGCGGCCAGCCAGGCCAGGACACCCTCCAGATAGCCGGTCCGGTGGGGCTGGCCGCTGTCCAGCGCGATCCGCAACCCCTCCTCAGCATCGGACATGGCGCTGCGAAACCTGTTCAGGTGCAGCTCGGCGGAGGCCAGCGTCGCGTACGCGATCGGCAACCACCCGGTCGTCCCCAGCGAGCGGCACTCCTCGACGAGGGCGGCGCAGATCTCCTGCTGCGCGGGGAAGTCGCCGACGAGCCCCGCGACGAACGCGGCGTTGAGACGCAGGCCGTACGAGCCGCGTTCGATGCGGCGCGCGTCGGTCACCAGCGGCCGCATGGCGGGCAGGGCCCTGGCCGGGCCCGCGATGAGCGACTCCGCGCGGGCGGCGACGGCCGCCACGGCGGAGTCCAGCCCGTGCTCCGGGCCCAGACGGAGCTCGTGCAACCGGTTCGACGCCTCTACGAGCAGCGCGGGGTCGCCGAGCTGCGAGGCGTTGCGTGCCGCGTCCACCAGCATGAGCCCGGCCGCGCCCGGATCCAGTTCGGCGATGCGCACGGCCCCCGCCAGGAGCTGGTCGTGCGCGGTGTGGACGGCTCCGCGCTCGAAGGCGATCCTGGCGCGCAGCCCGGCCAGCCGAGCGGCGGGACGAGGGGCGTCGATCAGGGGAGCGGCGCGTTCGGCCAGCTCCTGGGCCCGCTCGGGCGAACCGGCGTCCGCCGCGGCCACGGCGGCCTCGGTGAGCCGCCTGGCGAGCTGAACGCGGTCGGCGGTCAGCTCCGCGGCCCGTTCGAGCGCGGCGGCGGCGGCCGCGTGCCCCTGCCGTTCCCTGGCCCGTTCCGCGGTACGTTCCAGCGCGGCCGCCGCGTGCTCGTCGGGGCCGAGCGCCGCCGCGGCCAGATGCCAGGCCCGCCGGTCCTCCTGGTCATGCAGCACCTCGGCCAGCGCGCGATGCACGGCGAGGCGCTCGTCCAGGAGGCCCACGTGGAGGGCGGCGGCCCGCATCAGCGGGTGCGCGAAGGTCACCGTGCCGCCATCGACCTCGACCAGACCTTCGGCGGCGCCGAACGCCTCCGGGCCGATGCCCAGCGACTCGGCTCCGCGCAGGACGACACCCAGGTCCCCTGTGCCCTCGACCGCGGCGACCAGGATCATCAGCCGCGTCCGGCGCGGCAGCGCGTCGATACGGGCCCCGTAGGTTTCCTGGATGCGGCGCGGCAGAGGCGCGGGCGCGAGCCGGTCCCCGGTGCGGGGCAGCTCGATCAACGCGAGCGGGTTGCCGCCGCTCTCCGCGAGAACCCTGGCCCTCACCGCGTCGGCCAGGTCAGGGTCGCAGTCGCGCAGAAGCGCGGCGGCAGCCTCAGGGGCCAACGGCCGCAGGCGCCGTTCCGGCAGGCCGGGCGCGCGGAAGCCGTCGCGCGAAGCGAAGATGAACGCGATGCCCTCGGCGTCCAGCCGCCTGGCCGCGAACAGCAACGCGTCGACGGACGCCCGATCCAGCCAGTGGGCGTCGTCCACCAGGCAGACCAGCGGGCCCTCCTCGGCGAGCTCCGACAGCAGCGAGAGCGTGGCCAGGCCGATCACGAAGCGGTCCTCACCCCTGCCCGCGCCAAGACCCAGCGCCCCGCGCAGGGCCGCCGCCTGCGGCTCGGGCAGGGAGTCCACCCGCGCCAGAGCGGGACGCAGGAGCTGGTGCAGGGCAGCGAACGGCAACTCGGCCTCGGTCTCCACCCCGGCGCACCGCAGGACCCGCGCGTCGGCGGCCCGGCCCGTCACGTAGGAGAGCAGCGCGGTCTTACCGATCCCCGGGTCTCCATAGATGACGAGAACGCCACTTCGCCCAGCCCGCGCGCCCTCAAGTACCTCGTCGACAGCACGCTGATCGTCATCCCGCCCCCGCAGCATGGAAAGACTGTAACGGACGACTACCGAGAAGCTTGTCGCGGTATATGCGCATATCGCCAGGGTGGAGATGGTGCGGCGTCGGCTGATCCGCAGGACCGGCCGACGCCGGCATCCCGACCCTCCACCCGCGTCACCCGCCGCTCCGGTACGAGATGCGATGGCCTGCGGCGTATGACTACAGATCGTGTCGGCGGCGGTCAGGCAGGTGCCCGCCGCCCTGGGTGGGTGGCGGGCACGGATTCGGGTCCAGGGGTCAGCGCAGGGGGAAGGCGCGGGTGGTGGTCTGTTCGACCTTGTTGCCTTCGGTGTCCCAGGCTTCGGCCTTGAGGGTTACGGCGCCCTTCGTATCCGCGAGGGCGGGGTAGGTGAGTGTGGTGGTGTAGATGCCGGTACCCACCCGGCGGACCTTGGCGTCCTTCCAGGTCTGGCCATCGTCGGTGCTGTAGGCCAGCTTCAGCCCCGCGACGGCCGGCATCCGCTCGGCCGACGGGGAATGGGTCACGTCGATCTGGAACGTGTGCCGGCCACCGGCCCGTACGGAGGTGTCCAGGGCCTGGGTGTCACGCAGGTCGTAGCCGACGAACACCAGCGGCTGCGGGTTGCACGAACCGGACGAGCCCATGGTCGGGTGGCAGGCGGTCGTGGGCGGGACGGTGTCCTCGTCGCGGGCCCTGGAGTGGAAGGTCCAGGCGTTGACGGAGCCCGGGCCGCTCTGTTCGAGCCGGTAGACGCCCTCCTCCTTGGTCAGCGTGAACATCGGGAACGCGGCGCCGGCGACGCGCGGGATCTCCTTGCCGTCCCTGAACAGCTTCGCGTTGGTGTTGACGCTGCCGCCGGTCATGGCCAGCCGCCCGTCGCCGGTCACGAAGGTGTAGGCGGGCAGGAACGTGTCGCCGCGCCGGCACATCGCGCACAACACCTTCTCCTCGACGCCGGGGACCTCCGGGATCACCATGCCGCCCGGGGTGGCCGGGCCGGTGCCCCAACGCCTGGTCTCCCTGCCGGGCTTCTCGATCGTCGTCTCCAGTCCCCAGGTCTTCGTGTCGGTGCCGCTGACGGTCCCCTCGCGCAGCGTGTCCGCGCCGGACAGGCTGAAGTACTCGATCCGCCTGGAGGGGGCGGCGAAGTGGAAGGCCGTCGAGAACGTGACCCGCTCCAGCGGCTTGCGGCTGTGCCAGATCTCCATCTGGTTGTCGAGGCTCAACGGCGTGTGGTAGGCGGTGTCCACGGCCCGCAGGCCGCTGTCGGTGAAGCGGTAGACGGGGTCGGGGACCCTGCCGTCCCCGTACTTCAGGAGCTGGTAGGTGTAGTCGATGATCGGGTGGCTGGTGATCTCCAGCGTGACCCGGCCGGCCGCGAGCTGGGCGCCGACGGCCTTGAAGATCTGAATCACCGGCAGTTCCGGCTTTTCGTCCCCGCTGGGCGGGGCGGGGATCGAGCAGCCGGGGGACACGCGGTTGGCGAAGAGCACGACCCCGGCGGCGCCCGCGGCCTTCAGCGCCTGGAGACGCTCGAGTTCGATGAGGCAGGTGTCATCGGGGTCGATCGTCATCAGCGCGAGCTTGCCGCGCAGGTCGCCCTTCGGGTTCGCGCCGCCGCCGACGTACGCGAGGTCGTAGCGGCGGGTGCCGGCCGGGAACGGGATGTCCCAGCCGAGGTCGAAGCTCAGCCCACGGTCGAAGTACTCATAGGTTCTGGCGTCGATCGCGTACTTCCGCGGGGACACGGCGCGCACGGCCAGTTGCGGGTTGGCGGCCGTGGCCTGCACCGAGAACAGCAGCTTCCCCTTGGTGACCTTCTTGGTGGGGCTGATGTACCAGTCGTTCATGCCGAGGGCGCCCATGTTCCCGGACGACAGCGAGGTGCCGTCCCAGGCCGTGCGCACGAAGGAGATGGTGCCTCTGGCGTGCCGCCAGTCGATCGGCTTGGGCGTCTGGACGCGCAGCAGCACGGCTTCGCGGGCGTCGAGGGTGATCTCGGCTCCTCCCTCAGGCACGACCACCTCGGGGTCGTACAGCTGGGCGACCGGGGGAGGCCCGCTGTCGGTCGTGTTGTGCTGGACGCCGGCCTGGACGCTGTAGGTGCCCGGCTCGACCATGTAGCGGTAGACGCCGTCGCTGACGAACTCGCCCGAGCCGACGCCGTAGGTGTCGGGGACGTCGACCGCGCTCGCGTCCACCCAGGTCACCACCGGCGAGGGCGGGTTGCCGTACCTGTCGATGAGGTGCACGGTCAGCGGCACCTTCTTGGGCCCTCGGCGCAGCCCCACCGGGGTCGTGACGTGCGTACCGGACGGGCCTGTGGCGACCACGGCGCCGGTGTAGCCGCCCTTGGGCAGGCCGTCCGGGCGCAGGGTGACGGTGACGGACGCGGTGCCGCCCGCCGGGACGGTGACCGACGGGGCGCTGAACGTCAGCGCGTCCTTGGCCTCGCCCAGGGTGGCGGCGAGGGTCAGCGTCACCTCGGCGGCGCCGTCGTTGGCGTAGGTGACGGTCTTGTCCACCGTGTCGTTCACGTCTACGGGGATGACGCCGTAGTCCAGGTTCGGCGTGGTGGAGACGACGGCCTGGGAGACGGCCCTGGCCACGTCGACGCGGCCGGCGCCCTGCTCGTAGGCGGAGTATCCGGCGTCCTTGGCGGTCGACATCAGCGCCGCCTTGAGCCGCCGGCCGTCCCAGGACGGATGTTCCTGGGCCAGCAGCGCGGCCGCGCCCGCGACGTGCGGGGTCGCCATCGAGGTGCCGTTCAGGCTGGTGTAGAGGGCGTCGACCGGGCTGCCCAGCGAGGTTCCGGCGGCGCGGGCGGCGACGATGCCCACGCCCGGGGCGGCGATGTCCGGCTTGAGCGCGCCGTCCACGGCCCTCGGCCCGCGGCTGGAGAAGCTCGCGAGCCGGTCGGACTTGTCGGTGGCGGCGACCGTCAGCGCGGACGCGGCGGCGCCGGGCGCGCCGATCGTCTCCTTGCCGGGGCCGTCGTTGCCCGCGGCGACCACGAACAGCGCGCCCGTCGAGGCGCTCAGGTCGTTGACGGACTGGGACAGCGGGTCGGTGCCGTCGGTGGGGTTGCCGCCGAGGCTCATCGAGACGATCTTCGCCTTCTCCTCGGTGGCGGCCCACTCCATGCCGGCGATGATGTCGGAGGTGTCGCCCGAGCCCGAGTCGCCCAGCACCTTGCCGATGACGAGCCTGGCGCCGGGGGCGACGCCCTTGCGCGTGCCGTCCGCGCCCGAGCCCGAGCCCCCCACGGTCGCGGCGACGTGGGTGCCGTGGCCGTGGTGGTCGGTCACCTCCTGGCCCTCGACGAAGCTGCGGCTGTCGGCGATCCGGCCGGCCAGGTCGGGGTGGGTGGCGTCGACGCCGGTGTCCAGCACGGCGACCGTCGTGCCGGAGCCGTCGAAGCCGGCCTTCCACGCCTCGGGGGCGCCGATCAGCGGCACGCTCTCGGCCAGGTCCGCCTTGACCTTGGCGTCCAGCCAGACCTTGCCGACGCCGCCGGCCAGCTTCGTCCTGCCATTGGCCGAGTCGCGCAGGGTGGCCCAGAACTCGTCCGCCTTCGCCTTGTCGACCGTGAGCGCGGCGCCGTGGATGCTCGGCAGCGACCGGGTGGCGGTGCTGTCGGGCAGGGCGCGGGCGGTGCTCTTCTGGGTGCCCTGGTACTGGACGATCAGCGGTAGGCGGTCGGCCGTGCCGTCGGCGTAGCCGTTCTCGGCCAGGTAGCGGACGTCGAACAGCTTGAGGTCCAGGACACCCGCGTCGAGGGCGGGCTGGGCGTCGTCCGGGATCACGAATATCCCCTCCGGGCCGGCCTCGCTGCGGAACAACGGGGTGTGACCGTCGGGGCGGCGGACGGCCTCGGGGGTCGCGGTGTAGCGTCCGTCGCCGTCCCTGGCGAGGCGGACGGTGTCGCCGGTGATCAGGGTGAGGTTCCATTCGCCGCCGGCGGCGCCGGGGAGCGTGACGACGCCGGTGTCGCCCTCGTCGGGCGCGGCGAGGGCCGTCGCCGGGGTGAGCAGGCCCGCGGCCAGTGCCGTTACGGCCGCGCCCGCTAACACGCGCGGCCACGGCCGCCTTCTGGTGGTTGGCATCGGGGGTTCTGCCTCTCTCCTCATGCGTCGACCCAGCCCTCTTCGAGTTCGGCCTCGGGGTCGGCCTCGGGCTCGGGTGTGTCCTGCTCGTCCTTCGGATCGGGCTCTTCGGGCATGCGCCTAGCGTCACAGGAGCGACAGATGGCTACCTATGGGGCAAACACCCCAATAGTCAGGCGTCGAGGCGGTGCGCCAGCCCCGCGCGGGAGCGCAGGCCCAGCTTGCGCATGGCCGACCCCAGGTGCTTGTCCACGGTCTTGGCCGACAGGAACAGCTCCTTGGCGATCTCCTTGTTGGTCAGGCCGGTGGCGGCCAGCCTGGCCACCGCGTCCTCCCTGGGGGAGAGCGCGGACCCGTAACCGCGCGGGCCGCCGCGATGCCGGGCCGGTACGGGCAGGCCCCAGCGCCTGCTCAGCCGGCCCGCCCGGTCGAGATCCCAGGCGGCGCCGAGCCCGCCGTACGCGTGCAGGGCGGCCTCCAGCATCGACGCCCCCCGCTCGTCACCGGCGGTGAGCAGCAGCCCGGCCGCGTGCTCGCGCGCCTGCGCCGCCTCGTACGGCGCCCCCAGCCGTTCGTACGACGCCGCCGCGTCCATGAAGCGCACGGCGTCGGCGGACAGGAAGCCCCGCGCATGGCCGAGCGCCGCCCGCGCGAGCGGCGCGTCCAGCGCGGCGAGCTCGCCTTCGAGACGTGACACCAGCTCCCCGGCCTCCTCGACCCTGCCGAGCCCCACCAGGGCTTCGACCAGCGCGGGAACCGCCCGAACACCCACCGGCCACAACCCCTTGGCCGCCCACAACGAGAACGCCTCGCCGGTACGCGCCACGGCCTCCCCGGCCCGGTCCTGTGCGACGGCCAGCCGCAGCAGCGCGCTCACCGGCAGCGCGAGCACGTCGGCCGCGCCCGTCTCCAGGTTCGCGCGCACCAGGTCGTCGAGCCGCGCGGCGTCGGCCCGCCCGCGCGCGAGGGCCAGGCAGCCGGACACGGTGTCCGCGGTGAGGCGGAAACTGGGCAGGTCGGCGAAACGCACCCGCAACGCTTCGAGCTCGTCCGCCACGCCGTCCCAGGAACCCCGGCAGTACGCCAGAGTCGCCAGGTTCAACCGGCACCTGGACTCGATCAGGCCGGTGACATCGTGCTCGGCCGCCTCGGCCAGCGCGGCGTCCAGCAGGCGGTACGCGGTGTCGTGATGCCCGGCCAGGCAGGCGACCTCACCGATCGAGTCGTAGGCCACCACCTCCCACCGGTTCGTCGGACGGCCGCCGGTCCGCGCCACGACCTGCCCGGTCAGGCTCGCCCCGCGCGGGTCGCCGACGAGGGTCAGCACCATGGCGACCTTGCCGAGCACGGAGATGCGCCGCTCGGGCTCCGCGATCACGGGCAGCCGTTCGAGCGCCAGGTCGAGCCAGCGCAGGTGCTCGGCGAGCGGGACACCGGGCGTTCTCGGCATGCCCAGGCCCACCATCGCGTACGCGGCCAGCACCGGGCGGTCGGCGAGATCGGCGACCGCCTCGATCATGGCCCCGCGGATGAGCTCCGGCGCGGCGCCCCCGGCCTCCAGCTTCAGCCCGATGAGGTAGTTCAGCTCGCCGCGCACCGGTCCGGGCGGCTGGCGGGCGGCGGCGGCGCGCAGCAGGCCGATGAGCTCGTCGGCGCCCAGCGCGTAACCGCCCGCCCAGCCCAGTTTCGCCGCCAGCCTGCCCTCGCGTTCCGGGGCGAGGGGCGCGTGCCGAAGGACCGCCTCCAGCAGGCGTTCGGCCTCCGCGTCGTTGGCGAGGGCCACGGCCCGGTCGGCCGCCTCCTCCGCGGCGTCCACCCACGCGTCGTGCTGACCGGCGTGACGGTGGTGGTGGGCGATCTGGCCGAGCGGCGTGGGATTTTGCCGCGCCACCGCCTTGGCCGCGCGGACGTGCAGGTCCTGGCGTCTGGGCAGCGGGATGCTCCCGTACACCGCCTGGACGGCCAGCGCGTGCCTGAAGCCCGCCGTACCGGCGTGCTCGGCGAACAGGCCGCGGTCGAGGAGCTCGTCCAGGCCCTCGTGGGCGTCCTGCTCCGGTACGCGGCAGGTGGCCACGAGATCGGGCACCGGCACGGCCACCCGCAGCACCGCCGCGGCCTCCGCCACCGCCTGCGCGTTCGCGCTCAGGCCGCGCACCCGTTCCAGTACGGAGTCGCGCACCCCGGCCGGTACGCCCAGCTCGTCGAGCGTCTTGCGCGCCCACCTGGTACCGCGCTGGACCAGGACGCCGCGGGCCCGCAGCAGCGCGACCAGCTCCTGGATGGCGTACGGCAGGCCCGACGTACGCTCGCACAGGTAGGCGGCGAACTCGTCCGACACCTGCGCGGTGCCCAGGATCGAGGCCGTCAGCTCGTTCGTCCGGGCGGCGTCCAGCGGGGCCAGCACGAGGTGGGCATGGGCGAGCTCAGGACGTAACCGCGCGGTGAGCGCCCGCAGCCCGGGACCAGCCTCCTCCCCGCGGAACGTGAGCACGAGGACGAGCCCGGGCGGCGGGTCGGCGAGCAGGTAGCCGAGGAACTCGACCGTCTGCTCGTCGGCCCAGTGCAGATCCTCCAGCACCAGGACGGCCCGGCCGAGCGCGGCGAGCAGCTCCGCGAGCCCGCGGAACACGCGATGCCGCAGCCCGGCGGGGTCGTCCAGCGGGCCGGGCTCGGCCGGGAGGACGGCGGCGAGCTCGGGCAGCAGCGGGCGCAGCGCGCCGGTCACCGGCGACAGGCCGCCCTCGGGCAACCTCCCGGCCGCGCCGCGCAGCGCCTCGATGACGGGCCCGAGCGGGAACGGCTCCCGAATCTGCGGGCACCCACCGACGAGCGGCGGCCGATCAGGCGGCTCGGCGACGGGCGGCGGCCGGTCACGCAGCGCGGCGGCCAGTTCGCTGACCAGCCGCGTCTTGCCGATGCCGGCCTCGCCCTCGATCATGACGACGGCCGGGGGACGCCGCACCGCCGCCCGCAGCCGCCGCAGCTCCGCGTCCCGGCCGACGAGGACGGGCGAGACCACCCGCTCCACCGCCATTTCGGCATCGTCCATAATCGAGCCATTGAAGCGCCGCCCGCATGAAATGTCACGTCTGTCTTACCTGGCGGCCACCCCCATGGGGCTCGGCCGCCGCGACGGGGGTGGCCACGGTCCGTCCTGGCCGGCTCCTGGGCGGCGAGGTGTACGCGATCGCGACCACCGCCCCGCATGACGGCAAGGGCGACCTGCCCGACAACCACCACTGGGCCCCTGCTGTCCCACCCCGACCATGGGGCCCTCCATCTGCCCGACCCGGTCAGGTTCGTGCCGCAGAACGCCTACGGCATGGGCCGGGGTGCAGGACGCACCTACTCCAACCAAAGGCAAGTCCGCGACGCCGGCCATGCGCCTCCCGGCGGGGAGAGTCCTGGAGGGCTGCTGACAAGCCCGTGGTCAGCACGTGCCCCGCTGAGCGGAAGATCCAACGGATATGCGCCTGGCCTGCATCGACGGGCTCCGGGGCAGCCGTCCCGCGATGGTGTTTCTCAAGGAGTTCCCGCAGGTCAGCAGCAACACCGTTGGATTCTGCTCCATTGCTACCGGGACCCCTTGACGATGGGCGGGAGGTGGCGCTGGACCGGCTTTTCGCGTACTACCCGCGGCGTACGCGGCTCCCGCTTGGCTGCGGGCGCTTCCCGGCCAGGAGACGCCCGAGGTGTTCGTCGACCGAGCTGCCGCGCCGGCTTGGTTCGACACGGAACGCCTCAAACCTGGTCGCCGCCACACGCCCACCAGACTGGTCGTCTCCGCGCCGTCATCACACCCTGGTGGAGTGCTTCCAGGTGTATGGGGCCTGGCGTCGACACCTCGGCGACATGCTCACTGTCACGGGCATCGCGCTGAACGCCGCCCGGAGCTGGACGACCGGCACGGCGAAGGTCAGGCGCTGGGCAACCTCGGCCGCCAAGTAGGCCGTTCGCTAGCCGGCGTCCCTTCGAGTGACCCAGAGGTTCCCCTGGCTCAGCACCCAGACCTCGTGGGTGCCGGGACGCTGGGACAGCCGCATGCCCAGCCCGAAATCCTCCTCCGTATCGGGTAGCTTGATCGGCTCGTGACGCCGGCCGGTGACGTGTTCGAGGGCGGTGTCGTCGAGGGAGGTGAGCCAGACGCCACCCTGCCCATCCGGGGCGAGGTCGGCCTCTCTGTCCGGCAGTGCCACCCTGCCCGTGTGCCATGACCAGGCCGAGCCGTTCCAATGGGCCAGGACCTGCCGCCCGGGCTCCGACTCGTCGCTCGCGTACCAGGTCCAGGAGGCGGCCACCCAGACGTCATCAGGCCCGGTCGCGACCATGCTGTCGCAGGCGAGCCAGGCCCTCGGCTCCCCCTTCGGATGGGGCAGCGCCAGGTCGGGAACGCGCTGCCACCGCCCGCGATTCCATCGTGCGAGCTGGATGCGATGTGCACCCTGGACTCCCGCCGCCCAGAGCGCGCCTCCCTGCCCTCGCGCGAGCACGTCAGCCTCCGCCACCGGTGTGTGAGCGGAGAGCTTCCCCTTGGTCAGCCGAACGGTTCTCCCCCGGGAGTCGATGAACCACGGATCGGTGCCGCTGACGGTCAGCGCCTTGGTCTCCTCCGCCGGGTCCTCCGTTCGGACGGTCCGCGCCTCCCATCCGCTGCCGTTCCATCGAGCCACGCAGGACACCTGGTCATCCTTCTCCAGTCGCTTGCCGTACACCCACAGGCTGCCGTCCTCGGTCACGTCGACCTTGGACAGGTGGTCCGAGCACCTCCGCGGCGGAGCGACCACACGCCACGTACCCGCGTCGTACCGCCACACCTTCCCCCGGCGCTCGGTGTCGGTCGTGATCAGGCACCCCTGCTCCTTGTCCAGATGGGGCTTTACCGGCACCTCGGCCGTGCCGACCACCCATACCGTCCCGTCCCGCTTGACCGCCAGGTCGTCGGGAAACCCGTCCTTGACGGCCTTGGTGAGCTGCCAGTCATCGATGTGATCGGTGTAGGCGGTCTTCTCCGGCCCCGTGGGCGGCAGCTGGCCGTCACAGATGGGGGTGGATGTCGGCTTGGCCAGTGCGGTCGGGGACGGTGGGGCCGCCGCCGGCGTGGCCGAGCAGCCGCAGAGGAGGATCGACACTACTGCCAGCACGGCCGCACGCAAGGATCCGGGCATCGGGCCACCCTACGCCCACGATGGACAAGCTTCACACGGCCTTGATCGAGCCGCCCGCGCCTTCGCCGAGTCCGGCGCCGCGGTCACCCTCGCCGACATCAACGAGACCGCCCTGAGCGCCGCCGAGTACCGTAAGTGCGGAGTGCTGCTCCTGCGTCACGGCTAATCCTCCGCGGGCAACCCGATCACCTTCAGCCGGGCGGCGAGATTCCTCAGCTTGCCCAGACGGGGACGTCCCCGGTCCAGCGCTACGGCCGGCAGGCGGCTGCGGGCCTGCAGTCCGATGCTCAGCGGATCCTTGGCGTCTTTGGGGACGGTGGCAGACGGGACAGCCGGGGCCCTGCCATGGGCCCCGCGGCCAGGGCGCGGTCGTGGGCGGGGGCGTGCTCGGGGTCGCCCAGCCGGATCTGCCGACCCTGGTGATGCGGCACCACCGGGGTCGAGACTGGTAGAAGTCGTTGATCAAGTGGTCTGTATTCGAGCCGGTCACGCTGATCTCGTTCACTGTGAGTGGTCATTCGGGGCGTGGCGGTTCCAGGTTCCGCCTGCGTCAGCGGCGACTCGGGTGGTGGGTTTGTCGTGGAAGCCGAGGGCCCTGGCAATGACGGGCCTTTCCCCTTGAGCGTGGACACCTTGGAGACTGGATCTTGAGGTCCAGGGGAAGAGATGTCCCTGATGGTGATGAAGAACTACCCGCCCGAGTTCAAGGCCGACGCGGTGGCGTTGGTACTGTCGAGGCCGGACCGGACGATCACGTCGATCGCGCGAGATCTCGGGGTCAGCCGTGAGACGCTGCGGGTGTGGGTACGCGCCGCGCAGGCTCGGGGTGAAAGCGGGCAACGAGCGGCCAGCCGGGTCGGACCCGGCAAGGACACCTCGGCCGGGCACCTACCCTCGGACGACGTGCTGGAAGAGGAGAACAAGCAGCTCAAGGCGCGGATCCGGGAGCTGGAGCAAGAGCGGGACATCCTGCGCAAGGCGGCCAAACTTTTCGCGAACGAGACAAACTGGTGAACCGCTTCCAGTTTGTTGAGGATCACAAGGCGCTCTACGGGGTGAAGCGGTTGTGCCGGGTGCTGCAGGTGTCACGCTCGGGGTTCTACCGGTGGTTGAAGGGCGCCGCGGCGCGGCTGGCCCGCCGCCAGGCCGATGAGCAACTGGCCGGGCAGGTGCGGCGGATCCATGTCGAGCATGACGGCACCTACGGCTCGCCCCGGATGACGGCTGAACTGCGCGCGGCCGGGGTCGTGGTCAACCACAAGCGGGTGGAACGGGTGATGCGCGAGCACGGCATCACCGGGCTACGGCTACGGAAGAAGGTCCGCACCACCATCCCGGAACCGGACGCGGCACCGGTGCCGGACCTGCTCCAGCGTGACTTCACCGCCGAGCGGCCCAACACCCGCTACGTCGGCGACATCACCTACCTGCCCGTCAGCGGTGGCCGGTTCCTCTACCTGGCCACGGTCGTGGATCTGTGTTCGCGTCGGCTGGCAGGCTGGTCGATCGCTGATCACATGCGCATCGAGCTCGTCGTCGACGCGCTGCAGGCCGCGGCGCACACCCGCGGCGGCGGCCTGGATGGCGCGGTGTTTCACACCGACAACGGGGCGCAGTACTGCTCGCGGGAGTTCGCGCGGGCTTGCCGCCGGCTCGGTGTCATCCGCTCGCGCGGCGCGGTCGGCACCAGCGCCGACAACGCGGCGGCCGAGTCCTTCAATGCCAGTCTGAAACGCGAGACGCTGCAGGGCGCGCACCACTGGCCCGACCCCCGCACCGCCCGCCTGGCCGTCTTTCGCTGGATCACCCGCTACAACACGGTCCGGCGGCACTCCCGCCTCGGCCAGCTCAGTCCGATCGACTACGAGAAGACGACAGATAGCCTGAAGTCTGCCGCCTGAAATCGGCGTCCACGTTCGAGGGGGAAGCCCCAAGGCCAGGTAGTTAAGGTCGTCGTGGTGTTGTCAAACGCGCGAGTTCTCAGGACGTGGGAACGGAGATCCAGTAGAACGGTGATCTTCCACAACCAGCCGTCGAAGAACCGGATCTCCGTTGATTGCCGAGTATGCCAGCTCTGCTGTTTCCCGTGCTGTCGAGACGGGATCTTCGCCCCGCTCGGCAGCCGGGCGGTTGTTCGCTCCCGGGCATTTGGGTGAGCTGACCGCGCTCATACCGTTCGAGCTCGTCGACGCGGTCCTTGAGGAGACCTGCAACGTGCAACGCCGTCTGCGCGCTCTGCCCTCGCGTGTCGGGGTCTACTTCCTGTTGGCGATGTGCCTGTTCCCCGAGGTCGGCTACCTGCTGGTCTGGCAGAAGCTGACGGCCTCGCTGGCCACCCTGCCGGTCGTGACGCCCACCGCCAAAGCA